>CAZPQE010000794.1:0-1503 GCA_964588615.1 uncultured Clostridia bacterium | reverse complement strand
TGGCGGCTTCAAGCAATCCGGAATCGGCAAAGAGCATGGGATAGAGGCGCTCGATTACTACACCGAAACCAAAGCTGTGGTTGTGAGCACGAAGTAGCAGTGGTCAGTGATCGGTGGTCAGTGGCCGGCTTTCTACCGGCTGAGTAAACAGGATGTTGAGATGGCAGGAACAAAGAGTTGACGGCTCTTCTCTGCATAAACTCTGCGTCTCTGCGTCAGGATTCCCTCTCGCCGTTCATGCCTCGGCAAGCTGACATAACCATACGTTCAGCAGGAAAGCGATGAATTACAAGACAATCCTATTTGAGCTTGAAAACCGCATCGCCACCGTCACGCTCAACCGGCCTGATCAGTTGAACGCGATCAACGAAGAGATGCGCGAGGACTTCGCGCGCCTTTTGATTGAGCTTCAAACCAACGATGAAATCCGCGTCGTGATATTGACGGGCGCGGGCCGCGCTTTTTCCGCCGGAGGCGATATCGAATACTTCGAGAGAGAATGGAACACTGCCCGGTTTCGGGCTGAGAGTCGAAGGCTCACACAGTTTTTCGACGAGCTTGAGTTGATCGAAAAACCCGTGCTTGCTGCCATCAACGGCCCCTGCACAGGCGCAGGGCTTCAGGTAACTTTGTCGTGCGACCTGCGGCTAGCGTCGGAAGAGGCGCGATTCGGTTTTCGTGAAAACAACATCGGGTTGATACCGGGCGCGGGCGGATGTTCGCGGCTAGTTCGACTGATAGGCTATGGCAAAGCGAAAGAGTTGATCTTTACAGGCGAGATGATCTCCTCAGAGGAAGCCCAGCGCATAGGACTAATCAATCGCGTCGTCGCACGGGATGAGTTGATGAGTCACACTCGCGCATTGGCCGAGCATCTGCTCACCCGCGCGCCTGAAGCCTTGGGGCTTGCGAAGAGAATTTTGTGGCACTCGGTGACGAGCGATTTTCAAACAGGTCGTTTGCTCGAATCACTCGGCCAAAGCGTGTTGCTGAGGACGGAAGATCACCGGGAAGGCATCCGCGCATTCAGAGAGAAGCGCAAGCCGGAGTTTAAAGGGAAGTGAAAGGAAGCGACAGCATGTCTCAGTTGATTCATAGATTCATTATGCCAATGATTGCTGTCGTGTTGGCAGCAGCGCCGCTGTCAGGTCAGACGACTGAAATACGGTCATCGCAAACGATCAAGATATGCGCTATTGAGTTTACTGACTCAGGCAGAGCCGCCGCCTTTAGATTTGTTTATACTTTCACGCTGACAACCAGAGAAAATGGCTCAGTTGATTCAATAAAAAGGATACATGAAAACGAGTATCCGAAATTCATTCGCGAAGAAAAGCTCCCTGACTGTATGAAAGAATGGACACTCGAACCGAATAAGAAATACTTCATCTACATCAGCGTTGGAACGACATCAGGACCTAATTCAATTACGGTGAGCGATATGACCGACAAAAAAACGCTTCGACTTGAGATGCCGTTTTGAAATTTCTCATCCGCCAGTCA
>CAZPQE010000793.1:0-1504 GCA_964588615.1 uncultured Clostridia bacterium | reverse complement strand
GAACCTCATGCGAATCGCCCTTGAGCTTGCAAAAGAGAATCAGGTTTACGAGAGTCTGGCCACGAAATTCTTCCAGCATTATATCTACGTCGGCGCGGCGATGAAGCACATGGGCGGGCGGGATTATTCGCTGTGGGACGAGAGAGACGGTTTCTTTTACGACGTGTTGCGCTACCCGGACGGGAGTTTTCACAAATTCCGCGTGCGCTCGCTCGTAGGTCTCATTCCGCTTTATGCCATCGAGAGACTGGAAGTCGATTGGATAAATCCCTTCGCCGAATTCCGCTCGAACCTCGAATGGTTCGTTCGAAACCGACAGGACATAGTTCAACGCTGCTGCCAGTTGATCGAGCACGAAGGGATGAAGGTTTATGTGCTGGCCATAGTCAATGAAGAACAACTCAAGCGCATACTGGATCGCTTGTTCGATCCAAAAGAGTTTCTGTCCGACTATGGCATTCGCAGCCTCTCGAAATATCACGAGCAGAGCCCGTTCATATTCGGAGAGGCCGAGGTGCATTACGAGCCTGCCGAATCGGACAACAAGATTAAGGGAGGCAATTCGAACTGGCGCGGGCCGGTGTGGTTCCCGACTTCCTTTCTGATGATCGAGTCATTGAGAAAACTGGGCAAGGCTTACGGGCCTACGCTCAAGTTGAAACTTCCGGCTTACCCCGAACGCGAGATGACGCTTTCGGAGATTGCCGAAGACGCGGCCAATCGAATGATAAGGATTTTCACCCGCGACCAGAATGGCCGTCGCCCGGTTTACGGCGGGACCCGGAAATTTCAGGAAGACCCGCACTGGCGGGATTACATTTTGTTTTACGAATACTTTCACGGCGACAACGGCGCAGGCGTGGGAGCCAGCCATCAGACGGGATGGACGGCGCTGGTAGCTTCGTTGATCGATGAATGGAGACGATGAGCGGTGGTCAGTTGTCAGTGGTCGGTGGTCAGTTATTTTGATAATCGGGGCTTATTGTTGCTCTGAGTTTGAATCTTCGCGCAGCTATTTCTTTCATCTTCACGTTGCGAATTTCACCGACCGCCGACCACCGACCACCGACCACTGACAACTGACCACTATGAACCTACTGGTAATCGGATCGGGCGGGCGCGAGCATGCGCTCTGCTGGAAATTCGCTCAGAGCCCTCACACGACTAACCTCTACTGCGCGCCGGGCAATGCGGGCATCGCTCAAACTGCGACCTGTCTGCCCGCTTCGACAAACGACCCGCTGGAATTTGCCGCGCTTGCTGAATCCGTATCGGCTGATCTCACTTTCATCGGCCCTGAAGCGCCGCTCGTCGCGGGCATCGCGGAGGTGTTCGCATCGCGCGGGCTGCGGGTTGTGGGGCCGTCCTCGCAGGCTGCGCGGCTCGAAGGCAGCAAGATTTTTTCCAAGCAGTTCATACAGCGTCACCACATCCCGACCGCGCGCTTTGCCGTCTGCGACTCTGTGGAATCGGCCCGCGCAGCTTTCAAAGAAGGGTTCCAGTT
>CAZPQE010000792.1:0-1530 GCA_964588615.1 uncultured Clostridia bacterium | reverse complement strand
GTTCCGACTTGATGGCGTGCGTGTCGTACTCGTTCATCTGACAACCGAATGTGACGATGTGCGCTTGCATAATAATCGAAGATGAATAGTAGCATCGCGGCTTGCGGGCGTGCCAGCAGCGCCTTCAGGCGGGCGTGACTGGAAGTTCTATGACGAACCGCGCTCCCTGTTCGGGCGCGCTCTCGACGTGAATCGTCCCCCCGTGCTCTCTGACTATGCCGTAGCTGATCGACAATCCGAGTCCGGTTCCCTTCCCTATCGGCTTGGTGGTAAAGAAGGGATCGAACAGCCGATCCAGATTTTCGAGCGGGATTCCCGGCCCGTCATCCTCGATGACCACTTTCACATACCCTCCGACGCTTGTCTCTTCAAACGAGGTGCAAATGGTCAGCCTCCCTCCGGATGCGTTCGCGTGCATGGACTGTTCGGCGTTGACGATTATATTGAGAAAGACCTGCTGCATCTGATGCTCGTCGGCCAGTATGCCGGGCACGGGGTTGTAGCGGCGGTCGACTGAAATGTTGTGGACGCTCATTTCATAAGCCCTCAGTTCGAGGGTGCGGTTGAGCAGAAGGTTGAGGTCGACTTCGACGCGGGCGGGCTTGTGCTGTCGGGAAAACGAGAGCAGGTTCTGGACTATCTTTCGGGTGCGCTCGGCTTCGCGGCGGACGATTTCAAGGTTTTCGCGCAACTGCTCGTCGAGCGAATTAGTCATCAGCATCAACTGGGTGAAGCCGATGACTGAGGTCAGAGGGTTGTTGAGTTCGTGGGCGACCCCGGCGATCATCTGACCGAGGGCGGCCAGCTTGTCCGATTGCATCAACTGCTGCTGCATTCTCTTGACATCGGTTATGTTGCGGGCGGTCATATGTATGGCCTGTTTGCCAAGGTATTTTATGAGCATGCCGGCTGCCAGTATGTTTACTGGAGAGCCGTCCTTGCGAAAGTGAACCGTTTCGAAATTCTCTATGCGCCCCTGCTCAAGCGTGTCGCGGATTATCTTCTCCCCTCGCTTCACATCCCTTGTGAGCAGTTTCAAACTCGCGCCGATGAGTTCGCTGCGGTCGAAGCCGTAGGTTTCGACCGCCTTGTTGTTGGCTTCCATTATGATTTCGGTTTCGGGGTCGAAGATGAGTATCGAATCGCTGGCGTTCTCGAACAGGTTGCGATACTCGTGCTCGCTTCGACGGAGAGCCTCTTCCATCTGTTCTCGCTCAGTGATGTCGCGGGAGGTAATGACCAGGCCGGCGATAACCGGGTCATCGATCATATTGGTTCCCACCGCTTCCACAATGCGCCAGGAGCCGTCCTTGTGTCTGACTCTCAGCACGATGGGCGCGCTGAATCGCAGGATCGGAAGCCCCACTCTGAGCGTATCAGTCACCCTTTGAACATCGTCGGGATGAATCAGCTCTGAAGCATGCGTTTCGATGAGTTCTTCCGGGGTGTATCCGAGTACCCGCTCGACAGAAGGGCTTTCATATCGAATTATCCCGTGAGAACGCAAATTACCTTTCCAATTCATTTTGG
>CAZPQE010000791.1:0-1533 GCA_964588615.1 uncultured Clostridia bacterium | reverse complement strand
GGAATCAACGGCGTCCAGCCCTTTCGAAGCGGGTCCTGATCGTAAGGGTACGAACCGAGTCTCAGGTAAAGCTCCGCGTACTCGGCTACCTTGTCACGATTGAGCTTCACACCAAGCCCCGGCCCCGCAGGCACGGCTATCGCGCCTCCCTCGTATTTCATCCTTCCGCCTTCGATGATGTCATCTGCGAGATGGTGATAGTGCGCGTCGGCGGCGAAGGACAGGTTCGGAATCACCGCGCCAAGATGCAGCATCGTCGCCAGTTGAATGCCGAGCTCGCCCGATGAATGCACCGCGACGCCGAGTTGAAATGTCTCGCACACGCCCGCTGCCTTCACGCACGGTCGGATGCCGCCCCAGAATGTCGTGTCGAGCAACACCACATCGACTGCCGTGTCGAGCGCGTTTGACGCAAGCTGCTCGAAGTTGACCACTACCGTGTTCGTAGCTAGCGGCATGCGAATCTTTTCCCGCACCCGCCGCATCCCCGCCAGCCCGTACACAGGGTCTTCAAGATAATCGTTGCGAATGCCTTCGATCTGTTGGCCGAACCATATCGATTCTTCTGCAGACCAGACGCCGTTGGGATCAAATCTGAACCGGTCTCCTTTGAGCGCAGAAGCCACAGCGCGATAACACTCAAGTTCATAATCGGGCGGGAACACTCCCCCTTTGAGCTTGTGCGAGGTGAAGCCGTAATGCTGTTTCAACTCCCGCGCGTGCGCGACGAGTTGCTCAGGGGTTCTCACTTCGCCCTCGCCGTCTGCGGGATTCGGATAACGGAAAAAAAGATACGACGCGAAAGGCACGCGGTCGCGCAAACGCCCTCCCAGTATTTCAGAAACCGAAACGCCCCACTTCTGCCCCAGCACATCGAGGCAGGCGAATTCGAGCGCGGCCAGTATCTGTGTTCGATTGTTGTAAAGCGAAGCCGTAGGGTTGGCAATCAGAAAGCGCATCTCTTCGAGCCGGGCCGGGTCGTGACCGACCAGATAATTCTTCATCGCGCGAAATACTGCTTCAGCCGATTCGCCTCCCCCGCCCATCTCGCCAAGCCCGATCAATCCTTCATCGGTTTCGACTTCCACGACAGTGCGAACGAAGCGACCCCAGTGACATCCGTTCGCATGACGAAGCGGAGCTTCGATCGGAACAGTGACAGTGGTAGCTTTTATGTCTGTGATCTTCATCCTGAGGTTTGATCCTCTCTCATCGATCAGGGATAAACGAACTCGTTCGATAGCAGCCCGTCAGGGTTTCTCACCCTCAGAAGGTCGCCCGATTTAACAACCTTGCCCGATTTTTTGGCCACCAGAGTCGTCGACGGATTTGTCGAATCGTTCGAAACTTTCTTCTGCTTCGCGCCATTCATGTAAAGTTCCGCGCCTTGGACGAACCTCTCGCCGGTGATGATGAGCTTCTTGCCGGTCTTCACAGCGTCCCTGATCCTCGGAGTCAAATCCACTCCCTGTTCGAGCGCTTCTCTGAGAGCCGTGTAAGCGGGTTTCGCCTGATAGTTGGCGTCGAATATGA
>CAZPQE010000790.1:0-1538 GCA_964588615.1 uncultured Clostridia bacterium | reverse complement strand
ACGGTGAAATTGAAAGTGCCAGCCGAAGAAGGCGTGCCGGTTATGAATCCGCTCGTCGAGTTGAGAGTGAGTCCCGAAGGAAGCGAGCCAATGACAGACCAGGTGTAAGGAGTCGTGCCGCCGCTTGCCGTGAGTTGATGTGAAAAGGCCGCGCCCTGTGTTCCTTCAATCGGCGACGCGCTCGTTACAGTCGGCGCAGTGCGAACGACGGTGATGCGCAGATTAGTCGAGGCTTCGCCGAACGGCCCCGCGCCTTCTCTCGATAATTGCCACTGAAAATCGTAGACGCCCGGAGTCGCGGGCGCGAGCGCGGTGAAAGCGAATTCGAGCGTCTGGCCTGTGGGAACCAGATAATCGATGAGCGAGAATTTGTCGGTTCCCCACGTCGTATTTTGCGAAGCGATGCTCACACGGCTGGCGTTTTCCCAGGTCGGAGCGCCGGTGTTGAGCCATCTGAGGCTGGCCGCGAAAGTCTCGCCCGCTTCGACTGTCATCGGAACCGTCTGCGATATGAAATGCGAATCGTACCCCTGCGAGCGCGGTCTTATGACGATTGAAAAATTCTTCTGCACGACCGTCCCCTGACGGTCTCTCACCTGCGCGGTGAAATTGAACGTGCCGCTTTCGACCGCATACCCGCTGATGTGACCTCTGGTAGTCCAACTCATCCCGGTGGGCACGCGGCCCGCGCCGGGAACGATGCTGATGGTGTAGGGCAGGCTTCCTCCGCGCGCCACCACTATCTGAAAATAGTATGTGCCGAACACTCCATCGGGCATCGGCGCTTCAGTCGTTATCGCCAGAGGCCCGCCGCCGCCGTCTTCTTCGGGATAGATGTAAGTTATCCCGTCCATATCATCCTGCCTGATGGAAGCGCAGCGACCGTCGAAGTGCGCAAAGGATGCCATCGTGGCGTCTGAAAACTGCGAATGCCCCAGCCCCAGCACATGACCCATCTCATGGGTTGCGATCTCGCGCACATCGCAGTGATTTGAAAAACTGCATGCCGAATAAGGATTGAACGAGATGAATCCGAAGTTGGCTCTGTTGAACAGAGTGCCGTTGACCATCTTCTGTTGAGAGGTAGTCCAGCGCAGCCCTCCGAGCGCGATTATCCTGGCGCAATCAGGAGTAGGCGCGAAGCGACCGTCGCAGTTGTTGAACACGATGGCATTGGCTCCGCTGAAGCGGGCGCAAACGGAAGCGGTTCCTCCGTTGAATACGCGCATCGTGCAGCCTGGCACATTCGACCACGCTTCCATCGCCGCATCGATGTCATCCATTATCTGCGGATTGGGAGCGCCTTCAGGATTGACCAGAAACAAAACGGGCCGCCCGCTGTCAGGCTCGAACCAGCGCGACGGCTGAGTGTTGCTTATAAGCGCGAACTGCGGTTGAAGGCTTCCTCTGCGACGCTCCGTGTCGTATTCAGGCGGCTCGTCAAGCAAAGGCGCATTCGAATAATTTTCCGCTTCGAACTTTTCGCACCACTCGCGGTTCACATCCAGACGGCTTCTGACCATCTCGATGTAAGCCCG
>CAZPQE010000789.1:0-1542 GCA_964588615.1 uncultured Clostridia bacterium | reverse complement strand
CCACTCCTATGGAGTTGCTGTTGCTTTCGCTTGGCGGCTGCGCGGGCGCGGACATCGTTTCCATACTTGAGAAGAAACGCCAGCGCGTGACCGGATACGAAATAGAAATCCGCGCCGAACGACGCGAGGAGCATCCGCGCATTTACACCCGAATAGAAGTGCTTCACAAACTGCGCGGCAAAAACATCGATCCGAAGGCCGCCGCTCACGCTGTCGAATTATCCGAGACCAAATATTGCAGCGTGTCGGCTATGCTGGGCGCGGCGGCTCAGGTTTCGATGCGAATAGAAATCATCGATGAGGATTGAGCGCGCGCGCCGGGCGGCGCGCGCGCAGTAAGATTGCCATTACGCTTCACGACAGCGAGCGCGGCGACCGTGATCGTCGAGCAGTGGACGCGCCACGCATTTCCAACCCGACGGGATCGTCGATGTAGAACAGGCTGCCAGCCTGTTGACACCCTGAAAGGATGAAAATTAGAACTCAGCAGGCTGGCCGACGGCTGTACCTGTCCTGAGGAGGTCGATATGAAAGTTCGCGCGTTGTTGATCGTCGCAATCCTGACGCTTGCTTCAACCGTTTCATTAGCTCAAACCGAGTACAAGAAACCTTCTGCCGACATCGTGGCGATGCTCGAAGCCTTGCCCTTTCCCGCGTCTCAAACAAGCCCCAACCAGCGTTGGCTGCTGCTGCTCGATCGGCCCTCGATGCCCTCGATAGCCGATCTCTCCCAGCCGATGTACCGACTGGCGGGCGCTCGCATCAGCCCGCGCGCGTCAGCCAACTTCACGGCTCAGGGCATCACGCGCCTCACACTCGTCGATCTGGCTTCCGGCTCCCGGCGCGATATTCAACTCCCTGCTCAACCCAAACTCGGTTATGTCAGTTTCTCACCCGACAGTCGAAAGATCGCCTTCGTTCAACACATCGGCAACGGGCTTGAACTGTGGGTGGCTGATACGGCGTCGGGCAAATCAGCGAAGATCGCTTCTGTAATGATGAACTCCACGACCGGCTCGCCCCTCCGATGGCTGCCCGACTCAAGCGGGATTGTCTGCGCCACCGTGCCTAAAGACCGGGGGCCGGAGCCGAAAGCTCCTGAAATTCCTGCCGGGCCGAAAATTCAGGAGACCAGAGGCGAGCGCGCGCCGGTCGCTACTTTTCAGGACCTCCTGCAAAATGCCCACGATGAAGCCCTGTTCAAACATTATTTCACTTCGCAACTCGTAAAGATCGATCTTCAGTCAGGCAAGGCGACCGACATAGGCAAGCCCGCCATCTTCGATGACGTTTCCATCTCGCCCGACGGTCGCTACCTCTTCGTGTCGCTCGTAGTGACCCCCTATAGCTACTACGTGCCATACAGCGGCTTCGCTCATGAGCTTGAAGTTTGGGATCAGCGCGGATCGCTGGTCAACCGTATCGCGTCGCTGCCTGTGGCCGAAAACACTCCGACCGGCGGCGTGCGCAAAGGGCCGCGCTCTGTAAGATGGAATCCGCATTCGGCGGCGACGCTCGTTTATGCCGAAGCCCTCGATGGCG
>CAZPQE010000788.1:0-1545 GCA_964588615.1 uncultured Clostridia bacterium | reverse complement strand
AGGCGATAGCCGTAGCAGGAGTCGCTGCGGAGACGATCACCTACATCGAAACACATGGCACTGGCACATCGATTGGCGACCCGATAGAAGTAACCGCACTCACGCAGGCTTTCAACGCCAGCACTGACAGGAAAGGTTTCTGCGCCATCGGATCGCTCAAGACCAATATCGGACACCTCGACACGGCGGCAGGCGTGGCCTCGTTGATAAAGACCGTGCTGGCGCTCAGGCACAAGGGTATTCCTGCAAGCCTCAACTTCGAGCGGCCCAACCCGGCGATAGATTTCGCAAACAGCCCGTTCTATGTCTGCTCTTCATACGAAAATTGGGAGGCGGACGGCTCGCCTCTCCGCGCGGGCGTCAATTCGCTCGGCGTGGGCGGAACGAACTCCTTCGTGGTGGTGGAAGAATCTCCCGCCACCGAAGCTTCAGGGCCGTCGAGACCTCACCAGTTGATTCTGCTTTCCGCCCGAACTGCATCTGCTCTCGATGCTGCCACAGCCCGGCTTGCCGACTATCTGAAAAGCAACCCCGGAACGAACCTCGCCGATGCAGCCTACACATTGAAGCTCGGTCGAAAGCCGTTCGAGCGCCGGCGCGCGGTCGTTTGCCGCGACCTCGATGATGCGATAGAGGCGCTCGGCGACCCGCGACGAGTCCACACCGGGAGAGCCAGAGAAGGCGACCCGCACATAGTTTTCATGTTCCCCGGCGGAGGCGCGCAGTATCCCTCCATGGGCGCGGAACTCTACGACAACGAATCGGTCTATCGTGAAGCCATCGATCAATGCTTCGAATTGCTCGCGCCCGAACTCGGCCAGGGTCTCAGAAAATGTATGTTCCCGCGCGATGAAGAAATTTCATCGGCCCGCGAGCAACTCGAAAACCCGCTCAACTCCGTCCTGTCGGTCTTCATCACCGAATATGCCCTTGCGCAGTTGTGGATGTCGTGGGGAGTGAAACCTGCGGCGATGATCGGCCACAGTCTGGGAGAATACACTGCGGCCTGCCTGTCCGGCGTCATGTCGCTCGAAGACGCTCTGGCTATAGTCGCTTTGCGGGGACAGATATTCGAGCAGATGCCCGAAGGGGCCATGCTCATCGTGCCTCTGTCGGAAGGTGAGACACGCGCGTTGCTCATCGGCGATCTTTCGATAGCCGCCGTCAACGGCCCGTCGCTTACAGTCGTCAGCGGCAGGACGGGAGAGATCGCAGAACTTGAAAAAGAGCTTGCCGCAAGACAAATCGACAGCCATCGCATAAAGATAAACGTCGCGGCTCATTCCAGCCTGCTCGATCCGTTCAGCGATGGATTCGCCAAAGACATCGCTTCGATCACGCTTTCGCCGCCAACCGTTCCTTTCGTGTCAAATACCACTGGAGACTGGATTGCCGACAGTGAGGCGACCGATCATGCTTATTGGGCGCGGCATCTTCGTCAGACGGTACGCTTTGCCGACGGTTTGCAGCGCGCGCTCGGACATCCCGATTGCGTTCTGATCGAAGTCGGGCCGGGGACAACACTCATCTCGCTCGCCCGTCAGC
>CAZPQE010000787.1:0-1555 GCA_964588615.1 uncultured Clostridia bacterium | reverse complement strand
TAGGTAGTGGTGTATGCACTATCAATCGCTTGTTAAAAAAGTGTCTACGAACCAGTATCAACAACAACTCGCCAACGCGCGGACGGTAGTTCCTGAAGGATTCGAGGCGCACGGGGCGCTGATTTCAGAAGACCCCGCGCTCGCAACCGAGATTTTTTTTCATAAGGAGCCGGATCGTTACCTCTACGTCTATGTCAATCAACACACGGGCGCGGTGCAGGGGCAAAGCGAGTACGGCGATTCGTTTTTCGACATCGTTTTGAAGATTCATCGCACGCTCTTCGCAGGGGGAACGGGAAGAGTGATCGTAGAGCTTTCGACAAGCTGGGGCGTGATACTCGTCATCACGGGAATTTATTTATGGTGGCCGCGGGGCAGCCAGAAACTCAAAGGCGTCTGGCTGCCGCGCGTCAGAGGAAAAAGTTACGCGATCTGGCGCGACTGGCACACTGTGCCGGGGTTCTATTTCTCTCTGCTGGCGTTTCTCGTGATGTTCACCGGATTGTTTTTCACCCAACTCTTCGGGCGCGCTTATGATGCGACGGCGTATCTGACGAACGCCTATCCGCCGAGCTACCTCAATCCGCCGAACTCCGTCGTCAGAGAAGGCGCGCAGCCGTTGACCGTAGACGACATCATCGCAGTCGCATCGAGGGAGCAGAGCGAAAAAGAGTTGTTCGTCGATCTGCCGCACACGGGCGAGAACAGCTATTCGGTTTATTGCGGAAAGACGGACAATCTTTCGACCTATTCCAATCTCTTCATCGATCAGTATTCGGGCGAGGTGATCGATAGCATCCGTCTGAAAGATTTATCGGCGATGGCCGTCGCGAGGTTGCTGGCTTATCCGATACACGTCGGCTCTATTTACGGGATGCCGACGAAAATTCTCGCAACGCTGGTTTGTCTTCTGATCGTGGCTATGAGCGTGACCGGCGCGGTGATGTGGTGGAAGCGCAGGCCGCGCGGCAAGACGGGATTTCCGCAAAAGCCCGAAGCTTTCAAGCCTGCGAAGTGGTTGATAGCAGTGATATGCCTGCTCGGACTGCTGATGCCTGCGGCGGGCATTTCCATTCTGGTCATTCTGCTTGGCGACTGGATGGTGAGCCTGTGGCAGAAAAGACGGGCGAGGGCGATGTTTTGAGATATATGACATGAAAGAGGCGCGGTTCGGTAAGCGAGTCTCAACGCCGAAGGATAGAAACGGAGGCTCGTCGGTTTGCCGTGCCTGCGACTCTGAAGGAGTCGGCAATGTACAACAGGCGGCCAGACTCACCCCTGAAGACAGGAAAATTCGGGGGATCCCCAGGCTGGCAGCCTGCTGTGCATTTTTGAAGGAGTAAGAGTATGTGGTTTGAAATAGCTATCACCGCGAGCGGTTTCGCTCTGGGCAACATTCTGTTCGGCCATTTCGAGGAAGGCACGCCCAAATGGAGAAGGGCGCTGAAATTCTTCATCTGCATCGGCATCACGATATTGATTACCGAGACAGCGGGACGAAAGTGGTTCTTCGTCTTCCTCGGCGTGACGATGATATTTCCTCTCGTCATTCATC
>CAZPQE010000786.1:0-1556 GCA_964588615.1 uncultured Clostridia bacterium | reverse complement strand
TTCGAGCAGGCAGCCGATGGAGGCTGCGGCCAGCCCCTTGCCCAGACTCGATACCACTCCGCCGGTGACGAAAATATACTTGGTCATAGCTGTTCTCCTTCGATCATCTTTTTGACTTTCAAGTAATCCTGCTCGGTGTCGACGCCGATAGATCGGTGAGCGACTTCGACGACGCGAATGCGAAATCCGTTTTCCAGCGCGCGAAGCTGTTCGAGGCTTTCCAGTTTTTCGAGTCGGGACTGCGGCAACAGAGTGAACTTCTGAAGGAAATCGCCGCGATAGGCATAGAGTCCCGAATGCTTTCTGAAATGCGCGAGCAGCGTCGCGTCCCCTTCGAGCGATTCTTCGAGCGTAAGACCGGGGGCAGGTCTGAGGTGAGGAATCGGGGAGCGGGAAAAATAAAGGGCCATCGAGCGCGAGTCAGTCACTACCTTGACCACGCCGGGGTTGAATACGTCTTCGACTGAAGTTATCGGCTCGCTTGTGGTGCTGATGTGGGCCTCGGTGTCTGAGATCAGAGCTTCTATGGCCGCATCGATGGTCGATGGTTCGATCAGCGGCTCGTCTCCCTGCACGTTGACGATGATCGAGTCAGGGAGCGAGCGGGCGACTTCAGCGATGCGGTCAGTGCCCGACTGAGCGAGGGCGGAAGTCATGCGCGCCTCTCCTCCGTGTTTTTGCACCGCATCGAGTATGCGGTGGTCGTCGGTTGCGACTATGGCCTGCGACACGAGACTGGCTCGCAGAGCGCGTTCGACGACATGCATAATCATCGGGATTTGATCGAGGGGGAGGAGAGGCTTGCCCGGCAATCTTGTCGAGTTGAACCGCGCAGGGATGATCGCTACGGCTTCTCCCTTCACGGGCCTTCATACTAACTCAACGGCGAAAGCTCAGTCAAACCGATCCGCAGATTCCAGTAAGGTGAGAACGTAGGGTCATTTGATTTTCGGCTATGGAACGGAGAATCCCGCAGGTGAAACGTCGGATCATCGCTCCCTCGATGAAGAGTCAACGAGTCACCGCTCGCCCTGATCGTTGCGACCGTGAAAAGGTCATCCGTTTCGTAAAAACTAAATGGCACTAAGCATTATCCTGAAGAACTGAAGAACGAACTTTCGGGCCGCATAAACTTATGGTATAGACTTCAGGAAAAAGAAGTCGGTAGTCCCGCCTTAAGGCGGAAGTATTAGCAGGCGAAACTTCCGCCTCAAGCCGGTACTACGAACGAAAACATTTTCTTGACCACTATTTATAAAAGCCAATGAACGCAGCCGAGAAAAAAAGACGGATCGAATTCGGGGATTTTCAAACCCCTGACGAGTTGGCTTCTGATCTGTGCAAACGCCTCTCGACCTTAGGGATTCAGCCTGATGTGATAATCGAGCCGACCTGCGGCACGGGCGCTTTCGTTGTGGCCGCCGCTCAGGAGTTCCCCGCCGCGCGAACTATCCTCGGCTTCGAGATCAATCAAGATTATCTTGACAGGCTTCGCCATCGCCTTGCCAGTATGCCCGATGCGAATCGCATACGCATAGAACAGGCCGATTTTTTCA
>CAZPQE010000785.1:0-1600 GCA_964588615.1 uncultured Clostridia bacterium | reverse complement strand
TAGCTTCGAGGCGTTCGATTCGACGCAGCAGTTCGTATTTCGTGCGCCGCGTCTGAGCCAGAGCCAGGATGGGCAGCACGATGGCCAATAGCGCGCCTGCCAGCAGGATGAGCGCCACGAATGCCAGAAGGATATCCATACTCGTAGTGATGAGAGTCTGAGTCAACGCGCAACTGTGCGACTGAACGCGCGCATTCTATTTTCTTTGATCGCCGATTGCAACCGGAATCAAAGTGAGAAGAGCTTGCCACCGACTCGACAACCAACTAAGGTACACCTTCAGAGCGTCGCTCTCTTTTCTCACATGCGCATAGGGGAAATAAGAAAAAAACTGCGCGGCATGACGGCGGACGAAATCGCGGGCGAATTGCTCGTCCGATCCCGGCGCGCGATCCGTCATTCTTTGAGCCGCGCCACAGACAGCATCCAACGCGCTTACCTCTCCGACTTCGACCTGCGGCGCGCGCTCCACAAGCCTCTCGCTGATGTCGCAGAGCGCATACGCCGAGGCAAAAGAGTTCACCTCACGCCGGGGCTTGCCGATACAGCGGGCACCGCGCAGATAATCAAACATATCTTTCCTCATTCCAGCGACGAAGCCGCGCGCGAGGCTGATGAAATAATCAAACATCGAATCAAGGTCTTCAATCGCATAATCGATTTCGGCCCCCGGATCGATTGGCTTACAGACCCATTCTCGACCCTTCGATGGCCGCTCGATCACTTCACGCGACTCGCGATAGTTCGCGGCGACAGGCCGGACGCTCGCGTCGCGTGGGAGTTGAATCGATTGCATCACCTCACCGCGCTTGGCCGCGCTTATCTGCTCACCGACGACGAGCGATGCGCGGAAGAATTCCTTCGTCAGATCGCTTCGTGGAACGATGCCAACCCGCCGCATTTCGGCATCAACTGGACGAACCCGATGGAAGCCGCAATACGCGCCGTCAACATCATCGCTGCCATGGAAATGTTCCGGCGCTCGCCCGCGATGACCGATGAGCGAATCGCGCTGATATTGAAAATACTCATCGCGCACGGGCGATTCATCCGCGCCAACCTTGAGTTTTCATATCGCGCGCCGAGCAATCATTACCTCTCCGATCTTATCGGATTGTTGTCAATCGGCGCGACGCTCACTGACCTGAAAGAATCTCGCCGATGGACGAACTTCAGCGCGAAGAGATTATTCATCGAGTTGATGAGACAGGTTTATCCGGACGGCGTGAGCTATGAGGGCGCTATCGGTTATCACCGACTTGTGATGGAAATCTTCGCGCTGTTTTTCGCCTTGCGCCGGTCGTCTCATGCGACTTTTCCGCTCACGCATCGCAACCGTCTTGAAAAGATGTTCGACTTCGCGCGCCACTATCTCAAGCCCGACGGCTCTGCGCCAATGATCGGCGATTCAGACGATGGGCGATTGCTCCGATTCAAAGACCGCCCGGCAGGTGATCACTCTTACCTGATGTCGATAGGCGCGGCCCTGTTTGAAAAGCGCGAGTTCAAACTCGCCGACCGCCCGGACGAAGAGGCTCTGTGGTGGCTGGGCGAGCGAGGGCTTGAGCGATTCAACGCGATTGCAGAAAGCGAGCGCGCG
>CAZPQE010000784.1:0-1608 GCA_964588615.1 uncultured Clostridia bacterium | reverse complement strand
GTCAGAGGTCGTGTAGCGGGTGAAGCGACCATCTTTGAATCGCGCCAGTCCGCTTTTGGCCATCCCGAGCCAGAGGTTTCCCCTTAGGTCTTCGCGGATGCAGTTGATGCGATCGTCGGGCAGGCCGTCTTTCGGCGAATGAGAAGTGAGGCGACCATCCTTGAATTTCATCAATATGCCGTTGGGCGCTCCTATCCACAGCGCGCCTTCGCGGTCTTCGCAAAGTGACTTGATATCTCTCGGAGTCCTTAGCCCGCTCGCTTCGACAACGGCAGTCACGCGACCCTTTTCTACTCTGTGCAGTCTGGCATCGTCGAGATACCACAGGACTGCGGGTCTGGCAGGAAAGGCTGTCCCGGAAAAGGGGTGGCTCTGACTTCGAAGATCGGGAACGAACCTGCTTTCTATCCAGCGAGCGGAGCCTGTCGCGGTATCTGCGATGAGCGCACCGCCTCCATCGTCGTAGACGCGCAGCACGCGCTCGTCCGTCAGTCCGTCCTGCGCGGTGAAAGCAGTGAAGAGACCATCTCTGTGTTTTATGAGCGAGCCTTCTTCGGTGATGATCCAGAGATTGCCATCTCGGTCTTCGAATAGCTGCGAAAGGCGGCTGCTTTTGAGACCCGCCGTGTTGCCCGCGTTGAAAACTTTGAACTGCACGCCGTCATAGCGAACGAGCCCATCATTGGTCGTCAGCCATAGAAACCCATCGCGGGTCTGAAGGATCGATGACACGGAATTCTGAGGCAATCCGTTGTCGGTCGTCCAGGTGTCGAAGAGGTACTGAGCCGGAGGCTTGCCGGGCTTTACCGCTTCAGCGCGCGGCGCTTGAAGGCCCGCGCTTTCGGTGAAACAAGAAGCGATGAGAAGTGAAATCAGCCCGGCGAAGGCTGTGAGATATTTTTTCGAGTCCGGGATGCGCTTCCGAATGTGCATCTATCGGGCCTCAGATTTCGCCGCTCAATACCCGGCGTCGCTCATGACCAGGAACCGGCTTACCCTTTTTGAAACTCAGTGGAAAGAGTGAGTGTTCCCCACTGCAAAACGAAGCGGCCCCCGCTTGCCGCTTTTTCGAGACTGATGGTCATCTGTTCAGCGGAGTTTTCCGCCTTCCGAAACCTGAGCGGCGTTTCTACAGAAACCGATTTGTCTTCGCTTTGAATCATCAATACCCATTCGCGCGCGGCTACCAGCTTGGCCTTGAGAACGTACTTGCCCTGTGGAACCGCCTTGTCGCCGAATTTCAATGCGATATCAGTCGTCATCGTAGTCGCGCTGTTAGCGCCCATGCGCCACTCCTGTCCGGGCTGAATCATCGCTTCGAGGTCGCGGCCTCTGAGAGAAGGCCGCCCGTAATCGACGCTGACTTTCCCGCCTCCGATTTCAAGCGACGCAAGGCCGCGATCTCCTCCCGTCTGCCCGTATGCGCATGCCCAGCAAAAAGCGGTCACAGCGATTATCGAAAACAGTTTCTTCATTATTCATTCTCCTTCTCATAAAAAAGTCTGGAGTCCAGAGTCTGGAGTCTGGAGTCCGTTATGCAGAAGTCATCACCTGTTTTTCATCCTTTCAGGGAGTCGCCTTCAGCGACATGAAGGCTCCTCCGAAAAA
>CAZPQE010000783.1:0-1624 GCA_964588615.1 uncultured Clostridia bacterium | reverse complement strand
CTTCACTCTTCTTACTTCACACTTCATTGACCACTGACCACTGACCACTGACCACCGACCACTGACCACTGTTTTATGAGGTGAAAGCTGTGAAAAAAATCTGCGCTTTGTTATTGCTTGCTTTGATCGAAGCGACCGCATTGGCTCAAACCTCTGAGGTTGCTTCTCCGATAGCGTTGACTCACGTCACCATAATCGATGCCACCGGATCGGCTCCCAGAGATGATCAGACGGTCGTCATCTCCGGCGACCGCATAGTCGAAATTGGCCGCAGGGTCAAAATCCCTGCCAACGCTCGAATGATCGATGCGCGCGGCAAATTCCTCATACCCGGCCTGTGGGATATGCACGTGCATGCCTGGAGCGCGGATTTTTTGAGGCTGCTTGCGGCCAACGGCGTGACCGGAGTCAGAGATATGTTCGGCCCCATAGCGCAGATTCAATCCTGGCGCAGACAGACACAGGAAGGAAAGCTCATCGCTCCTCGCTTCATCGCCGCAGGGCCGATAGTCGATGGGCCGAAACCCGTGTGGCCCGGATCGCTTGCCGTGAGCAATGAAGCGGAAGCGCGCGCGGCTGTGAGGAAAATCAAAAACGATGGATCGGAATTCGTGAAGGTCTATTCGCTTCTTCCCCGCGACGCTTATTTCGCTATCGCCGATGAAGCCAAAAAGCAGGGTCTCCCTTTTGCCGGACACGTGCCTTCGCTGGTCAAAGCCTCTGAGGCATCAGACGCCGGGCAAAAAAGCATAGAGCATCTGACAGGGATCGTTGCTGCCTGTTCATCGAAAGAAGACGAGTTGATAAAAGAAACTGCCGAGGCTATGGCCAAGCCGGATTTCTCGGTCAATTCGGTGATGAGGCAGATCGGCCTTCAGACTAAAACGCTGATCGAGACTTACAACGAAGAGAAGGCCCGCGCGCTGTTTGCCCGATTCCGTCGCAATAATACATCACAGGTTCCCACGCTCGTTGTGCTGCGGGCGGTGGCTTTCATCCGCGATCCTGAGATCGCTGACGATCCGCGACTGAAATACATTGCGCCTTTCGTGAAGAGGAACTGGCAGGGCAGTCTGTTTGCCCGCCCGCGTTCGGCTCAGGGGGACGAAGGCTGGAAGCGAATGTATCAGAAGAACGTAGAGGTGGTCGGAGCTATGCATCGCGCG
The DNA here is from genome assembly GCA_964588615.1 of uncultured Clostridia bacterium. Taxonomy (GTDB): domain Bacteria; phylum Acidobacteriota; class Blastocatellia; order UBA7656; family UBA7656; genus UBA7656. The sequence goes on along the minus strand of CAZPQE010000783.1, from coordinate 458 downwards.
GGCGTCGAAATACTGGCGGGCACCGATCTCGGAAATCCTTATGTCTTTCCCGGATTCAGTCTGCACGATGAGCTTGCATTGCTTGTCAAAGCGGGGCTGACGCCTATGCAAGCGTTGCAGTCGGCCACGCGCAACCCGGCCCGCTATCTCGGAAAGCTCGATTTGATGGGAACGGTCGAAAAAGGCAAGATAGCCGATCTCGTCCTCCTCTACGCAAACCCGCTCATCGATATCGCCAACACTCAGAAGATCGATTCGGTGATTTTGAACGGCAGGTTGGTTTCGAAACCGGAGTTGCAGAAGATACTGGCCGAAGCTGAAGCGGCAGCAAATAAAAAGTGAGGTAGTGATGAAAAGGTAAGGCTGGCACAAGGAACGCAAGCGTCTCGCTTGCTGATGCACCAGCAAGCGAGACGCTTGCGTTCCTTGTTCGCATTCATTGGTAAGGCTTAACCGTA
>CAZPQE010000782.1:0-1628 GCA_964588615.1 uncultured Clostridia bacterium | reverse complement strand
CACATCAAAGCGGCAGAGCCGCAATCACTGGCTGAGTAGTTACTTTCAGTTTTCATTTTTTCTGAGCGCCGTCGCCGACTCCTCGGAAAATTTCCGACAAGCGGCCAGCCTGTCGATTGATTTTCAAACTCAAAAAAATAGAGAGCAGCCATGCGGTCTTCAGATGGCTCGCTCAAATTTTCGACTTTACCGTCGCGCATCGTGTGGTGTCAAGAAGGTCGATTTTTCAGATCAGAGTTTGCGCACGAATTTCTTTCCCGGCAGTTGACGGATGCGCTCGGCCATTTCGAGCCTCAGCAGCGCGCTCATCAACTCGCCCGAATTCATGCCGGCTCTCATTATCAACTCATCGATATGCAGGGCTTTGTCCTGCGGGATGAGCTTCAACAGCTTTCGCTCCGCGCTCGACAAAGCGACTTCATCGAAGCTCAACTGCTCGCGGCGCGACTCTCCGGCTTCGCCTGCCAGTATCTCCGATTTGAGATCGAGAGGAAATTCCTCTACCACGTCGCGCCAGGTCTGAACCAGCTTGGCGCCGTCTTTGATGAGGTAGTTGGGCCCGAAGCTTTTCGGCGAAGTGATGTTTCCCGGCACGGCATAAACATCGCGGCCCTGCTCATAAGCCATGCGCGCGGTGATGAGCGACCCGCTCCGCTCCGCGCCCTCCACCACCATAACACCCAGGACAAGCCCACTGATGACCCGATTGCGAAAAGGAAAATTCTGCGACACCGGCGGAGTAGAAAGGGGAAACTCGGTTATCATCGCCCCGTGAGAAATGATCTGCTGGGCGAGTTTCTGATTCTCTTTCGGATAAATTTCATCGAGACCCGTGCCCAGGACGGCTATGGTCAGCCCGCTTGCGGCTATCGCTCCGCGATGAGCGGCAGTATCGATGCCGCGAGCCAGCCCCGATATGATCGTCACCCCGCGCGAAGCCAGTTCGCGGGCAAGCATCTCAGCCACGTTTTTTCCGTAGGTCGAGCACACGCGCGATCCGACAACGGCGATTGCCGGGCGTGAGAGCGCGCGATGGATGTCGCCGAGATAATAAAGCGTGATGGGCGGATCATAAGTTTCGCGCAGAAGGGAAGGGTAATCCTCGTCCGCCAGGGTCAGAACTTTTCCGCCCAGCCCGGCGAGCAATTCCAGTTCGCGCTCGGCCCTCTCCTTCGCCTCATCGCTTTTGATCGCATCGATTGATTCGCGTTTGAGGCCCGCGAGCTCTAATTCGGCGCGGCTTTGATCGAAACAGGCCGAGGGCGAGCCGAAGCGGTCGATGAGCGCGGCGGCGGTGCGCGAGCCTACGCCGGTAACGAAGCTCAACGCAACCCAGTCTCTCAAACGGTTTTCGGCAATCGCAGCCATCACGACTCCAGGAAGAACGCGAGAGTGAGCAAAACAACTCAGCAAGCGATCCGGGTGGCGATTCTACCGCGTTTGACTGAATAGTCAAGCGCAAATTACAAGGCTCGCTGTTATCTGAAAATGCGAGTGTGCTACTATGCCCCGCTGACATGTCCGAGACGATTGAAAAAGAGGTTCCATCGACGAGACCCTGGCTGCTGCGGGCATCGTTGTGGCTGCTCGGATTGACGAGCCCCGCTCTGATCTATGGGATCGTTCAG
>CAZPQE010000781.1:0-1632 GCA_964588615.1 uncultured Clostridia bacterium | reverse complement strand
CCGAGCGCCACCTGCGAGAGCACGAAAGCGACTCCGACGACTATCAGCGTGCGCGAAAACTGCGCATCGATCTGCGCGCCGACTTCGGAAATAGTCTCCGGGAACCAGAAGAGGGTCTCTCCGAAAATCAGGTTCTGCCCGACAAAGAGCAGCACCGTTCCTATCACCAGAAGCCACATCATCACGGCTACGATTTTGCCCATATACGCCACCTCGGAAGGATTGCGCAAAACACACTCGCGTTTTACGTTTTATTTATCACCATCAATGCGAAAAGCGCGGGCAGGTAGAGCACCGATGCCAGCAGCAGCAGCCGCGCCTCGGCCAGCTTCTTCGACAGCGCGGCCCGCGCGCTGAAGTACAAAAACGCCGCGCCCAGCACAAGAGCGCCCGCCAGATAAACCTCGCCCGCAAGATTCAATTTCACCGGAAGCAAACTGACCGGCACGAGCATAACCGTGTAGACGACTATCTGCTGCGCAGTCACCCTCCCTTGAGGCTCGACCACCGGAAGCATGCGTATTCCCGCCCGCGCGTAATCGTCGCGGTACATCCAGGCGATGGCCAGGAAATGAGGGAACTGCCACAAAAAGAGGATCGCAAACAACGCCCACGCCTCAAGTCCCAGTTGGCCGCGCGCCGCCGCCCATCCCAGAAGCGGAGGCATCGCTCCGGGCAATGCGCCTATGGCGGTCGAAAGCGTGGTGCGCGTCTTGAGCGGTGTGTAGACGAGCAGATAAGACGCAAAGGTCAGCACTCCGAGCAGCGCCGTCAGTGCGTTGACGGCTATCGCCAGATAAGCTGTGGCGATGGCCGAAAGCATCATCCCGAAAGCCAGGGCTTGGCGCGCGGCGAGTTTGCCCGAAGGAAGCGGGCGCAATCGAGTCCGCTGCATCCGCGCGTCGAGGTCGCGCTCGATGTATTGATTGAGCGTCGAGATGCCTGAGCAAAGCAGCGCGACTCCGAGCGAAACCGTCAGCAGCCCGATGAGATCGATTTCTCTGGCCGCGAGACAATAGCCTGCCGCAGAGGTCAGCGTCACCAGAAAGGTGATTCGCGGCTTGGTCAACTCGAAATAAGCGGCAAGCCTCCCGCCTGGAGACAACGGCTTTTCGTCCGCTTGATCGATTACTCTGTCAGCCAGTGATTCCATAAAAACTCAAACTGCCGCGCTCTCTGCCTCTCGCCGCGAAGCAATATTGACCCTCTCAGGCGCGAGCGACTGAAAACATCTGAGCATGAGCGTAACCAGATCGGCCAGTATCAACGCCCCTACTGAAAGATGAGCGACCGTCAGCGACACCATAGGCTCAAGCGGCTGCGGGTCGTCAGCCGAGGCCAGCCGCGCCAGGTAAGCGGCAAGCCCCAGGCAGAGTTGAATAAAGAGCAACACAACCGCAATCGTCGCCGGGCGCTTCAGGTATCGGTCTTCCTTATGGCAACTCATCACCTTCATCGCCATCCAGACCACTATGGAGGTGACGACGACCGCTCCCACGATATGAGGGATGATCCCGAAAACGCGATGACGAAATCCCGCCCCCAGCACCAGTTGAGCCAGCATTGCGCCCACGCTCCAAACCGCAAGCCGCGCGGTTGACCACTCGACTTCGCCCGAACGCTTTCGCTCCC
>CAZPQE010000780.1:0-1634 GCA_964588615.1 uncultured Clostridia bacterium | reverse complement strand
GCTCCGCAAACCCTTGCAGTGCGGCTTTGATTTTACGGATAGTCATTCGGGTTTTCGACAATGAAACCTTCGGCTTGAGATGCGTCGTTCAATTCGGTATCTGCCGAAACGATAATCAACGGCGAAAGTCCATTCGATACTCTTTCGTTGTTTGCTTTCAGCGCCGCTGCCAATTGAACCGCATCGTACCCGCGCAAAGCGTGAGCCTCAGCCAACCTCGATGCCTCGACTATCACACTTTCGTTTATTGAAACTTGCGTAAATCGTCGCGATAGATCATGCCGTAAACATCGCAAGCCTTTGGCTGCCTGGATGGCAGTAATCGTTTTCCCTTTTTGCCGTCTTGCCAGAGCCGCGCAAACTTCAACTTCTGTAATCCTTGCTGTATAGAGCCGATTCCTTGCCGAAGGACGCAACAAACTTAAAATAAATGCGCTGCCTCGCTCTTGAGCAAAGCGTTTGACCAATGCGCTGCTGTCAAGGAAATAAGCTGCCATTATCGGCGTTCACGAATGATGGTTTCAGAAAACGGTTCGCCGTCGACCTCTATCATTTCAAAAGTCTCGAACTCTTCGTCCGTTTCATCGCGCGCAGGAATGTGGTTGATTACGCCTTTGGCTAAAAGATAGCGTTCGAATTCATCTTCCTGCTCTTCAATTTGTTTTGCCGCGAGCGCAGCTTTTTCTTTCTCGCGCAGATATTTTGTCAATTGCTCTGCGACTTCGCGCGCATCGTTCAAAGGCATTTTCAGAATCTCGCTCAAAATCTCTGCCGGTGTCATTTGGCTTCACCTCCACGAAGACTTCATTTTACCACCCGATTGTGAGATGCGTGTCCCTTTTTCGATTCAAGCCAGATATGCCCTTGAGAGTCTGTTCTCCGATCATAGCCCGAATCGCTGCAACCGGCGATAAAGCGCGCTGCGGCTCAACCCCAGTTTTTCAGCCGCCCGGCTCACGTTGCCGTCGCATTGCGAGAGCGTATTCTGAATCAAAAACGCTTCGACTTCTTCCAGACTCATGTCGTTGAGCCTGCGCGCGGCCTCGCGCGGCTGCAAGCCGAGATCAGATGATTGAACGGTGTCTGATTGCGCCATCAGCACTGCGCGCTCGATTGCATGGTCGAGTTCGCGCACGTTGCCCGGCCAGGCATGGCGCATCAATGCCTGCATCGCCGCCCGGTCGAATCCCATAAGCTTCTTTCTGTACTTCTGCGAGTGCTGGCGAAGAAAATACTCCGCCAGAAGCGTAATGTCTTCGCGGCGTTCGCGCAGAGGCGGCAGATGAATCTCGACGGTGTTGAGCCTGAACAACAAATCCTGTCGAAACCTGCCTTCGCTCACTTCCTGATTCACATCGGCGTTGGTAGCCGAGATGATCCGCACGTCCGCCGTTCGCGTCTTCGAAGACCCCACGCGCTCGAATTCGCCCGTCTCCAGCACCCGCAGGAGCTTTGGCTGATTCTTCGATGGGAGGTTGGCTATCTCATCCATAAACAGCGTTCCGCCTTCGGCCATCTCGAACCTTCCCACGCGATCCGTCCGCGCGTCGGTGAATGCGCCTTTTTCGTGGCCGAAGAGTTCGCTCTCGAATACGCCTTCCGAAAGTCCGCCGATGTTGACCGTCACCATCGGC
>CAZPQE010000779.1:0-1638 GCA_964588615.1 uncultured Clostridia bacterium | reverse complement strand
TCGGATAAAGCTCCAGTCGATTCGCCCCCGCGCCGATCACCGTCTTTCCAGAGACGACGCGAAAGACTGCCTTTCGCGGACTCTGTTGAAGCGCGTCGGGATTGTTCTTTTTCGGCGCGGCGATGACTCTTTCGAGTATCGGGCGATTGAGATCGAGCGCATAAACGGGGATGCCTCGCGCGACATACTCCCGAATGCCGCCCAGGTGTGGCCATGCGTCTGATGTAGTGACGACCGCTTTGATTCGAGCGCCGGGATAACGACGCTCCGCCTCGGCAAGAACTTTCGTCGAATAGCCCGATGCTATCGGTGCTTCGATTATGACCACTCCGTCCTTCTGGCGCACAATCGCAACATCCCAGCCTGCGGGTATCTTCACAACATCGGCGGCTATCTCCTGCACTTTTCCTCTCCCGCGCCATCCGAGCGGCAGGTCTTCAATCGCGGTTTTGTTTTTCTCATAAGCTCGACCGACATCTTCAGGTATGGCGAAAGCCTTTTCATCGATGGGGACATTGAGCGCGAGCTTCGTGATGGTTATCGTCTTGAAAGGCATGCGAGCGCGCTCGACATCCCACTGACGCGGGTAGCGAATCCCTCCCGGCTCAAGCGTCCACAGCGAGAAATAAATTCGTGTCGTCGCGTCTCCCCACACATGCCAGAACAGATCGAACGGATGATCGCTGATGATTTCGACAGCCGTAGGCAGCGCGGTGTCGGCGTTGAGGAACAAGCGCGCTGGATGGCCCTTCAAAGAGAAAGCGACGATGTGATTGGAAACGTCCTGAATCATCGAGTCGGTTTCCAGGCGAAGGTCTGCGGAATCGAGCGCGGCTATCAGCGCGCGTTCAGGCGAAAGGTCTATCGATTCTTCGGCCTCCTGCGCTGCTCCGGGAAAAAAGGGAAAGAATCGCCCTTTGTTTTCTATCGCGGCGACGCCGCCGGAGACGACCGAGTTGAGCGAGTTCCATCCGTCGGTCTGGAAGTTGCGGCTTCGAGTCTCGCGTCGCAGCCTCCCGTTTTCATTGTCGCGCGTCTCGATGAAGTCGGTGTAGTTGACCAGCCAGGGACCCTGCGGGCGTTCAGACTGTTCAAGCATATTGTCGTGGCTGATGCCTTCGCTTCGAACGCTTTTGATGGCGCGAAGCTTCGCCTCTCCTCCCATCGCATCGATGGCCGATAGCACAAGTATTTTGGCGCTGGTGGGCGAACCGGCCTTTGCAGTCTTCTGCGCCGGCGGCTCGTTTGCTCCGCCCACCGACAGCGCGAGCATCAACAGTGCAGTTATCATTTTTGTCCTCTCCTGATTTCAGGGTATTGCAGGCAAAGAGAGCTTACGCTGTGAGCGTGGCGAGAGTTTCTGATTTGCGGCGCGATTGCGCTCTATTCAAATTCTTGAATGCGCGAGCGCCAAAGTTTTGCGGAAACCGAATCTTTCAACAAGGCAGCCCACGCCCGCTCTTCCCGCGACGGGTCGAACATCGGAGCGAGCTTACTGCATCGTGAGCGAAGATCAGCCAGAAACTTCGAATCGCTTTCTATCTGCTCAAGCAGTCGCGCAAGCCCTCGCGTGTCGCCCACTCCGAAATATCCCGGATAATTTTCGCCCAGCAGTCCTTTCGATCCTGCGATGCGCGA
>CAZPQE010000778.1:0-1659 GCA_964588615.1 uncultured Clostridia bacterium | reverse complement strand
GGCACGAACTGAGAGTCGATAACCCGAACAGTATCTCTTCTCAGGTCTTCGTCCTCAATGTGAATTGATTATGCAAAGCGATGCCGGAAGAGTCCGGCATCGCTTAAACTCATTTCTGCGCAATGCGGTCTCTCTTCTGACTCCTGAGCGAGTATTTGAGAATGCACCAGAGCGCCTTTACGCCATCCTTCCAGCCTATCTTTTTTCCTTCCTCGTAGGTTCGACCGTAGTAGGAAATGCCCACCTCGTATATGCGAAGCTTCATCCGCGCGATCTTGACCGTGACTTCAGGCTCGAACCCGAAGCGGTTCTGCTCCAGTCGGATCGCCTGAATCACTTCGCGGCGAAAGACCTTGTAGCCGGTTTCCATATCGGTGAGGTTGAGGTTGGTGAACATATTCGAAATCAGAGTGAGCAACTGATTGCCTACCGAATGCCAGAAGAACAACACGCGATGCTCTTTGGTGGTGAGGAAACGCGAGCCGTAGACCACATCGGCCTTGCCTTCCACAAGCGGCTTGAGCAGCACGGGGTAATCGGTCGGGTCGTATTCGAGGTCGGCATCCTGAACCAGCACGAAATCGCCTGTGGCCTGCTCGAAGCCCGCTCTGAGCGCCGCGCCCTTTCCTCGATTTTTGGGTTGAAGGATAACTCTCAGGTTATCGTGTCGCTTTTCGAGTTCGGAGAGCGCGTCGCGCGTTCCGTCGGTCGAGCCGTCATCGACGACGATGATTTCTTTTTCCACCTCGACTGCCTGCACGCGGCGGATTATCTCCTCGACAGTATCTTTTTCGTTGTAGACGGGAATGACGACCGTGAGCTTCATAAGGAGAGGCCATAGTAAACGGCCTTTCGTAGTGAAGTCAATCGACAGGCTTGACGCGCATTGCAAGCAGCGGCATCGGAGGCTTTTTCGTTTCCGCAAAAATAAAACCGCAGCGCCGGCGGCCTGGAACTGAGCCAGGTCGCTCGTGAACTCTCCCCAATTCACCAGCGACCCTGCGCGATTCTCTCAACTCGCGCGACGCTTGCTCAAAGGCTCGCCACCGGCGCTGCGGCATCCCGCAAAAACCCGCTCGAAAATCAGTCGCCGCCTTTTTCCACCTTCTCCGGCCTTTCAACCCTGTCTTCAGTCACGCTGCTGAAGAGTATGTCGGCCAGGTCCAGTCCTTCGCGGCGGTCGATGTCTCGCTCGACGTTGCGCAATCGCGCGCGCTGTTCCTCGATGTTTGCCGCCAGCTTCGAGAGATCCGCCTGATGCATGTTCTGAAGCTGGGATTCCAGCGCGACCAGCTTCATTCTGAGTTCGTCCTTCTGCTGTCGTTCGCTTGCAACTATCATGTCGTTGACCATCAGTTGAAGCTCGGCGCGGAGATTTTCAGCGTCTTTCTGTTTGTTCGACCGCGTTATGTCGGCGCTGAGTGAAAAGCCCTGCCTGCCTATGCTCACTTCCGTTCCGAGAATGGCAAACACGAGCATCGCCGTGGCGACCGCTCCCGCAGCTTTTGCCCACAAAGGCATCACAGTGAAAAGCTCGCGGAGCACGACGATGAACGAGCGTCGAGGCTGAGTCTCGACTCTTACGACGGGCAGGTCGTCGAGTTGCCACTGTTGCAGCATACTGCGAACCCGCTCGAAAGCGCGCAACTCTTCTTCGCA
>CAZPQE010000777.1:0-1667 GCA_964588615.1 uncultured Clostridia bacterium | reverse complement strand
CTGGATCGTCTGCTCCAGAAATGAAATCGTGGAACTGGAAGCAGTCAAAGCCAGAGTCAACCGGCGGGATCAGGGCGTCATCAGCCTTCCGACCGAAGTCAGATCGGTCGCCGATTTCCTTGCTTCGCTCTCGACCAGCCAGCTTCGCATCAGGAAAAACGATTCGGTCACAACGCTTTCGACAACAGGCGATGTGGTCGCGGGAGTGGTGAAACTCGATCACCGAGGAACCAGGAGCCGAAACTCTCGCCCCTGATCCTGATCGGTGTTTTGCAGGCATTTTTGGAGTGCGGGGACGAAGGGTATAACTCTATATCGTCCCCGTTTTGGTCTGATGCGGAAGGAAAGCTGCGACTTATCGCAGCACTCCAAATTTTCTCCCTTGCCGATTTACCTTATTTCGCTCGCGCTATCTCATCGTCCCACCTCGCCGGTTTCAATGCGCGGGCATGCTTTGACTCGATCATACGGTTCACAAAGACTGCGAGGCTCCCTTCATCCATCGATTGCAAAGCGGCCAGCAAGTCCTGCCAGTCTCTATCGGGCGGCGTCCGCCCGGTGTTTTTCCTCACCTCAACCATTGCCTTCTCGATCACCGACCGGGCAAGCTGCGAATCGAGCGAAAGCGATGCCGGATGACCGCGCCTGTGGCATAAGCGCGCGATGGCCAGTTTCAAATCCAGAAATCGTTCGGCCAGCCGCCGCGAGTCATCGAAGCTGAGAGCTTCTTCGTAGCTTTCGCTCTCCCTCAAATCAAGCCTCATCAACCCACTGCGCGAGGCAGTCGTCACCCCGAACTGACGCATCTCCCTTATGAGTTCATCAGGCGCGTCCTGCTTCGAGGCGAGTGACCTGGCCATCGCGCCGAGCGCGCCCGGAGCGACTGCAAGCGCGGATATCCCATCGGCTTCCAGCCTCGCGCGGAAGTATCGCTGGCCTATGAAGCACAACTCGCTGACCGATGCCGACGAGATGGCTTTTCCCGCCTCGCCCTGATCGAGCCAGTATCGCACTGCCTGCGCCCGCCGCGCGGAAAGTATTTCTTCAAGCCTGTCGACCACATCGCGCGCCGATTGCTCGCCCAGCAGATAAAGCCCGAAAACATCTTCTCCCATATCAATCGAGCGCGCGACATACTCCTGAGCGCGAGCAGTGACGAGCCGTTGATCGGCAAGCTCGAATGAATTGAGAAGCGTCGTCGTCAGAGCGGCCATCTCTTTCGGGGCAATCGCTTTGACCAGTTGAGAATCGGGTTGATCGGGCGAAGCCTCCGAAGGTTGATCCGGCAGGCGAGACTCGCGCTCGGCCATCGCATAGCTGAGTCGCGCCACAGCCCCGCGAACGCTCTTCGAAGCTTCATCATAACGAGCTTCGCCCCACGGCGCGTCCGTCAGATTGTGCCTGCGAACCATATCCGAAGAGGGCTGACCCGCCGGAATGATCGCCGCGTAAAGCGCGCCCAGCAGTGCCTCGCCTAAAAAAGGCGCGATGCGATTGCGAAGGTTGAGAGCCGCGCTCTCATCTACAGGAGCCGTCAACTGAGAGACTGTCTCTTTGAGTGTGGGAGGTCTCACGACAGGCTGTTTCGGTTTGCCTTTTTTCGGCGGAGGCTCAGGCTCAGGCTCGATGAATTCGGCGGCAGCCGTCTTGAGCCGCTCGACCGCATC
>CAZPQE010000776.1:608-1675 GCA_964588615.1 uncultured Clostridia bacterium | reverse complement strand
CGCGACGGGCGGAGTGATTCAGGCTCACTATCATCGAACCGCAGAGAAGACCTACTCGCTGACCAATCAAACCGATCACGCGCGCATCGTCTACGTCGAGCACAGCAAGCGCGATCACTGGAAACTCTCTGACGACACGCCGGAGCCTGATGAAGAGACCGAATCTTTTTATCGCTTCCGCGTCGAGGTAGAGCCGCGCGAAACTGCCGAACTTCGCGTAGTCGAGCATCAGGTGTTGATGGACAGCTACACTGTATCAAACATCAGAACGCAGGATGTGGAGATGTTCGTTTCGAATCACTACATCGATCAGGCGATGCGCGCCGCGCTCGACAACATCATTGCGATCAGGGAGAAAATCGGCGGCCTTGATAATCGACTCGCAGCGTCGAGCCGTGAGGCCGCCGAGATAGCCACAGACCAGGCGCGACTCAGGGAAAACATCAAGGCATTGAAAGACACTGTGGAAGCCCGGCAACTGATCGCGCGTTACGTGGCGAAAGCGGACGAGCAGGAAACGCGCATCGAGCAGATCACTGACGAGCGAAAGAAGATGAACGAAGAACGCGCGCGTTTTCAATCAGAGATGGACTCGGCCATTCGCGCGCTTTCTTTTGATCGGAAGTTGAAGGATTGAAGAAGAGTGCCCTGTCGGGGTGGTCGTCTCTGGCCGCCCCTGCATGATATTTGCAATTTCAAATCGCTGCGATGTCTGTGCGATAGTGCATTCGCTCGAAGCTGATTTTGCCCATCGCTTCATAAGCGCGCGCTCTCGCTTCGCTCAAACTGGCCGCTCGCGCAGTCACGCCCAGCACACGGCCTCCCGATGTTAAAAAACTGCCCTGCTCGTCGCGCATCGTTCCGGCGTGAAAGACCACGACGCCTTCGACCTCGTTTGCTTCGTCAAGCCCGGTGATGATCTTGCCCTTTTCGAATTCGCCCGGATAGCCGCCCGACGCCATGACGACACACACCGCCGTCTGGTTCGACCACTGCGGCTGAACTTCGTGCAACCGCCCGTCAATGACGGCTTGCATGACCTCCACCAAATCGGATTGTAAGCGCGG
>CAZPQE010000776.1:0-598 GCA_964588615.1 uncultured Clostridia bacterium | reverse complement strand
CGCCCGACGCCGCAACGACGCACACCGAAGAGTCCTCGCTCCACTCGACGCGCATCGATCCGATTGATCCATCCAGTATCCGCTCGCAGATTTCCACCAGGTCGCTCTCAAGTCGCATCATCACCGGCTGGGTTTCAGGATCGCCCAGTCGGACGTTGTATTCGAGCACCTGCGGCCCGTCGGTGGTGAGCATCAATCCCGCGTACAACACTCCGCGAAACGGATGACCGTCCGCCCGGCAGCCTTCAAGCGTAGGCTCGATGATCTCCTGATTGATATGATCGAGCAATGCGTCATCGATCAGTCCGGGAGTTGAAAACGATCCCATCCCTCCGGTGTTGAATCCCTGATCGCCGTCGCCTGCGCGCTTGTAGTCCTGCGCTGGAACTATAAGGCGGTAGTCGCGCCCGTCGGAGAAAATCATCACCGAAGCCTCTCGTCCTGTGAGGCATTCTTCGATCACTATTCGGTCGCCCGCCGCGCCGAACAATCGATCAACCATCATGGCTTTTATCGTCGCCTCGAAGCTCGCTTCGTCCGCCGGGATGAGGACGCCCTTGCCTGCCGCAAGCCCGTCGGCCTTGACCACGACCGGAAA
>CAZPQE010000775.1:0-1690 GCA_964588615.1 uncultured Clostridia bacterium | reverse complement strand
CTCTTTGCTGAGGGTTGCGTCGAGCGAAGGGAGAATCTGCGCGGTCAAATCGTACTCGGCGAGCATCTCTACCGCGCGCTCGCACAGTCCGAGGCTGGGAAGGGTGAAGAGCGTCAGCCGGGTTTCGGCTTCCAGATCGCGGGCGAGTTCCTGCATGCGCCCGTTGTAGCGACGCTGAGAGAGCGACTGCATCGCTATGTCGGGCGTCTCTTCATTGACGGTGAACAGGAAAAGTTTTTCGGTCGCGCCGTTTTCAATCGTCACGCCTTCGATGTGAAACTGCTCGTCGGTCGCAGCGGCCTCGCGTCCGAGCAATCGAAGCTCGATGCGACTGAGGGCGTCGAGTCGCGTTCGCAGTTCATCGATGGTGAGAAAAAGTTCTTCAGGGGCGAGCGAGAGTTCGCCCGCCTCATCGGCCTCGGAAAAGCGGTCGGCGAGATAACGGTAAAACTCCGACGCGCGCTTTTCTATATCGACGGGTTCATCGATTATGAGCGTTGCGTCTTTGAAGTAATCGAAGGCGGAAGAATTGAGCGGTCGAGTGAGCGGTAGGAGAAACTCCCAGCCCTCGAACGACTCGCCTCGCTCGGCGCGCTCAAGTCTTTGGCGCAGGTCGCGGCGAAATCGATCCTCGTTCCATCGCCTGCCGGCCGCTTCAGCCCACTCCATGAACTCTTCGCGGCGGACGGCCACCTCGCGCATCGGGGCGATGACCGTGCGCTCGATGCGGCAGATAGAGCGTTGGGTGTCGGGGTCGAACTGCCGGATGGAATCGACCGTGTCGCCGAAAAATTCTATGCGATGAGGGGCGGGGTGCGCGGGCGAAAAGACATCGAGTATGCCGCCGCGCAGGCTGAACTCTCCGACCTCGCCCACCGGCTCCTGGCGAATGTAGCCGCCGGCGATGAGCAGATCGATTATCAGTTCGGGCGGGAGGTCTTCGCCCACGCGAAGCTCAAGGGCGGAAGCTCTGATGGCGTCCGATGAGACAGTGCGTTCGATGAGCGCGCTGAGGGAAGTGAGTATGATGCGCGCCTGGCCGCTGGCGGCGCTGTGCAGAGCCAGCGCGCGTTGTTCGAGCGCCTCGGCGTGAGGCGATGTGCCGTCGTAAGGGTCGGCTTCGAGCGCCGGAAGCGCGAGCAGGGCCGGAGAGGAGGAGGAGACGCCGTTGAGAGCGCAGTAGAAAAAATCCATGTCCGGGAGGAACTCTTCGACTTCGCGGTTCGAGCGGGCGACGAAGACCAGACGCCGCGAGGTCTTCTTTTCGAGGGCGGCAAGCACAAGCGCGCGCGCGCTTCCTGAAAGGCCGGACAAGACGACCTGTCGCCTGGAGGCCAGCGACAGCGCGAGGCTCTCCATCTGGCTGCTTTCGAGCAGTCGCCCGAAAATCTCGTGATGATAAGTTTGAGTCCTTTGATCGCTGGTCACTGTTTTTCGTTCCCGATGGTCGCTGATGGTCTATCTTAGCAACGCAGTTGTCAGTTGTCAGTGGTCAGTTGTCAGTTGCAGTAACAACGGACGAAGGACAACTGACTACTGACGATTTTGAAACTGTTGCCAATCAAAAGAGCCGTTTGTTACTATCCCTGTAAGCTGTCAGCCGACAGCTTATCGCTCCCGTGCCTGGCTCGGAGGACTAATCATGAAATCCTTCTCGCGTGTAGTGGTCCCTCTTGCAGTAGTGCTGTTG
>CAZPQE010000774.1:0-1708 GCA_964588615.1 uncultured Clostridia bacterium | reverse complement strand
ATGATCCTGCGCTTGAGCGACATGAGCTTGTTTATATCGCCGGTGGCTTCGAGCATCTGAGGCTGAGTTTCAAGCTCGTGACGCTCGGCCTTTTTTTCGTTGAGCATGGATTTGAGGTTCTGGTGGTTGGCTTCGATAGTCTTGAGAGTCGCTTCGGCTTTCGCAATTTCACTTTGATTGAGCCTGCTTACACTACGCATGTTCTTATCCTGATGGCGGCCTTTGCCACGATGACAGACGCACTATTTTTGGGAGCAGTGATTGTCCAAAGAATAAACTCAACGCGCTCAGGGCGCAACAGTAGATTCGCCCCTGGCTACGGCACTATCCACCGGCTGACCGCTTCCATATCGCCCGTGTCCGTGAGCCGAACGATGTAGCATCCGCGCGAAGCGAACCGTTGTCCCGGCCCCAAACTCAGAGAGGGAAATACGCCGGGATTGAGAGCCGATTCCGCTTCCTGCTCGACGGTCTCCAGAAAATAATCCCGGTAAAAATTATCCGCCATCTGCATAAGCGCCGAATCGACGAGCGAGAGCGCGAAGTAAGCGTTCAACTGCTCTCGCTCGCGCCTGAGAGCCACCCCTCTCGAACGCATCCACGCTCTGGCCCGATAGACGTGCGGCGTCTCCCGCAGAGCGTAAGGATGCGTAAGCAAGGCTTTTTCACGAAGCCCAGCAGGAAGCTTCCCCTCCCCAAGCAAAGTCGATGAGAGATAAATTCGCTCGACGCTTCGCAGCAAATCCGCATCCATAGCTTTCAAGTCCGCATACGAAAGCCACAGCACGAGACTTGAGGGCTGATCCTCTTTGACGAGTCTCTCCCAGAAAGCGCGAGTCAATTCCATCTCGCCTTCGACCGCGCGGTCTTTCAAACTGACGCCCTGACTTTCAATCGCACGCCTGAAAGCGCGGGCGGGCGCGCTCTCTCGATACACCTGAACGATTCGCTCCTGCTTCAGACGGTCGCGCAGGTATACGGCCAGCGCATCGGCTTCGAGCGTCAGCCCTCTCGAAAAATAGACCGAATAATTGGTTGTGGGCGATGTTACCGGCAAATCGGTGCCGGGAAAAAGGCAGGGCAACTCCTCGCGCTCGCAGAAATCATGCACCGCCTGCCACTGCGAGCCGATCCCCAGGATGAGCGCAAACACTGGCTGGCGACGATAAAAGGCTTCGAGTTGAGCCGTCCAGTTTTCCTTCGGCCCTTTGAGTTCCCAGAGGTGAAGACGCCACTCTCTGAGCGTTGCGTAAAACTCATCCTTGTGCCAGGCCGCAGAGCGCGCGAGCATCTGTCGGGTGTCGGCGTTCTTCCAGCGTAAGTATGCGTCGAAGACATCGATCATCGCCCGGCGCTTTTCCTCGTCGGCGTCCTGAGTGACGACAGCGGCAAAATGAACTTCGGAGTCTGTCACGCCGGGCGAAGGGGCGGCGGAAAGCGTCTTCAGATAAGCGACCAGGCGGCGGGCGTCTTCATCTCCGATCTGGTATCGCGGCATCAGCGGATCGAGCAGGCGGCCCGCCGGGTCTCTCCCTTCGCGGAGAGCTTCGATCAAAGTTTCATCCGTATAAGCCGGGCGCGGGCGCGGGTCGCGCGCGCGGGCGCGGAAATGATCGGGCTGAACTTCCTGAAAGAGTTTTTTGAACAGATCGATCTGTCGCGGGTCTCTTTCGGCAAAGAGCCATCGGGCAGTGATGGGAGGGACGAA
>CAZPQE010000773.1:0-1729 GCA_964588615.1 uncultured Clostridia bacterium | reverse complement strand
TACGGTCGGACTACCGACACACCTTGTGCCAATGTTGTGTGGTTCGATTTAGGGCAGAAGCGACAGCGGAAAATCCATGCCCGTCGAAGAGCTTACCGGATATTGAGCCTCGGTCTTGTATCGCTTCGAAACCTCCGGCAACTGGTCTTCGATGTAGGCCATCAATCCGCGCACCGTCACCGTGTTCTTCGAGAATCCGGTGGCCGCTTCGCCGCTCAACCCTTTGAGCAGAACATAGGTGAAGACCCCGTGATTGAGGTCCTTGACCTCGGCTGCCAGTTGATCGCGCGTCGAAGCCGCAACGATGTGAACGCCCGTCGAGCGCGCCAGTTGAGAGAGCGACTTGCGGTCTTCAAGCCCGCGAAACGCCGTCACCGCCGTCCCCGACCTGCAAGCATCGAGCAGCATAAGGACTTTCTGCGAGCGCATCTTCACAAGGTTGTCCGATATCATCTTCGACGAGATGCCGCCCGCGATCAACGACTGATCCTTTTCAGGCTGAGTGATTTCATAAGGCACGAAATACCACTGACTGCCCCGCGTGTCGCCATGGCCTGCGAAATAGATTATCACCACGTCCTGCGGTTGAGCCGTTTGAATCAACTTCTGGAAACCTTTGAGTATATTTTCCCTGGTGGCCTGATCGTCATATATCCCAGTGACCTCGATCGAGCGGAACAGGCGCGATCCCCTCTGCTGGAAGAAGTCGGCTATTCCGCGAGCGTCGGGCGCGGCATAGTTCAAATCCAATGCAGAGTTTTTGTAGCGGTTGATACCGACGACCAGCATGTGCAGGGCGGCTGTCTTTTCGGGCGCTCCGAGACGCACGACCACATCGAAGGGCAGGCTTTCGGTTCTGTCCTGGGTGAGGGCGACGGCGCGAAAGAGATTGTCGCCTTCTGTAAGCAACACCCTGTAGCTGGTCGTGAGCGCCTTTCCCTTAACCACTTTCAATCCGCGCTGTCCCGGATCGACGAGCTTGCCGTTCTGATAGAGCCTTATCTCATCGATCCCGCCTCCGAGGTCTTTGGCCTCGACCTTGATCTCGACTTCATCCGAGTTGAAACTCTGGTCTGCGCGCGGCGAGGTGATCCTCACTTCAGGTGGAAAGGTGAACCCTCTGAGGATAGAGTCGGCAGGCTTTTCCGCCGAGCCATCCAGGAGTTGAGAGACGGCCTCCGGCTTGAAGAAACGATCGAACAACTGATCGAACTCGATGACCCTGTTGCCGACTCTCCAGGCCACGAACTTCGCGCTCTCATCCGATCCGTCATAAAAGCCGTCGGCTGTGAAAGCGATCCAGCGTTTTTCATTCAGGGCAAGAAGCGAGGTCAGCAGTTGGCCGTCTTCCACAGACCACAGGCGCGCGGTCGTGTCGTGGCTGCCGCTGGCCAGTGTCTTTCCATCGGGGCTGAAGGCGAGAGCGGTGACTGGAGAAGCGTGGCCTTCGAGCGTGCGAAGGAGCGCGCCTGTCGTAATGTCCCACAGTTTGATCGCGCGATCGAACCCGGCGGAGGCTATCGTTTTTCCATCTGGGCTGACTGCCACAGCAAGAACGTCATATTTGTTGGCCGGGGTTGATCGAATCAGTTCTCCAGTCTCCGCATTCCACACCCGCACAGTCTTGTCGCCGCTGCCCGATACGACCAGCTTTCCATCTCTGCTGAATGCTACGGAGTTCACCTGCGAAGCATGTCCCTGAAGCGGGCGCAGGGTTTTGCTGGTCGCC
>CAZPQE010000772.1:0-1733 GCA_964588615.1 uncultured Clostridia bacterium | reverse complement strand
CATCTGAGCGTCGTGGTCATAATCCGGCTCCTGCCTGTCGTTTTTCTCACCCGCACTATATCACGAATCGACCATAGCCCTTCAAGCTTCGAACTGGCATAACCAGCCGCGCGATTGTATAAACTCAAACCTATGGCTGAAAACGTGGCGGTATCCTGGAGCGGCGGCAAGGACTCTCTGATGGCTCTCGGCGAAATTCTTCGCTCGGAAAACTACAGCGTCGCGGCGCTGATGACGACCATCACACGAGACTACGACCGCATAAGCATGCACGGCGTCCGGCGGGAACTGCTCGAAAGTCAGGCTCGCTCTCTTGAGTTGCCTCTTCACGAAGTCTTCATCTCTCGCGGCGCAGACAATGAAGAATATGAAACGCAAATAAAAGAGGCTCTGCTCGACTTTCGACAGCGCGGCATCCGGCGAGTCGCCTTCGGCGATCTGTTTCTGGAAGACATCCGACGGTACCGCGAGCGCCTGCTTGAGCAAATCTCTATGACTCCCGTTTTTCCAATCTGGCAGCGCGACACCTCAGAGATCGTCAGAGAGTTCATCGCCGCCGGATTTTGCGCCGTCACCACCTGCGTCAATGCCGAAAAGCTCGATTCTTCGATGGTCGGCCAGATGATAGATCACGATTTCCTCGCGCGGCTTCCTCAAAACGTAGACCCCTGCGGCGAGAACGGCGAGTTTCACACGTTCGTATTCGCCGGGCCGCTCTTCAAACAGGAAGTCCGCTTCACCACAGGCGAAACCGCGCTCAGAGACGGGCACTACTTTTGCGACCTGCTGCCTGCCTGATAAAATCCCAGCGATGACGACACCGAGAATAGTTTCGCTCATAGCAAGCTCGACCGAAATAGTCTGCGCCCTGGGCTTCGAAGATCGTCTCGTAGGCCGCTCTCACGAATGCGACTACCCGCCTTCGGTCGCGCGATTGCCCGTATGCACCTCGCCCAAATTCAATGTGCATGGCGCAAGCCGCGAAATCGATCAGCGCGTCCGCATCGTAGTTCAGGAATCACTGAGCGTCTATCGCGTCGACTCCGATCTGCTCGACCGTCTTCAGCCAACTCACATCGTCACTCAATCGCAATGCGAGGTGTGCGCCGTCTCGCTCAGGGATGTCGAGCAGGCCGTGTGCGAAATAACGAGTTCCAATCCGGTGATCGTTTCGCTCGAACCCAACGCGCTCGAAGACGTGTGGGCCGACATTCGGCGCGTGGCAGAATCGCTCGATGCGCGTGATCGCGGCGAACGGCTCATCGAGATTCTGCAACAGCGAATGAATGCCATAGCTCGAAGGGCCGGATCATTCGACTTTCGTCCGACTGTCGCCTGCATAGAGTGGATCGACCCGCTGATGGCCGCAGGCAACTGGATGCCCCAACTCATCGAGATGGCCGGAGGCGCGAACCTCTTCGGAGAAGCGGGCAAACACTCGCCCTGGATGACGTGGGAAGAACTCATCGAGCGCGACCCTGACATCATACTGGTCACTCCCTGCGGATTCGACATCCCCCGCACGATGGAAGAAATGCATCTGCTTTCAAATCGGTCGGAGTGGAAGAATCTGAAAGCTGTTCAAACCAATCGCGTGTTCGTCGCTGACGGCAATCAGTACTTCAACCGACCAGGACCGCGACTCGTCGAATCACTGGAAATCCTTGCCGAGCTTTTTCATCCCGGTGTTTTTCGATTCGGGCATGAAGGCGAGGGATGGGTGCGTTATAGCG
>CAZPQE010000771.1:0-1781 GCA_964588615.1 uncultured Clostridia bacterium | reverse complement strand
CCGGGAAGGCGGACGAACGGTAGGAGCAGGAACCATCTTCGAGATTCTTGAGTAGGCGGAGCAAAGTTATGCTGAACGAGAAAATAAGAATTCGGTTGAAGGCTTACGATTACCGAGTGCTGGATCAATCGACTGCCGAGATAGTCGACACGGCCAAGCGCACCGGCGCGCGCGTTGCGGGTCCCATCCCGCTGCCTACGGTCAAAAACAAATACACCGTGCTGCGCAGCCCGCACGTCGATAAGAAATCGCGCGAGCAGTTCGAGATTCGCACTCACAAGCGGCTGATGGACATACTCGATCCCACTCCGCAGACGGTCGATGCGTTGATGAAACTCGACCTGCCTGCGGGCGTGGATGTGGAAATCAAAGCCTTCGGCAAGGAGCACAAGTAACCTCGTCATTGGTCACTGGTCATTGGTCATTTGCTGGCGATGCTGATGACGAAAGACGAATGACAAGGGACAAATGACAAAGGACTGCGAATTATGGTCAACGGAATAATCGGTAAGAAGATGGGGATGACCCAGGTGTTTGCGCCCGACGGCACGGTCACTCCGGTGACGGTGATAAAGGCCGGGCCCTGCATCGTTGTTCAGAAGAAAACCGTCATCTCCGACGGATACAATGCGGTTCAACTCGGGCTGGTCGAAGAGCGCGCGCCGCGCCGAGTCAACAAGCCGACCGAAGGCCACTTCAAGCGAGCCGGAGTGCCTCCCACGCGAGTGCTCCGCGAAGTGCGCATCGAGGCGGGCGACGATGCTACGAGCGTCGGAGACAAGGTGCTCGTCGATATATTCAATGAGAACGATCTGGTCGATGTGATAGGCAAATCCAAGGGGCGCGGGTTCGCGGGGTTCATCAAGCGTCATGGGTTCGGCGGCGGCAGGGCCACGCACGGCTCTATGTTTCACCGCGCACCCGGATCAATCGGCGCTTCGGCCTTTCCCTCTCGCGTAATCAAAGGCACACGGATGGCAGGGCACATGGGAACCGAGCGCAAGACCATCAAGAGCCTGCGTGTGGTGGCCGTCGATCTGGAAAACAATCTGCTTCTGGTTCGCGGCGCTGTTCCCGGCCCGACCGGAGCTTATGTGCTTATAAGGAAGGCGCAATAGGAGAGAAAAGATGCCTGTTGTAAAGGTCAAAAATCTCAGCAACGAGGAAGTGGGCGAAGTCGAACTCTCCGACATGGTTTTCGGCGCTCCGCTCAACAAGAGCCTCATCTATTCTGCGGTCAAATGCTACCTGGCCAATCAGCGCGCGGGAACGAGCGCGACCAAAACTCGCGGCAACACCGCAGGGTCAGGCAAGAAACTCTGGAAGCAGAAGGGGACCGGAAGAGCGCGCATCGCATCCTTGCGCAGCCCGCTGTGGAAGGGCGGCGGAAATGTTCACGGCCCTCAGCCGCGCGACTGGTCTTACACCATCCCTAAAAAAATGCGGCGCGGCGCTATCCGCTCGGTGCTCTCCGAGAGATTGCGCGAAGGCGGCCTGGTCGTGGTCGAAGACTTCCATCTCGCGTCTCACAAGACCAAAGAGTTCGCCTCGACGCTCAACACCCTGGGCCTGGATAAGCCGACGCTGGTTGTGGCTTCGCTCGACAATGACAACCTTGCGCTCTCGTCGCGCAACCTGCCCCACGTCACCTGCGTTTCGCCCGGCGGCATCAATGTCTATAACCTGCTCACACATGAAAAAATCGCCATCACGCGCGACGCGGCTACCGAGCTTGACAGGCAACTGAGCAAATAGGAGAGAGGTATGAAAAGCGTTTGGGA
>CAZPQE010000770.1:0-1804 GCA_964588615.1 uncultured Clostridia bacterium | reverse complement strand
TCGAGCGCACGATGAACAAACCGAGTCCCGTCCCCTTGATCCGGGTCATCACCGGAAGCGGCACTCGATAAAACCGTTTGAACACCCGCGTGATCTGCTCTGAAGGTATTCCTATCCCGCGATCGGTGACGCGCAGCAGCACGCTCTTTTGATCCAGGGCCGCAAGCTCGACCACAATATCGACTTCCCTGTCCGAGTATTTGACCGCGTTATCGATGAGGTTCGACACTGCCGCCTGAAGTTCATCCGCGTCGCCTGAAACCGTCAGCGGGTTGCCGTTGGCCGCCACGAAGCGCAGCGAATTTTCATCGAGTCCGTAGCGCGAGCGGGCCTGCTCGACGCACTCTCGCGCGAGGCAGGCAAAATCGATTGCGGCCTTATCTATACGCCTGCGACGATGGCCACTTCGCCCCGCCCGAAGCACCTGCTCGATGGTCTGCCTCAACTGGTCGCTGTCCGAGAGCATCATGTCATAAAACTCCTGTCGCCTGGCTTCATCGACTTCGCGCGTCTTGAGAGTTTCCAGGTAGAGCCGGATAGATGCCAGCGGCGTTTTAAGCTCGTGGGTGACGGCGTTGATGAAGCTGTCGTGCTGCTCGTTGCGCCGGATTTCGCGCACGAGAAAGATGGTGTTCAACACCACTCCGATGATGATTGCGATGAAGAAGATTATGCCGAAGACCAGAAGGGCGACCTGTCGCCAGTTGAGCAGTATCCAGCTTACGTTGAGGGCAACGGCTATTGTTACCATCGCCGCGCCGAGCGCGATGAAGAAGATTATGGATTTTCGACGGCTGGTGATGCGCACAAACCTGATTGTAAGCCATACAAGGCTTTCCGCTCTATTGAAATCGCGCCAGCGTTAGAGCCGGGGCAGGAGCGATGCCGACAGACTTTGCGCTCCCGGCTGCTAAAGGGCAGGCCGAGTGTAACTGAACACGGGCGAGAGCGACCCATCGAGGTTCATCACCTGCAGGGTGACTCTCTGACCGGGCGCAATCCTTCGACCTGCCTTTTTCGCAATCAACCTCGTTGACGGGTCTGACGCATCATTAGCGGTCTTTTGCGACTGGCCGTCGACCAGAATGCGAGCGCCCATGTCGAAGTCGCGTCCGGTCACTATAAGCTTCTTGCCGCGGACTTCGGCGCTGTTGATCGAAGGCCCTGATCGCAGTTTGGCAATGAAGAGGTCGGAGACCCCGCCCCTATTTGCAGGCTGGAGCGGTCGCTCTACGGGAAAGTTCGATGAGTCGGTCGCTCCCATCACGTAAGCGTTGCCGACCGCGTCTACCGCTATGCCGAAACCTGAATCAGTTCCGCCTGCGCCGAGATACGTCGAGTAGGAGATCGCCGATCCCGAGGCGTTGAGCTTTACAACGAAAGCGTCGAACCCGCCGCCGCCGTGATTGGGTTGAACAGGCCCGACGGTTGGAAAGTTCGTTGAATCGGTGAAGCCGGTCACAGTGGCGCTGCCGCTTGCGCTCACGGCTATCGCAGTCCCGCCATCCAGGCCGCTGCCGCCGAGATACGTGGAATAGGCGAGCGAGCCGTTCGGATTCAGCTTTGCGATGAATGCGTCGCTGCTTCCGCCCGGATTGCGCTGCGCCGCGTTCGTCACGGGGAAATTCGTCGAGCGTGTGTCTCCTGTTACATACGCGTTGCCGGACGAATCGACTGCGATTCGCATGCAGCGGTCGGCGCTCCCGCCGCCAAGATACGTCGAGTAGACTAGCTGATTGCCCGCTGGGTTGAGCTTCGCGACAAAACCATCAAAAATGCCGCCGCCGTGCGCCCGCTGAGATGC
>CAZPQE010000769.1:0-1806 GCA_964588615.1 uncultured Clostridia bacterium | reverse complement strand
CGACTGAGTTCTTCATGACCTTCGAGCTTTATCATCCGAGCGGGCGAGCTTCGATCGGAGTGCGAAGGTTTCCTGGGACGGCGAGCGTGAGTCCGCCCGATTATGTTCAACTCATCGATTGGGGCAACGGCGAGCACATATCCTGTCGCGGGATGCGCGGCGAATGTCTGGTCACGGCGGGCAGCGATCCTGCAAATGGCTGGGGGCCGTTCGAAGCCGAACTCTTCCTTCAGCGAACGGACGGCACGGTGCTCCGACTTGCGCATCATCGCTCGACGAGTTGCGGTTACTGGGTGCAGCCGCGAGCCAGCGTCTCGCGCGACGGTCGCTATGTGGTATTCGCCTCCGACTGGGGACGCGAGACCGGACGCAGCGGGTGCAGCGGCGGAGATGATCTCGGTCGCGGCGACGTTTACATAATCGATCTGATGGGCGGGCGCGCAAACACTCCGCCTGTGGCCGCGCCCGACAGATACTCCGCGAGTCAAGGGGCGACTCTCACTATCAGCGCGCCGGGCGTGCTTGCAAACGACACCGACTCTGACGGCGACCCGCTCACTGCCCGCCTTATGAACGGCCCTTCGCGCGGCAACCTGATGCTCAATGCCGACGGCTCTTTCGCCTACACTCCCGATGCAGGATTCACTGGCGCAGACAGTTTCACATACACGGCAAACGACAGCGCGGCGCAGAGCAACACGGCAACGGTTACGATTACGGTTTCGCCCTTCGATGTGTGCCTGCAGGATGACGCAAGTGGAGACGCGCTGATGATGAATTCGACGACCGGCGATTATCGCTTCACCGCCTGCGGCGCGAGTTTTACTTTGAGCGGAACGGGAAGAGTGAAATTGAAAAAGAAGGGCTGCGTGATTTCGCTCAAGGACTCGCGCTCAGACCGCGACGTGAAAGCCTCATTCAACAGATGCCGCAACAAAGGGAGCGCGGCGGTCGCTGCGCAGGGAAGGACTTTTCATATCACCGACAGCCGGACGACCGACAATGCCTGCGCCTGCCCGTGACGAGCGGTTAAACGACCTTCTTAACCTGTTAGTTTACTGTAAGGCCATTGACTCTCTCTCCTTGCGCATATACTCTTGCCGCTCCAACTCGATTCATCATTAAACACCCGGAGGAAACGTCGTGAAGCTCATCACCGTCGACTGGCTTATCATCCTTGCTTACTTCGCGCTGTCGCTCATCATCGGCCTTTATTACGCCAAGAGAGCAGGCCGCTCGACCGAAGAATATTTTCTCTCTGATCGCTCGATGCCCTGGTGGCTTGCAGGCACTTCGATGGTGGCTACGACTTTTGCCGCAGACACTCCGCTGGCTGTCACCGAGATGGTCGCCAAAAACGGGGTGGCGGGAAACTGGCTCTGGTGGTCGCTTCTGGCTTCAGGGATGCTCACGGTGTTTTTCTTCGCTCGCCTTTGGCGGCGCGCGCAGGTGATGACCGATGTCGAGTTCGTCGAGTTGCGTTATTCGGGCAAGCCCGCCGCTTTTCTGCGAGGGTTCCGCGCGCTCTACCTCGGACTTCCGATCAATCTGATCATCATGGGCTGGGTCAATTTAGGGATGGCCAAAGTATTGAGCGGCACGCTGGGGCTTGCCAAGTGGCAGGCATTGGGCCTGTGCCTCGGAATCACTTTCATCTACTCGATACTTTCAGGATTCTGGGGCGTGGTCGTGACCGACGCCGTGCAGTTTGTAATTGCCATGGTCGGATCGATTGCGCTGGCGGTTTTCGCCGTCGATGCTGTGGGCGGAATCGATGCTTTGAAATCGCGGCTCACTGATGTCTCG
>CAZPQE010000768.1:0-1814 GCA_964588615.1 uncultured Clostridia bacterium | reverse complement strand
ATATGTGCGTCTGCCAACTCGAAGAAGGCCGCGCGGAAGTGGAAAATCAGTATGCGCGGTCTGTGCGAAGGAGCGGCAACCGGCAGGCGCAGCAGATAATCCGCGAAGTGTTTTGCATCACTGCGCGCAAATGGCGAGGCGTCGGCGAAATTCCGCAAAGCGGACTGAGACTCGTCGAGAAGTATGTCGCCTACGACGCCGAGTCGCGCTTCGGCCTTGCGGATTATTCGGCCGAAGAATCTTCGGAGTGCATCAGCGGATTGATTCTTCAGGGAGTGAAAAAGCCGACGGAGTGTCCGGCCTTCGGCTCGCGTTGCACGCCCGAACGCCCGCTGGGGGCGACGATGGTTTCAAATGAAGGGGCTTGCGCCGCTTACTACCTTTATCGAAGACCGATGAAATAGGCTCAGGTATGAAAGAAGATTTCGCGCCCTCCTGTCCCGTGTCCGTCGAAGAATATCCGCATGTATTGCTTGCTCACGGCGGTGGCGGAAAACTGATGCATCAGATCATCTCTCGCATATTCCTGCCCGCGTTTCAAAATCCCGCGCTGGATGCGAGACACGATGGCGCGGTGATCGAAATCAACGGGGCAAGGCTGGCTTTCACGACCGATTCCTACGTCGTGCGTCCGCTCTTTTTTCCCGGCGGAGATATCGGAACGCTGGCCGTCAACGGCACGGTCAACGATCTGGCCATGTGCGGAGCGCGACCGCTGTATTTGAGCGCGGGCTTCATTCTCGAAGAAGGCTTGCAGATGGAAACGCTGCGTCACGTCGCGCAATCGATGCGACGGGCTGCGGCAGAGGCGCGCGTGCAGATGGTCACCGGCGACACGAAAGTCGTAGATAAAGGAAAAGGCGACGGCATATTCATCAACACTGCGGGCGTCGGAGTGATCGAGCACGCGATGGCTATAGCCCCGGCGAGCGCGCAAAAAGGAGACGCCGTTTTATTGAGCGGGGATTTGGGCAGGCATTCTATTGCGATCATGGCCTCGCGCGAAGGGTTCTCGTTCGAGAGCGAGATAGAAAGCGACTGCGCGCCATTGTGGGGTCCGATCGGCAAATTGATCGCTGGCGGAATCGAGATACACTGCCTGCGAGACCTGACTCGCGGGGGGCTGGCCAGCGCGCTGGTCGAAATATCGGAAGCGGCGCGATTGCATATCCGAATCGATGAAAGTGCGATTCCGGTTCGTGAAGACGTGCGGGGAGCGTGCGAGATTCTTGGGTTCGATCCGCTTTATCTGGCAAACGAAGGCCGCTTCATCGCATTCGTCCCCGCGCAGGAAGCGGAGAGAGCCTTGAGCGTTTTAGCATCGCATCCGCTCGGCGAAGGAGCGCGCCTGATCGGGCGAGTGATCGATGACACTGAATCGTTTGTGACCATGAAGAGTTTGATCGGAGCCTTGCGCGTCATCGATATGTTGAGCGGCGAGCAACTCCCCCGGATTTGTTGAGGGGTTGAAATCGTGTATGGGCGACCGTCTCTGGCAACTTATAGCGGCGTGCGAATGAATGCGACTTGAAGGATATGGTGTTCATCCTGAGAGCATACCCAATAGAATTGAGAGTCCGTGTCGTTGCCGCCGTCGAAGAAGACGACTGTTCGATTCCCGAAATCGCCAGCTTGTTTAACGTCAGCCTTACTTTTGTCAAAAAGATGCTGCGTTTGCACCGCGCCGGAAACAACCTCTCACCGCGTCACGGCGGCGGCCCAACTCCTTCGCTTAATGCGTCAGAACACAAAGTCTTACGTGAACACATTGCCGCTCAACCAGACGCTACTTTGGCCCAGTTACAACAAGTGCT
>CAZPQE010000767.1:219-1822 GCA_964588615.1 uncultured Clostridia bacterium | reverse complement strand
AACGATCCCCCAACTTCTGTTGGGGGGATTGACCGACTTTTGAAAACTGCACCCGTCGCGCGTCTCCGAGCGCAAGAACTGCTCGCGTGAGCGTCTTGCGTTTACTCCACTGCGGCTGTATCATAAGTGGCTTGCTGGTAGAGTGGGCTTTCGCCCACTTTTTTTCTTGGCAACTATGAACGATCTGGACCGGGATGCTGTTGGAAGAATCATCGAGCGCGTCGTGGCTCGCGAAGGTCTCGAACTGGTTCATTGGGAGGCGGTCGGGCCGGGCGCTAACTTCGTCCTGCGCATCTTCATCGATAAGCCGGGCGGGGTCGATCACGGCGATTGCGGAAGAGTCAGCAATCAGGTCGGCACGCTTCTCGATGTCGAAGACCTGATTGCCAGTCGTTACACGCTTGAAGTTTCGTCGCCTGGCGTCGAACGAGGGTTGTACAAACCTGCGGATTACGAGCGATTCGCAGGCCAGAGAATCCGGCTCCGTTCATCAGAGCCTATCGGAGGTCAGCGCAATTTTCGCGGCCATCTCGAAGGTATCGAAAACGGAATCGTCCGACTCGATGCCGACGGCGCGGGCCGCATCGAGATTCCTTACGAGAAGATCGCAAGGGCGAATATTGAATACGAATTTTGAAAACGATCCTTTGCCCGTAGTCCTTTATCATTTGCTGGCGACTAAGGACTGAGGACGAAGAACGAAGGTTGGAAATCATGTCTACGAGTCCGATTCCGCAGACTATCGATATGTTGAGCCGCGAGAAGGGCATTGACCCGCAGGTCATCATTGCGGCAATCGAGGATGCCGTCGTCACTGCCGCCCGCAAGCAGTTCAAGACCGGCGAGGACCTCCGCGCCCGCTACAACACTGAGACAGGCGATGTGGAACTCTTCGCCCTGATGACCGTAGTCGAACAGGTCGAAGACCCTTACACCGAGATCAGCCTCGCCGAAGTGGAAGAGATCGGCGTCGAGGGCGCCGAGGTGGGCGACCAGTTGGAATTCCCCAAGCCCCGCGAGGAACTGGGCCGCATAGCCGCTCAGACCGCCAAGCAGATCATCTTTCAGAAAGTGCGCGAGGCCGAGCGCAACAACGTCTATGACGAATACATCAGCCGCGTGGGCGAACTCGTTCACGGTTTCGTCAAGCGATTCGAGGGCGGACGGATAATAGTCGATCTGGGCAAAATAGAGGCCGCCCTTCCCAAAAACGAGCAGTCGCGCGCCGAATCCTTCAATCAGGGCGAGCGCGTAAGAGTGGTCATCAGCGACGTGTCGAAAGATTCCAAAGGGCCGCAGGTTGAAGTCTCGCGCACGTCGCCTGAACTGCTCAAGCGGCTCTTCGAAATGGAAGTGCCTGAAATCTACGATGGCACGGTGGTGATGAAAGCCGCCGTCCGCGAGCCGGGAGACCGCGCCAAGATCGCAGTCGTCTCGACCGAACGCGACGTAGACCCTGTGGGAGCCTGCGTCGGCATGAAAGGCTCGCGCGTTCAGGCCATCATCCGCGAACTCAGAGGCGAGCGCATAGACATAATCGAATGGAACGAAGACCCGGCTATCTTCGCCGTCTCCGAGTTCTGGGTGACCGTCGTTGTGCTCG
>CAZPQE010000767.1:0-209 GCA_964588615.1 uncultured Clostridia bacterium | reverse complement strand
ACTCTCGCTGGCCATAGGCAAGAAGGGGCAGAACGTTCGACTGGCTGCCAAACTCGTCGGCTGGCACATCGATATTCGCAGCGCAGAGGAGGCCGCCCGCGCCGCAGCCGCTCAACTCGAAGCGGTGATGGCCGGAGGCGAAGCATCGCTTACCGACATCCGCGAAAGCCTCGCCCTCGATCAGATAACCGCCGAGCGATTGAAGGATC
>CAZPQE010000766.1:0-1825 GCA_964588615.1 uncultured Clostridia bacterium | reverse complement strand
TGTTCAAACCCGTACTGCTCGGAGGAGGCATAATCGATACCGGCCCTCAGCCCGGCGAGGGTTATGACGAGGAGAGTCTCTACTGGCGGCATGAGGAATTGCATCGTCTGGCGCTGAGAAATTACGATGAAAGCCGCCGTCTCCTCGAAGACGGCCGCCGACAGATGGAAGAGCGGTTTACTGACAGCGCGCCCTCGTCGAACGTCGCCTGTCAGAGGATGTGGGAGGAGCACCGCGAAATAATCCCTCAATGGGCGGAGAGGTTGAAAGCCGTTTCATCGAAGAAAAACGAACCGCTATTCCATCGCTTCTGGGCAAAGGAAAGCGAAGCTGATCGCTTGCCCGTTGATCGCCGTCGCCGCTAGACCCGGTTTGCGGCAGGGTGCATCAGCGCCAACCCTCACTTGCGCAGCGGCAGTGTTTGCCGGTATGCTGCGCGCCTCGCCAACTGTCGCCGGCTGGCCTACAATAGGCGAGGCAGTCACATTTGCTGAGAGAGGCTCATGATGAACTTGAAGCGCGTTGTTGTGACCGGACTTGGAGCAGTGAGTCCGAACGGAACAGGTCGTGATAATTACTGGCGCGCGACCTCGCAGGGAGTCAGCGGAACCGGGCCGATCACGCTATTTGACGCATCGAAACTCTCCTGCCAGGTCGCCGCTGAGGTCAAGGATTTCGACTTTGACCGCTACATTTCGAAGAAAGACAAAGACCGCGTGCAGCGCGCCGTCCCCATGGCTTTCTTTGCCACTGAAGAAGCTTCAGCCGATGCCGGTTTGAATTTCGAATCGCTTTCCGATATCGAACGGCAGAGGATCGGCGTGGTGCTGGGAACGGGCGCGGGCGGGATAGAATTCGCCGAGCGGCAATACAAGCAATACTACGACCGGGGCGATCATGACTCGGCCTATCGACGGGTCAGCCCTTATTCGATTGTGGCATCCTTCGTCGGCATGCTGTCGAGCGAAGTCAATATGCACTTCCGGCTTCACGGGATGAGCCATGTAGTCTCGACCGGTTGCACGAGTTCAACGGACGCGATGGGATACGCCTACAACGCGATCCGCCTGGGCCAGATTGAAACCATCGTCACAGGCGGCGTGGAAGCCTGCATCACCTTCGGGTTGATGACCGCTTTCTGCCGGATGGGAACGGTGACGACGAAGTGGAATCACGATCCGGCGCGAGCCAGCCGCCCGTTCAACGCAGACCGCGACGGCTTCGTCCTCGGAGAAGGCGCGTGGGTTTTGATCTTCGAAGAAATGGAGCACGCCCTCCGACGAGGCGCAAGGATTTACGCCGAAGTCGCGGGCTACGCTTCTACCTGCGACGCCTATCACAGAGTTCAGATCGCGCCGACCGGGACAGACGCGGCAAGGGCGATGACCGAGGCTACGCGAAGCGCGGGGCTTGCGATGGAAGAGATCGATTATCTGAATCTGCATGGAACGGCGACAAAAATAAATGACAAGGTGGAATCGGCTGCCGTTCGAATGGCTTTTGGAGACCGCGCGCGGAGCATCCCGGCCAGTTCCACAAAATCGATGGTGGGCCATCCACAGGGCGCATCGGGCGCGGCAGGGGCGGTGGCTACGCTGATGGCCATGCAGCACAACTTCGCCCCGCCGACGATAAATGTGGAAACGCCTGACCCCGAATGCGATCTGGATTGTGTGCCGAACAAAGGGCGCGAACTTCGAATAGACACCGCGCTGTGCAACTGCATAGCCTTCGGCTCGAAAAACTCCGCGTTGGTTTTCAAGAGGCTGTCGAAGACCTAAGTTTGATGCTTTATGGCGAGGAAGCAAAGCACAGTCGCGCAACA
>CAZPQE010000765.1:0-1832 GCA_964588615.1 uncultured Clostridia bacterium | reverse complement strand
GTGAAATCGCGTCAGAGCAGTCTGTTCATCAATCCCGGCTTTCGGTGGGTGCACAATTTCAAGAACGGACTTCAGATAGTTCCAGGCATCGCTTTTCCTCTCGGAATAGGCTCGTCAAACGGTCAGCGCGGAGTTTTTCTCTACATAAGCTTCGAGCATCCCCTCGGCAAGCAGGGCAAATGACCTGGCGCTTTACTCTCCCTCCGGCGAAATGGAATAATGCTCGGCTATGAATAACGACGCGATCATAATAGTTTCAGGTCTTCCCCGCTCAGGCACTTCGATGATGATGAGCATGCTCGTCGCAGGCGGCCTTGAAGCTTTGGTAGATAACATCCGGGTGGCCGACGAGGACAATCCCAGAGGCTACTTCGAGCTTGAAAAAATCAAGGAGCTCGCAAGGGACGATTCCTGGGTCGGCCAGGCTCGTGGCAAAGTGATCAAAGCCATCTCCGCTCTGCTCAAACAGCTTCCGCATCAGCACCATTACAAAGTCATCTTCATGCGAAGGAAGATGGAAGAAATTCTGGCCTCTCAGCGTCAGATGCTCATCCGTCGTGGAGAGCCGACCGACGCGGTGACGGATGAAAAGATGGCCGGGCTTTTCAACAAGCACCTCCAGAGCGTTTTCGCGTGGCTCGATGAGCAATCGAACTTCGATGTGATTTATATCGATTACAACGAAACGCTTACAGACGCACAACCGGCTATCGAGAAGATAAACCGGTTCCTCGGAGGCTGGCTCGACGAAGAGAAGATGGCAGCAGTCGTAGACCGCGCGCTGCATCGTCAGCGCAGATGACGATGCAGCCAATGATCCGCTCTACTTCGCAAACACAAGCTCAGAGGCTTTGATTTCGTATCGCCAAAGTTCCTTTCCGGTCAGGTCGAGAGTGCGCAACAACATCCTGCGGTCTTTGGCCGCGCCCGACACTTCGACGAGTCCGAAGTTTTTCACTCCGCCCGTCACCCACGTTCCCGGCACTCGCGCCGCGTTGCTGGCCTCGGCTTCGATCCGGCTCCCGCCTGATGTCAGCGGGCTGGAAGTGAAATCGTAAAGTGGATAGAGACCTGGCTCCTCTCTCCTGATAAGCTCGGTGTGATGCCGGTCGCCTGAGAGAAACACCACGCCCGTCACTTTCGCGTCGCGGATGAAATCGATCAGTCGCTTTTGTTCTTCAGGGCATTTGCCGAAGGCTTCGAACATCATCAACGGGTTCATCATCTGATTGCCGCCCGCGATGACCTTGAAGGTCGCGTTGCTCGACGCAAGCGACTCCAGCAGCCATCGCATCTGCGCAAGGCCGAACATCACTTTGTCCGGCCCGGCTGGAAAGCGATTGGGCGAACGGTGGAAGCGATCATCGAGCAGAAAGAATTCCACATCGCCCCACTCGAAGCGACCGAATACGCCGGGCGTCTCCTCAGTTCCGTAAGTGTTATTGGCCCAGTAATCCTTGAAGACTTTCAGAGAAACTTCCTTCATTCTGAAAGAGCCGTCTGAATCGTTGGGGCCGAAGTCGTGATCGTCCCAGATGGCATATTGATGAGTGGAAGCCAGCAGCGGTTGAAGCTCGGCCATCTCGCGGGTCTGCGCGTAGCGATAGCGCATGCCAGATTCCGTAAGCCAGTCGGCCTCGCGGAAGTAGAGGTTGTCGCCGAGCCATAGCATTGCGTCAGGCCGGGCGGCAGCTATAGTTTTGAATATCTCGAACCCTGAGCCATAAGGGTTGCCCGGTCGATCAAAGGGCGGATCGTTGATGTAGGCGCACGAGCCTATGGCGAATTTTATCGCGGGCGGATCGGTTCTGAATCGCCACATCGGTTGAGTC
>CAZPQE010000764.1:0-1833 GCA_964588615.1 uncultured Clostridia bacterium | reverse complement strand
CGAACCGTTCGTCGCTTTCGATCTGATGGTCGGAAACAAGCGAGCCGTCTATGACGAATTGATGAGCCGCTTGTCGGTCGCTGACTTCATCACTCCGACCGTGATTCACAAAGGCTCTCCCCTGAGCGTCGAAGAAGCCATGTCCCGGCTCGGCGCTCAGGGATTTCACGGCGCGATTGATCCGGTTGAAGGCGCGGTGTGGAGAGTCGAGCGCGACGAGCTAATACATCCCGGCAAAGGCGGCGAGCGTCGACGGGTGGTCGATTATCTGATCAAGTACGTTCGACCCGATAAAGTCGATGGATGCTTCCTGCCTGAAGTGAGCGGCGAGGAAGCTATATGGAACTGGCAGCCGCATTGATCGATCCCCTCATGGTTGCCGATTCACTCTTCGGGGCGTAGCTCAGACGGATGAGAGCATTCGGCTTCGAACCGAAAGGTCGCAGGTTCAAGTCCTGCCGCCCTGATTTGCAATTCGAAAACGAGAAGCGAAGAAGAACCCGTTTCTCATCACTATCAAGGTTGGGTAGCTCAGAAGGTAGAGCAGTGGATTGAAAATCCATGTGTCGGCGGTTCAATTCCGTCCCCAACCATTGCGGAGTCAGGTAATGGGAAGGCTGCCGGTCTTTGAAGCCGGTCATTTGGGTTCGAATCCTAACTCCGCAGTCAGCCGTGAGTCAGTCAATCTTTCAACCAGGAGGTGAAGGCATGCTGAGAAAATCGAAGATAATCGCCATCTTGAAATCAAGCCTCGCTGGTCTAAAGGCTAAGGCGTCAGGCTTCCAACCTCAAGAGGCGGGTTCTCGTCCCGCGCGAGGCTCCAGCGATTCAACCCTGCGAGCGAAAGCTCGACAGTAACACGAAAGGCAGAAACGAAGTATGGACATGAAATCGCTTCAGAGCAAATTCCTCAAACTCGGCGCGCGCGTCGCGGTCGGAGAGCAGGCGAACCGTTTTCGCTCTGCGTCTCCATTCACCGTCGACGTGCGCGAAGACGGAAAGGGCGAATACTTCGATCTTCGAATCAATCCTTCTGTCGAGGTTGAATTCGAAGTCATCGACCTTCGCTCCGATCTCCGGCATCTCCTGTTGATGGCTCGCAACGGATCGCAGAAAGAAAAATTTCTCTGCGGTCACGACGAACGCCACTATTTCGTCGCCGCTGTCCCCGGTAGGTCTGTTTCGACCGTCGATACGGCAATGCGATCTCTGAAGCCGCGAGAGGTAAGGGCGGCGGAGTTTCGGATGAAGTTGAAAGCGAAAGATCAGTTTCGCCGCCGCAACGCCGCTTTCATTCGACAGGGCGAATGGTTTTTCATACCCGCGCCCGATTTGCGAGTCGATGAAAAACTCATCCTGAGAAACGAACCTCTCCGTCGCGGAGGCGGCAAGCCGCACATTTGCGAAAACGTCTTCAGGACTAACGGCGTAGGCGTCTATGTCTGTCGCCAGTATCCGCAGGGCGTGACGGAAGCGCAGTATCGAAAGCTGCTCGATACCGTTCCCCGCGCTCGCGGCTTCGACTGGCGCGTGATGCGACGCGATGCCCGCGTCTATGCGCGAGGCCGGGTCTCGCACTCTGACCACAAGACGATTCATCTCGTCGGCTGGCACAGAGTCCTGATGAACACTGAAAACGAAGCGCCTTCGATGAGTCACGTTGTTTTTCTCGATTGAAGGTGTGTCGCAGAAGCAGGAGCATGTCGGCTAGGGTTTCGCCTCCATGCTCCTGTTTCAAAATCGCTCACGGAATCACCTGTAACATTGGAGAAAATGGTAGTGATGAAAAGGTAAGGCTGGCACAAGGAACGCAAGCGTCTCGCTTGCTGGTGC
>CAZPQE010000763.1:0-1839 GCA_964588615.1 uncultured Clostridia bacterium | reverse complement strand
AATCTACATCGATCTTCACAACCTGCGCCGCGATCTCGAATCGGGCCGCATCGCTTACTTCGCAGACCAGACGCCGACCTCCGTTCTCGCGCCTGCCGCCGCAGCCACCGGAGCTATAGCCGCCGCTCCGAAACTCGAAAACGCGGTCGCAGTGATGAACTTCGCCAACATCACCAAAGAGGCAGTCGACGACTGGATAGGGTCGGGCATTGCCGAAACCGTCACCGCCGATCTGAAAAACATTCGCGGCCTTTCGGTAATTGGGCGCGAGCGCACATTCGAGGTTCTTCGCAACATCGGTTCAGGGACGCTGGTCGAATCCGAAGACGCTTTCGCCATCGATATCGGTCGCCGCCTCAATGCTTCGTGGATCATCAGCGGAGGCTATCAGCGAATCGGCCCTATGATCCGCATCACCGCCCGCTTCGTCGAAGTTGAGACCGGAACGCTTCTCAAGACGGTCAAGATCGATGGCCAGATAGACGACATCTTCAACCTTCAGGACAAGATCGTCTACGAACTCACGCACGGCCTTAATCTGGAACTCGGCTCGTCGGAGATAACCGAAATCGAGCGCAAGGAAACTCAGTCGGTGGAAGCCTACGAGCACTTCTCGCGCGGGATGATGAACCTGCGCACCGGCAGCCGCGAAACTCTCGATCGCGCCATTCATCACTTCGAGAAGGCGACCGAGCACGATCCCGATTACGCGCGGGCGTGGGCGGCGCTCGGCACGGCCTACGACCTCAAAGGCAGTTTCCTCGGAATACCGGAGCTTTCGCACAAGGCCATAGAGATCGAGAAGAAAGCCATAGAGATAAATCCGCGACTGTCGCACGCGCATCAATGGCTGGGCGGCGCTTATACGACGATAGGCCGCTACGACGACGCGATAGAGGCGATCAAGCAGGCGATAAAACTTGAGCCCAACAACGCAGGCGCGCATGCGTCGCTGGCTCGCGTCTACTGGCTGGGCAAGGGGATGGTCAAAGAAGGCATAACCGAGCTTGAGCATGCCGTAGCTCTGAATCCGCAGGCGGGCTATTCATACCTTCAACTCGCGCTGCTGTGCGCGCTGCGCGGCAATTACCGACGCGCCGAGATATTCGCCCGTCAGGCCGTCGAGCTTCAGGAGCGATTCATATCCGGCAAGGAAGGATTGCAGGTGGTCGGGGCGCACGCCCGTCTCGGATATGTTTACTACTGCCAGGGCCGATGGGATGAAGCCATCAGCGAGTATGAAAAGGAGATGGATTTTCTCCTCTCCTCCGATCACGCGCTGCGCGAGCGGACGATCATCGAGCTGGAGCAAAAACTTGGCGCAGCTCATTTGAGAAGAGGCGACGCGGAAGAAGCCGAGCGTCACTTCAAGCGCGCGCTCAAGAAGTTCGAAGACCGGGTGGCAAACGGCGCGGACGATCCTTTCACTCGTTATTACATCGCCTGTCTGCATGCTCTGAGAGGAGACGCAGACCACGCGCTCAAATATTTCGAGAAATCGCTTTCGCGCGTAGGCCCGATCATCGCCATACGCGGTCGGGCGGAGCCTGACCTTGAGAGCCTAAGAGATGACCCGCGTTTTCAGGAACTCACTAAAGAAGCAGACAAGCAGTGAAGTCCGCCGACCTCGCGCAGGTCGAAAAGCGCGATCTCCTCGATAATAGCGCAGGCAAACGGGATACTGTCGGATATCGAACGGCTGAACTCTCCCGGAAATCCAGCGAACGGATCGAAGGCAAACCTCAACAGGAAGCAAAACCTTATGCATGTGAAATTGCGTCTGCGCGAACGGGCCGGCTTATGGGGCAAAGGCATGAGAGTTCTTCTCCTTGTTTTTCT
>CAZPQE010000762.1:0-1840 GCA_964588615.1 uncultured Clostridia bacterium | reverse complement strand
CAGCATCCCGCCGTCTTTGTTCGAATCCGAATATCCCAGCATCACTTCCTGATGACGACCCCAGGAGTCGAGCAGCCGGGAGTAATCTTGCGATGTCCACAACGCGCGGCACACGTCGGCAGACCGGCGCAGGTCTTCGATGGATTCGAAGAGAGGCACGGGCATCACTCCCGGATCGTCGTCGGATGCCGCCACTCGAACCCCGGCAAACTCCGCAAGCCAGACCGCAGACATCACGTCCTGGACCGAGCGCGCGCCGCTGATGACGAAGCTCTGAATCGATTGCGCCGGATAATCGCGCTTGAGTTCGGCCACCCCGCGCAGGGTGTTTAAGAGATCGGTCGTTTCCTGAGAAGGCGGAGCGGGAAGCGATCCCGTTTCGATCTTCGCAGCCTGCGCAAGCTCTGCGACTGCGCGCGAGTGAACGCGGGCGTGCTGTCGGATATCGAGCGTGTGCAGATGAAATCCGAATGTTTCGATCTGACGCAGCAGCGGATCGATGAGCGCGCGAGCAAGCCGCTCGCCCTTGTTGCTTGAAAGGCTGTCGCGCATCAGTCGCAGATCGCGCGCGAGTTCCTCTGCATCCCGATAAGCGTCCGCGTGCGAGCGCGCGTCGAGCGCAAGCGACAATCGATGCAGGACGAATACGATGAACAAACGGTAGGCTTCGTGACTGGAGCGAAGATCGGCGTTTGCGTCTTTTGCTGAAATAGTCAACCGGTAATGATCGAGCGCGACGACGAGTTCTTCCGAGACCGGAGCCTGGCATCGGGAAGGGCTGAGTTGACGGAGTAGTTCTCTTATCGCGCTGATGTAATGCTCAAGTATCGCGCGGCGGGCCATGTCGAGCGCGTGGTGTGTGGACTGGGGCGTGACCGACGGGTTGCCGTCGCGGTCTCCTCCAATCCACGAGCCGAATCGAACGACCGTCGGCAGTTCGCGCGATGAAAGATCGCAATCGTAGACCTGACGAAATGCCGCAGCTATCTCGTCATAAAGTTTCGGCAGCGTGGCGATCAGACAACTCGGATAATAATCCAGCCCCATCTTTATCTCGTCGCGCACCGAAGGCTTGCGCCGCCGCACTTCATCCGATTGCCAGAGGGCGGTTATCTCGGCGGCGATGGCCTCTTCGCACCGAAGGGCTTCGATGTCGGTGAGCGGCAGGCGGTCGAGCTTTTCCAATTCTTTCGATATGCTCTGTCGTTTGAAAAGCACGGTGCGGCGAGCAACCTCGGTCGGGTGAGCGGTTAATACCGGAATGACCTTCACCGATCGGAGCGAATCGAGAGCCTGGAGCGATGATATCCCGGCCTCGCGCATTCGCAGGAGAGTGTCTTTCATCGAGCCGGGTTGAGACGCTCGATCGCTTGAAAGCTCGGAGGCGCGGCGTCGTCGTTTGCGATGATTGGTTTCGGCCAGATTGGTCAATTCGAAATAGATGGCGAAGGCTCTGGTCAAAAGGTAAGCCTGATCCACTGTCATGGAGCCGACCATTCGGCGGGCGCGCTCCATCAATTCGTACTGAGCGGAGATATCCGTATTGGCGGATTCCGTATCGCGGTGCTCGATGGCCAGCATCCTGAGTTGTTCGACGTGATCGAATAGTTCGGGTCCGACCTGCTCTTTGATTACCTCGCCGAGCAGCCGTCCGAGCGAACGCACATCGCGGCGCAGCGGGAGTTCTTTCGACGCGGCGTCCCGGCCTTCAAGCTCGATGAGCCGCGCTCGCTGGTCTTCGGCTTTCCACAAGGGGTCTGTCATAGATTCATTCGAGAATTGATCTATACTGCGCGCGGTCACAAACTTCGAAGCAAGTCGTGTCAGTAGCCCGACCGTC
>CAZPQE010000761.1:0-1844 GCA_964588615.1 uncultured Clostridia bacterium | reverse complement strand
TTCGCAGTCGTTCGCCGCCTCAGTCGAGGAGTTTCTCCTTTCGCGGGCGACCGCAGCCATTTTTATGATTATCTGGCAAAGCGCGGACTATCGACTCGCAAGGTGGCCATGGTCAGCTACGCCATGCAAATATGCTTCGTGCTCATAGGCGCGTGCCTTTTCATTTCCGGGATATGAACAATCGCATTTATCTTTCACCTCCGCACCTGGGCGAAGAGGAACTCAGGTTGGTAGAGGAAGCTTTCGCTTCGAACTGGATCGCGCCCCTCGGCCCTCAGGTCGATGCCTTTGAAAAAGAAGTCGCCGCTTACCTCGGCGTCGGCCACGCGGCGGCGCTTTCGTCAGGCACGGCGGCCATGCATCTGGCGCTGCTGCTGACAGGTCTGCAGCCCGGCGACGAAGTGTTGTGTTCGACCTTCACTTTCAGCGCCAGCGCGAACCCCGTCGTTTATGAGCGCGGCAATCCGGTGTTCATCGATTGCGATCCCCGTACCTGGAACATCGATCCCGGCCTGCTCGAAGAAGAATTGAAATCCTGCGCCGCGCGAGGGCGTCTGCCGCGCGCGGTCATCGTGGTCGATCTCTACGGCCAGAGCGCCGATTACGATCCGATCATCGAAACCTGCGCCCGCTACCAGGTTCCGATCATCGAAGACGCGGCAGAGGCTCTGGGAGCCACTTACAGGGATCGAAAGGCGGGAAGCATGGGAAGGATGTCGGTGCTCTCCTTCAACGGCAACAAGATCATCACCACCTCCGGCGGAGGCATGCTGGTTTCTTCCGATCGGACGTTGATAGAGCGGGCGCGGTTCCTTGCGACTCAGGCGCGTGACCCGGCCCTTCACTATCAGCATTCGACCATCGGATACAATTACCGGATGAGCAACATACTGGCGGCCATCGGTCGGGGGCAGATGAAGGTGCTCGAAGACCGCATCACAACCAGAAGAAAAAACTTCCAGCAGTATAAATCCGCTCTCTCCGATCTTCCGGGCCTTGAGTTCATGCCCGAAGCCGAATATGGCCGTTCGACGCGATGGCTGACCTGCATCACCATCGATGCGGAAAAGTTCGGCGCGACGAAAGAGGAACTGCGGCTGGCGCTTGAGGAAGAAAACATCGAATCGCGCCCGGTGTGGAAGCCGCTTCATTTGCAGCCGGTTTTTGCGGAATGCCGCGCGAGAGTCGGAACGGTCGCCGAAAATATTTTCGAGCGCGGCTTGTGCCTGCCCAGCGGATCGAGCCTCAGAGCAGGCGATATCGAGCGGGTGACGGAAGTCGTCCGCCGAGCAGGGCGCGCCGGCGGCTGAAGCCGCAGAAAAAAGGCTTGCTTATCTCTGGCTGAATAGATACTGTTCTCCTGTCTGAAACAGCCCTCGGTTCGATGTCCCTTTCTCCCTTCAGAAATAACAGAGTTGAGAAAGTATCCCCTTCATCTTCATAGAGAGGCGCGCGATGAACGGAACGGATAAAAAAACTGGCATGCCGTGGAAAATCAAATCAAGGGCGTGGTGGACAGGGCTGTTGTCGAGAAGGATTCAGTATGCGCTCGACCTTATGGCTCTGATGGGGGCCTTCATGCTTGCCTATATGCTGAGGTTCGATTTCGAACCCACTCAGGAACAATTTATTCGAGGGCTGACCCAGCTTCCTTACGTGGTGCTAATTCAGTTTGCGACTCTCTGTCTGGCCGGAGTGCATGCATTCATCTGGCGATATGTCGGGATGAGCGAGATAAGAGCGTTCGTCAACGCGGCCTGCTGGTGGCTGGTGCCGTTGTTGGTTCTGCGCATAGCCTTGCCGGAGAAACTTCAGGCGCTCAGAGTGCCGGTCTCGATAATCCT
>CAZPQE010000760.1:0-1872 GCA_964588615.1 uncultured Clostridia bacterium | reverse complement strand
CGCTTCGTTTCGAGTCACGTCGAGCTTTCTTCTTCTCGCTGTCGTGACGTTGGCTAATCGTCGAGCCTTCTGCTGTCGGGCTGTCTAACGGACCGGCGCTCAGCTGCGAGCCACAGCGCCTCCCTGGCCCGTTCGAAGCGCCCAAGTCCGACGCCAAACCCCACGCACCGATTGCAGAACGCTGTGGCTCGTCAGCTGCAGCGCCTTGTTGGGCGGCATGCTCAGACCTTGATGCGCGGAAACAGCGCAGCGGCATTCCCGTGCTTAATGGCCTCGACGTCACTCGTCGGAAGTCCAAGATTGGCCAGCCCCTGCGCAGTCGTCGACATCGGTATGAACGGATAGTCGGTGCCGAATAGGACCTGGGACGTTGAGACGAGGGTCCTGAGCGCTGCGAAGGCGGTCCGATGCGCGGAGTTCGCGATCTCGTAGTGCAGTCGCTTGAGCTCGTACTCGGGCCCATTCGGCAACCCCTCGTTCATCCCGAATAGCGCTCCGGTTTCCTTGAGCCGACCAGAAAGCATCGGAATCGTTCCTCCCGCGTGGGAGAAGATGAAGCGGATGTCCGGGCAACGGGTCAAAGTGCCCGAATAGAGGAGACTCACGATCGATCGAGTGGTGTCGTGCGGGAACTCCACAAGCGGATCGGGTACGCCGGGCAGCAGCCCACCACAGCATTTCGGCGTAGTCGGATGCACATAGACAACCGCCTTACGTCGGTTGAGTTCTTCGAACAGTTCGCGAAAGGCCGGGTCGCCAGGCCACTTCTCGCCATAGTTTGTCATCAACCCGACGCCATCTGCCTTGAGAACTGTCAGCGCGTACTCGACCTCCCGCAGACTCTGCTTCGTGTCTGGTAGGGGAATCGCCGCGAAGAAACCGAAACGTTCAGGGTAATCGCGCGCCAAATTCGCCAGGTAGTCATTGCATTGGCGAGCGAGTCTGAGCGCCGAATCTGAGGTTCCGAACCAGATCCCAGGACTTGTGATGGAGACGATCGCCGTCCGGACGCCCGTCGCGTCCATCTCGGTCAGTGAACGTTGGGTACTCCATTCAACCATGCGAGCGCGTGACGCGCCGATCAGGAGTGACTCCGTCGCCTTCA
Organism: uncultured Clostridia bacterium; assembly: GCA_964588615.1. GTDB lineage: Bacteria > Acidobacteriota > Blastocatellia > UBA7656 > UBA7656 > UBA7656. The sequence continues at coordinate 767 of CAZPQE010000760.1, read as the reverse complement.
GGAATGGCGGCGGAAAGACATGGTGGTGAACATCGATGGCCATCCCGCCAAGCTCGGGCCGCTCGCCTCGGCCGAGGTTGGCAGCCAATAGCGAGCTCGCTCCCGCAGCGAGCAATGAGGCAAGGAAGCGGCGCCTGGAGAGCGCAGAGGGGCTAGAGGATTGGTCACCCCGGCAAAGACCGTCGTGGATGAGTCGATAGTCTCTCATGCCGCCCAACGCCAGCATCACCGTCCCGCCCGTTGATGTTGAACGGAGAAGTGAACCCGCAGACTCATAACAAAAGGCGACGGGCGGGTACGGTGCATGCGGAAGTTAGAATCTTGATCTGCGTCTTCTCTTCTCGTTTCTCGCTCTTTACGAATCACGTCGAGCCTTCTTCCTCGCGCCGTGAACTCTTTACGAGTCGCGCTATCTTTCGAGTATTATCAATCACTTTTCCCTAGACGTGTTACTTTATATCTAATTCTGAGTCGAACGATGCCGCACCGTTTTTACGCCTGAACAATTCTTTCCAAAATATCTCTGCTTTATTAATTAGAGTGTCAGTTTCGGGCTTTCTGCTTGTCACTACAAAGATTTTTATCCCTTCTAGATTTGGTAGCGGACACTCTTTGTCAAGTTTCTTTTCGACAAGATTACCTATGTTCTTCGAAAGATTTTCAATCTCTTTGTCTCGGTAAAACGAAAATAGTTCGCTATTCTCCAGCATATCTGAAAATATAATCATAACCTTTTTGTTGTTAGATGGACTGTTGGAGAGCTTGTT
>CAZPQE010000759.1:0-1879 GCA_964588615.1 uncultured Clostridia bacterium | reverse complement strand
CTTCGGCTTCGCGTATGACCGTAGCGAGAGTCGATGATTTGGCTCTCACCTCGCAGCCGAAATACTCGCAGAATCCGCAGTGAAGACAAGCCTGACGCCCGCGATAGGGTTTGGAGATGATGGCCATAGGCGCGGGGAAAGCGTGCCAGCCCAGTTTGCGCGCGCCCTCTTCGGCAAGCGCGCCGGAGGATTTTATGGGAAGCGGAGGGAGCGGATAATCCTTCGAGCGTGGAGGATCGAAGGGACTCGCTCCCGCAAGACCCGACACGCCCAGTTCCCATTCGGTCTTCGTATAGTAAGGCTCAAGCTCTCGGTAAGTGATGGGCCAGTCGTCGAATCCCGTGCCTGCGATGGTTCCCCAGCGGCTTCGCTCGATGAAATCTATTTCAAGAAATCGCCATTAGTTGGCTGTGAAGTGAACAGTGCCGCCGCCGACCTGGCGCCCGTAGATTACGGCGGGCTGAAGTTTGGCTTTTTCTTTTTCGGTACTGCGAAAAGTATTCGGCTGTCGACGGTAGTCGTTAGTGATGGCTCTGAGGCGCATGTACTTGAGTTCGTCGTGTTCGAAGTCCACCTCTTTGAGGTGAGGCCCCTGCTCAAGGACGACGACGCGAAACCGGGCTGCGGATAATTCTCTTGCGAGAATGCCTCCGGCAGCGCCCGACCCTATGATCACGAAATCGATCTCGGCATCCGCCTCGAATCTGATCTGCTCGTCTGGCATAATCCGGCTCCCTCCGGTCTATCCCTTCGAGTGATGACTGCGATCATAAAAGCCAAAAGGCGGCTTGAAGAAAAACTGATCCTCGAAGCCGATGAGTTCCCACCCCGTCTGATTATGATTGCCTCCATATTCGGGACGGGCGAACATCCCGGTTACGGTCAGGGTGCGCAGGAGTTCGAAGAAGTCGGTCTTTTCAATCGATCTGAGAAACTTTATCTGTCGCTCTGAGTTCAACTCGCGGAAGGTCGCAGGCTTGCCGGGCAGTTTCCTGAGTCTGGATTGAAATTGTTTGAACCCTTCGTCGAACACCTTGCGGTCTTCGGAGGCGAATGTGGCAAGCGCGCGGTCTATGAAATAAACGATGCGGGCTTCGCGCGCGCCGGGAGTCGAGTCGGTCGGGATGATCTGCGCGGCGACGGCTTCGACTTCAGCCGCCTGATCGGGAGTGAAAATCTCGAACCCGACCGACGCCGCAGATTGCGCAGCAAGGTGAGCATGTTCCTGGGCTGCAAGAACATCGGGCAGGCGCGACCAGAGAAGGATGGAACTCAACCCTGCGGAGGATTCTATGATGAAAACTCGCCGCGAAACTTCTTTGTCATCCATCAGGTCGCTCCCGACGCTGAGATATTTACTTGTCGAACCATCCGCTCACGCGCGCCGCACCCGCGTCGATGTCAGGCATTTGGAAAGATCGAGCGTGACCGGATTTTGTGTGATTTATCTTAAATATCCGCTGCCTGATTCATCTCTATGACACGTCTGACGGAAGGCTTATATAACGGTTCTGAGGCGGAGTCAAGGCAATAGCCGCTCGAACACGCTGCGCCTGTAAAACCGGTTGACACCCTGATTCTGCCGGACAAAGGATGAAAATCTGAAGAACCAGCAGGCTGGCCGACGTCTGTACTTCTTCAAAGGAGCCATCGCGTTGTTTTTACCAACGCTCTGAAAGTAAGAAAAACAGGTGATGACTCCCACAACGGACTCCAGACTCCAGACTCTGGACTCCAGACTTTCTTCTAACGAGCCGAAGATGTACAACAGGCTGGCAGCCTGTTGACACCCTGAAAGGACAATGCCATTAAGTTAAGCTGTGTATCAGTAGCCCGATGGTGAGGGAGGGCCAGTAGAATCAAGCCCTTGCTGACGCGC
>CAZPQE010000758.1:0-1883 GCA_964588615.1 uncultured Clostridia bacterium | reverse complement strand
CAGTTGGATAGAGCGTCTGGCTACGAACCAGAAGGTCGGGAGTTCGAATCTCTCCGGGCGCATCCTCAGTTCAACAGTCTGGAGGCGGTCAACGGGATCGCCTCTTTTGCTTTATGGCCTGTAGGCCACCCGCTGAGGCTTCAACTGTGCGGCCCCGGTGTTGTATATTTTCTGACTTGACGCTGAAGATTTTTTCTCGCTGTAGAAGGAACTCAATTCATGGCAGATATAGAAACCATCGCGAGCCTGGCCAAGCGGCGAGGGTTCGCTTTTCAATCCAGCGATATCTACGGGGGACTGGGTTCGGTTTGGGATTACGGCCCGCTGGGAGTCGAACTCAAAAACAATATCAAACGCGCCTGGTGGCGCTCGGTCGTCTATGAGCGCGACGATATGGTAGGTCTCGATGCGGGCATACTCATGAACCGACTGGCCTGGAAATACTCGGGCCACGAAGCCACTTTTTCAGACCCGCTTGTGGATTGCCGCAAGTGCAAAGCCCGACTGCGCGCCGACAAACTCGACGAGGACAAGTGCTCCTCCTGCGGCTCCTCAGACCTGACAGAGCCGCGACAGTTCAACCTCATGTTCCGCACTACTGTAGGCCCGGTCGAGGACGATTCCGGCCTGGCCTATCTGAGACCGGAAACCGCTCAGGGCATATTCGTCAATTTCAAAAACATTCTCGACACCATGAATCGCAAGCTCCCGTTCGGAGTCGCCCAGATTGGCAAGGCTTTTCGAAACGAGATTACTCCGGGAAACTTTATTTTTCGCACCCGCGAGTTCGAGCAGATGGAAATCGAGTTCTTCGTCAAGCCGCCCGACTCGCTCAAGCCGGGCGAGATGAACGATGACGAGTGGCACACGCGCTGGGTCGAAGACCGCTTCGAATGGCATATCCAGCTTGGCATGAAAAGAGAAAACCTGCGCAAGTACATTCAGCCGCCAGGCGAGCTTGCCCATTACGCGAAGGCGTGTGTCGATCTTCAATATCGCTTCTTCCCCGAACGCGAAGACGACGAAAAGCAGTGGGACGAGCTTGAAGGAATCGCCAACCGGACGGACTTCGATTTGAAAGCTCATTCGAAGAAGCCTCTCGACTCGGAAGGCAAGCGAGTCAACCCTGACTCGACAGCCGACCTCACCTACTTCGATCACGAATCCAATCAGCACCTGTTTGCTTACGTCATCGAACCGTCAGCGGGGGTGGATCGCAAGGTGCTGGCTTTTCTGATGGACGCCTACGCCGAAGAAGAAGTGCGCGGCGAAAAGCGCGTGGTGCTCAAACTCCACCCTGAGCTTGCGCCCATCAAAGTCGCAGTCCTCCCGCTTGCCAAAAATAAAGAGCCGATAGTCCGTCTTGCGCGCGACATCAAGGCGCGACTTCAGCGCACGGGAGCGATGAGGGCGGTCTATGATGACACCGCCGGTATAGGCAAGCTCTATCGCCGACAGGATGAAGTGGGCACGCCTTTTTGCATCACCGTAGACCATCAGTCGCTCGAAGACAATCAGGTCACTGTCCGGGACCGCGACACGATGGAACAGGAACGAGCGCCTATAGCCGAGATAGAAAAGATCATCGGCGGTAAGCTTGGATTGACTATGATTTTGTAATATGTCACTGGTCATTCGTCCTTTGTCAGTTGTTTGTTGAGCAAGAGCAAATGACCAGCGACCAATGACCGATAGCCAATTTGAAAGGAGATGTGGTTAATGAGAATTTTGAAGACAGGGTTGTTGATTTCGGCAGTTTCATTTTTCATCGCCTGCGGCGCGCAGGAACAGACCAACACGAACACAACCCAGGGAACGAAACCGGTCGCTTCTATCGAGGCTCCCAATTCTAACGCGAGTTCATCCGTCAGCACGCCGACTGC
>CAZPQE010000757.1:0-1889 GCA_964588615.1 uncultured Clostridia bacterium | reverse complement strand
ATGTTGTTGTCAACAAGGACGAATTCAAACCTGTAAGCATCGGGAATATGGCCACCAGTAGTTACGAGAGAGGAGCAAGCGCCAGAGAAAGTGGCCCACCCTTTGCGCTCAATCTTATAGTGTGAGGGGAGAGCCGTTTATTTCATATCAGGGACGCGGAAGTAAATACCATACCAATCGGGCAGTCAAAAGAGCATCAGTTTCCTCTAGCACAGCCTGAACGCGAGTATGCACTGGCACTGTAGACTTCAAGCTCACCTTTTTCGAGGAAAACATTTTCCTGACCACTATATATTCATTTCCGCTTTCCTCAGTTCCTGATGAGTGAGCTTTGAATCGGATGACCTCGAAAAACTGATGCGATTGAAGATGCAAGCGGGTCAAAGCGGGCGGTTCCAACGAATAGTCGCTTCCAGCCGTGAAGATAAACATTTCATACACGTCATGGCAGAGGCGGAGTAAACCTGCCGTCAATAGCTGTCCATCCGCCATCGACGAACAGCACTGCCCCGGTGACGAAGCTCGAAGCCTCGCTGCTTAAAAACACCACAGGCCCGGCCATCTCTTCGGCCCGCGCCCACCTCCCAAGCGCGCTCTTGCGCGAGTATGCTTCGTGCCATTCTCGATCCTCTTTGATCTGAGCGGTCAGCGGAGTATCGACCACTCCGGGGGCGATGGCGTTGACTCGCACGTTTCGCCCTCCAAGTTCTGAGGCCAGCCCGCGCACCAGTTGAATTATCCCCGCTTTGGTGGCCGCGTAAACTCCCTGTCCCGGCTCTACGACCAGCGAGCGGATGGATGAAAAAGCTATGATGCTTCCTCCTCCGCGCTCCGACATGATCCGGCCCGCTTCTTTGAGCACGTTGAAGGTTCCGCGAAGGTTCACTTCCATCACTCGATCAAACTCCTGGCGGCTGTAGCTGAGAATCGGTTTTCGAACATTGACTCCGGGAGTCGTCACCACCACGTCGAGGCGGCCTGCAAGGTCGACAATTTCTTCAAGCGCATTTCGAACATCTTCTTCGCTCGCGATATCGACCCGCCGGGGAGGAAGGTCATTTTCAGTCTCGCCCGCAACTCGCTCGGCTGCTTCGTGATTGATGTCGAAGCAGGCGACTCTCGCCCCGTGCGCCGAGAGAGCCGCGCAAGCCACCCGGCCAATGCCCGATCCTGCGCCAAATACCGCCGCCGCTTTTCCGTCAAGCCTGAACAGAGATCGATAATCCATTCATTCCGCCTTCCTCGAAAGACTTTCGATGATGAGCGCGATGAGTCCGACCAGAAGGGCAACAGCCAGAGACGGGATCCCCCATTCTCTGACCGGCATCGTGAGCATTCTGAAAAAGCCTTCGAGCCAGCCGGTGGCCAGTTGAGGCGCGGCTTCGAGCAGAAACAACATCGCCGCCGTGACCCAGATCGAAATCAAAGCGCCTCGCGCCGTTACGCGCCGCCAGTAAAGCCCGAACACTACGGGCAGCAAAAACACCGCAGTGATTATGCTGTAGAATACAGTCAACGCGCCGATGACCGTTTCCAAAACGAGCGCCAGCACTGCTCCCGCTATCCCGCACCCGACGGCGCACACTCGCGTGAAGCGCAGCAACTCGCGGTCGCTTGCGTCCGTTTTCCAGATGCCCTTGTAGATATCTTTGCCCAGCGAAGTCGTCAGCATGAAAAGCACCGCGTCGGCTGTGCTGACCTCGGCCGAAAAGATCGCCGCAAGCAACAGCGCGCCGAGCCATAGCGGAAGAAGCTGGCTCATCACCACAGGCATCGCAAGCTCTCGATTCGTGAGAGGGTCAAGCTGCCCTCTGGCGATGATTCCAATCGTCACCGGGATCATCGCAAACAGAAGCAGGACTAAAGCGTTGGTCCCGACTCCGACTTTT
>CAZPQE010000756.1:0-1892 GCA_964588615.1 uncultured Clostridia bacterium | reverse complement strand
GCGCGAGCAGGAGGCGGGCCTACGTTCATCGAAGCCAAAACTTTTCGCATGAAAGGCCACGCCGCGCACGACAATCAATCTTATGTGCCTGAAGAAGCGATCGAAGAATGGCGCAGGCGCGATCCCATTGACTGTTTCAGAAATCGCCTGCTCGAAGAAAAAGTCGTCACCGCCTCAGAAATCGAAGAGACCGTAGCGCGAGCAGAAGCGCTGCTCGAAGAGGATTTGAATTGGGCTGAAAGCCAGCCCGCGCCTGAACCTGAAGAAGCTCTCGGCGATGTCTATGCAAGCGACCGCACAGACGCTCTGGCCGGAGCCGCAAAATCGTAGAGTGTTATTGATTATGCCACCGATCACATTACTGGAAGCCATTCGTCAGGGGTTGTGGGAAGAAATGGAGCAGGATGAGCGCGTCTTTCTGCTAGGCGAAGATGTGGGAGTTTACGGAGGCGCGTTCAAGCTGACCGAAGGATTCATCCAGAGGTTCGGCGCAGAGCGAGTAATCGATACACCCATTTCAGAAAGCGCGATAGTGGGGGCGGCCTGCGGCGCGGCGATGATGGGCTTGCGTCCGGTAGCCGAGATGCAGTTCATCGATTTCATATCCTGCTGCTTCGATGTGCTGACCAACTACGCCGCAAAGAGCCGCTATCGCCAGGGCATAGGAATTCCGATGGTGGTGCGAGGCCCGTGCGGAGGAGGAGTTCACGGCGGGCCTTTTCACTCGCAGAACGTCGAATCGTTCTTTCTCAATACGCCGGGACTCAAGATGGTTGAGCCTTCGACGCCTTACGATGCGAAGGGACTCATCAAAGCGGCGATAAGAGATGAAGACCCGGTGATTTTCTTCGAGCACAAACTGCTTTACCGAAATCCCCGCATCAGGCAGGAAGTGCCTGATGATGATTACATCGTCCCGATAGGCAAGGCCGCTGTTCGACGCGAGGGGCGAGACCTGTCAATCATTACCTACGGGGCGATGGTCTACACCGCGCTTGACGCCGCCGACCGACTTCAGGAAGAGGGGATCGATGCTGAGGTGATCGATCTGAGGACGCTTCAGCCTTTTGATCGGGAAGCTATACTCGAATCGGTGAAGAAGACGAGCAAGGTAATCATATTGCACGAAGCAACGCGAACAGGCGGGATGGCAGGCGAACTGACCGCCGTCATCAACGAAGAAGCATTTGAGTACCTCGACGGGCCTGTTACCCGTGTGACTTCGATTGACACGCCCGTCCCCTACGCTCCGCCTCTGGAAGAGTTTTTTCTTCCGCAGGTCGATGATGTGCTCCGAGCAGCGCGACAGCTTGCGAGTTATTAGTAGATGTTAGATTTTGGATGTCAGATGTTAGCGCAGTATCTCTGGCATCCGACGCTGAAATGACTAACATCTACTCTCTGAAATCTGACATCTTTTTGACAGGAGAGTTATGAGCGAAGAAGTGAAAATGCCGCAGATGGGAGAATCCATAGCGGAAGGCACGATAGTCCGCTGGCTCAAGCAGGTTGGGGAAGCAGTCAAACGCGACGAGCCGCTTTATGAAATCTCGACCGACAAGGTCGACGCCGAAATACCATCTCCTGCGTCGGGAGTCCTTTCTCAGATTCTCGTCAGTGAAGGGCAGACGGTTCCGGTCAACACGGTCGTGGCGGTCATAAATGGCGGGTCGGCAAAGCCAGTCGAAGCAAAACCCGTTGAGGTCGAGGCCCCTCCCGTGGCGAAACAGGAGCCTTCGCCTGCCCCGCCGCAGCCGCCCGCGCCGCAAGCGCCAGTCGCATCGCCGCAGCCGAGCAAAGAAGCAACAGCAGATGATCTGCGCCGGACGAAATCTTCGCCGCTCGTCCGCAAGATCGCCGCAGAGCATGGAATCGATATCGCGCAGATCGAA
>CAZPQE010000755.1:0-1893 GCA_964588615.1 uncultured Clostridia bacterium | reverse complement strand
CTCCACGCGCTCCCACGACATCGACCGAATAAAGATCGCCGACATAAATCGCTTCGCTCGCCGCCACGCCTGCGCTAGCAAGCGCGAGTTGAAAAATTCGCGGGTCTGGCTTTTCTACTCCTACGAGAAACGAATCGATGAAGAAATCGAAATAGTCGAAAAGTCCCGACTTCTGGAATGCCACCTCGATTCGTCCATCGCTGTTCGATACAACCGCAAGCGCCAGGCCTCTCTCTTTCATAACTCCAAGCGTCGGCGCTGTGTCGGCCTCAGTTCTGTACCACAGCATCTCCGATTGAGCCACTTTCAATATGCAATCAATCGCGGCGTCGAGATGCGAATTGGAAACGCCTATCTCCGGCAGCAGGGTCGAATAGAAATCCCGTTTGAGACCTTCCGTAGACCCAGCGCCCAGTGACACAAGTTCGGCGACCCGCCGCATGGCCAGCGATTGCGCGCGCTGAAATTTTTCAATCTCAGCCGTGATTCCGGTCCCTTCTCTTATCAATTCGCAGATGCGCGGCGCATCCAGATGAATCAACGTCCCGCCTGCGTCGAAGAATATCGCTTTGATTCCGTTCAGTATGCTCATCGTTTTTCTATCTGCACCAGAAGGGGCTTGCCCATCTCAACTCGCCACAGGCAATCGGCGACGCCCAGCGGCCCGTCCAGGCTGCCGTCGTAATCGCGGCACATCTGCGGGCGAGTTTCATACACTCCGCAAACGTAGTTCGTAGCTCCGCTCTCGGTTTTTATTTCCTCAAGCGCGTTGCATCGCTGCGGGATAGTGAAGTAGTAATCCTCGCCGTCGCCGTTTCTGACGTAATCGATTTTGAACCCGTGAAGCTCCATCCAGCGGATTTCGTCGCGCGACTCCTCGTCGACATCGCCGCCAAAGAAGGTCATCGACATGCAGCACTTGCCGCACTCAAGACAAAGCTCCGATTTCCTTTTATCCGAAAGACGCTTTTTCTTCATGGCTGTTTCCTTCTGCCGATGATCGCGCGGATGCCGCGCTCGGCTCGCGGGAAAAAGCCCGTAGGGTCGAGGAGCAGGTTCATCCATCCGGCAGTCACGCAGAATCCCTGCGAGTGATCGCCCTGATGATGATGCGAGTGCGCGGCGGGCGAAAGAATCAGATTATTTCTTTGAAGCCATCTGATGATGACATTGGCGTCATCCGCATGCGCCCACTTGTGAAACTGATTCGTGCCGAACGAAGCGAGCGAAAGAAAAATCAGAAACGAGTATGAGAACAACGAGAGCGCGCTTTCATCAGGCCCTCCGCGAAGCTGCGCGACTGCAAGCAGTGGAATCGCAGCCAGACAGTTGTTGCCGTTGAGTTCGAGAAAGCTGTGGCGGGTCATCCCCCTGGGGTCGCGGTGATGCTCGCGGAAAGGATGGATGAGCATCCGACCTATCACGGGCGAGTCTTCTTCGAAGAAAGTGTCTCCGAACCAGTGAACCAGACCGGAGATGAAATCAGCGCCGAGATAGCCCACAATGAGCGCAGGCAGAATCATCCACCACGTTTTCGATTCGAATACAGTCGTCGCAGTCCTGATGCCGAGCCGAAGGATCAGCGCGGCAAAAACGATCACCGATATGAATTCGAAGCAAACTATCCAGAAGGGGCGATGAGCCTTCGTCGAAGGGCTTGATGACTGGAAAACGACATCGGCCAACGAAGCAACCTCGGAAATTCTGAATGGCAAAAAGTTTGGAGTCCAGCCTTGAGGCTGCACGATTTTCAAGACTGCAGCCTCAAGACTGGCGCTTCAAATTCCTCTTCTCTACGCAGTGTGCGAGATGGCCTGCTCCGACCCTAGCGCGGCCTGCGCTGCCGCCAGCCGCGCGATTGGCACTCGATAGGGCGAGCACGAAACATAGTTC
>CAZPQE010000754.1:0-1937 GCA_964588615.1 uncultured Clostridia bacterium | reverse complement strand
AGTCAAGGATGTACAACAAGCTGCCAGCTTGTTGACACCCTGTAAGCACGAAAGTTGGAGGAAACAGCAGGCTGGCAGCCTGCTGTACCGCTTCTGAGGAGATTATGGCTGAAGATTTTCAAAGCGATCAGGATTTCGCTCTCGGGCCGGAGGATTTTCCATCCGAGCAGGACTACCGTCTGCACTGTCTGAGGCATTCGACCTCGCACATTCTGGCGGCAGCCGTGCAGCAGATTTTCCCCCAGGCCCGGTTCGGCATCGGCCCGCCCATCAAAAACGGCTTCTATTATGATATGCAACTTCCCCGCCCGTTGACGCCCGAAGACCTCGAAGAAATCGAGCGCCGCATGCGCGAGATAGTAAAAGAAGGGCGCGAGTTTGAGCAGCAAACGTGGAATAAAGAGCAGGCTCTGGAATTTTTCGGCTCGCGCTCTCAGAACTTCAAGACAGAACTCATAAACGGCATTCCGGGCGAGACGGTCTCGACCTACACGATAGGCGATTTCACCGACCTGTGCGCAGGCCCGCACGTCCGACGCGCCGGTCAGTGCAAACATTTCAAGCTGACTTCGATTGCCGGCGCCTACTGGCGCGGCAATGAACGCAATCCGATGCTTCAGCGTATCTACGGGACCGTGTGGCCCACGAAAGAAGAACTCGAAGAGCATCTGCGCAACCTCGAAGAAGCGCGCAAGCGCGATCATCGCCGACTGGGGCGAGAGATGGAATTGTTCATGATTCACGAATGGTCTCCGGGAGTTCCTTTCTGGCTTCCGAAGGGGACGACCCTCTATCACACGCTTCAGGAAAAGCTGCGCCGACTGCTCTCGCGCAACGGCTATGTGGAGGTCAAAGCGCCGCTGCTGGGGTCGCACAATCTGTTTCGAACCTCTGGCCACTGGGATCATTACAAAGAAAACATGTTCATCGTTCAGGATGAAGATGGAAATGATTTCGGACTCAAGCCGATGAACTGCCCCATGCACATGCTCATATTCGGCTCGCGCCGACGCAGCTATCGCGAGCTTCCTCTTCGTCTGGCCGAACAGAGCCCGCTTCATCGCAACGAGCGGGCGGGCGCGCTTGCCGGTCTTACGCGCGTGCGCCAGTTCCAGCAGGACGACGCGCACATCTTCATCACCGAAGATCAGATCGGCCAGGAGGTCGCGCGACTCGTCGGACTCCTGAAGCGAATCTACACTGCATTCGGCATGCCTTATCGCTACGTGCTTTCGACGCGCAACGAAGAGAAATTCATGGGCGACATCGCCCTCTGGGAAAGCGCCGAGCGATTGCTCGCCCAGGGTCTCGAAGCCAACGGTCTGGAATACACCATAGCGAAGGGAGACGCTGCGTTTTACGGTCCCAAGATCGATCAGATGGTTCAGGATTCGCTCAAACGCGAGCATCAACTCGGCACGATTCAACTCGACTTTCAACTGCCGCGCCAGTTTCAGTTGAGCTATGTCAATGCTGAAAACTCCGAATCGATTCCAGTGGTGATTCATCGCGCGCTCTACGGCTCGTTCGAACGATTCATAGGAATCCTCATCGAGCACTACGCGGGCGCTTTCCCCTTGTGGCTCTCTCCGGTTCAGGCAAAAGTGCTGTCGATATCGGAAAAAACGGTCGATTATGCGCGCGAGGTTTATGATCGCCTCATCAGTGCAGACCTGAGAGTCGAACTCGACGTGCGCGACGACAAGATAGGCGCGAAGATTCGCGACGCACAGATGGAAAAAGCGCCTTACATGCTGATCGTCGGGCAGAAGGAAGCCGAAGCGCGAAGTGTAGCAGTCCGCTCGCGCGAAAAAGGCGACCAGGGCGCATCGCCTCTCGATGATGTGGTCGCCCGCCTGCGCAGCGAAGCGGACTTCGATTATTAGAGCTATTTGCATTTGGATTCACCCTTTCGAAGATCGAGACCACAAGCCCCG
>CAZPQE010000753.1:0-1938 GCA_964588615.1 uncultured Clostridia bacterium | reverse complement strand
GCAGAAGCGATTGAGCGCCGATGTTTTAGGATCGTTTCCCATTCGCGCTGTCCCCACTTCGTGGGTGGCGTCGCCCAGCGGGGGCGGAGGCGAGTTGCGGCGATAGGGGTTTACTTCCGCGCCCGCCGCGCGCAGAATCTCCTCCCCGTAATCGTACATCAGCGCAGCCATCTTCAACTCGTTGTCGCTCCATCGGGCGTTGAATCGAAGTTGCGGAATGCCGTAGCGGTCTTTGAGCCCGTCGGGATCGATCTCGCAGCGGTTGTTGAAATCAGGCAGGCACGATGCAAATCCGGCCATCGATACGAGCGAAGGATGACGACGGCGCACACCCTTCTTGAACTCGGAGCCGAACCCGGCGATCCCTCGCGAATGCCAGGGAAACATGGGCGATCCGCTCGAAGGCTGATAATGCCACCCGCCCGCGACATCGACCCTGCGCCCACCCCTGATGTTCTGAAACCTCGGAATGTAGATATGGCCTCCGCCCGCACCGTCTTCGTTCGTGATGGGCGCTCCCTCAAGCGGAGGCAGCCATCCGCTGACGAATCCTGATTTCACGTTGTCCATCAGATAATGGCCCACGACACCTGAAGAATTCGCAAGCCCCGCCGGATGTTCGCCCGTCTTCGAGTTGAGAAGTATCCGCGTCGATTCCATAGCGCCCGCGCCCAAAACGACCACTTTCGCATAAGCCTCGTACTCCTGTTTGTTGTTGGTATCGATGTAGGAGACTCCTCGCGCGATATTTTTGTTTTGATCCATCAGCACGCGATGAACTGCGGCGCCGGTGCGCAGAGTGAAATTCGAGCGACCGACGAGTTTGGGAATGATCGCGTCGAGCGTAGAAAACCGCGATGAGGTCTCGCACCCTCTGCCGCACTCGCCGCAGTAGTGACACGCCGCGCGTCCCTGGTGATTGCGCGTGAGCACCGCCGCGCGAATGGGAATGACCGGGATGCCGATCTTTTGGCAACCCTTCTTCATCAACGCTTCGCCGCAGCGCATTGGCGGAGGCGGCATGTAAATGCCATCGGGCAGAACGTCCAGCCCTTCGCGCGTGCCGTAGACTCCCATCAATGTTTCAGCGCGGTCGTAGTAGGGGGCAAGCTCGCGGTATTCAATCGGCCAGTCTTCGCCCGGAAGGTTCTGCAAAGATTTCGGCTTGAAGTCTGCTTCACTCATCCGCAGACTCACTCTTCCCCAGGTGTTGGTCCTTCCGCCGACGGCGTGAATGCGAGTCCAGTGAAAATCTGTGCCGGGCGCGAGAGCGTAACGATCAACGCGCGGGTTGACGTAGAGATGCTCGGTGTAGGCATCGATCTTCCACAGCCCATCGTACTGGCCGGGCCTGCCTCTTCCGCGAAAAGGCATCTCGTAAGGCCACTTGTGCGAGGTGACATAATCTTTTGCAGGGTTCCATCGCGGGCCGATTTCCAGCAGCAGGACTTTGAGTCCCTTGTTGACCAGCGCGTAAGCGGCGATGCCGCCCGCCGCGCCGCTGCCTGCGATGATGGCGTCATAGGTTTCCTGTTTGCTCATGTTCGATAGCTGACTCTTTCTGCTTTCTTCAGACAAAGTGTGAGTTGGCTCATGTCTTCATAGACTGCGGAGCGGGAGATATCTCCTGGTCGCGTAGCGACCTGTTTGTAGCCGCGTCTTTCAAGTCGCCCTACTCAGACCGACATCTCGTCGCTTCCGTCGAGGTTGAAGGCATCATCTATGGGATTCAATCGTCGCTCGCGCGACGCCGTACCTTGCGCGCGAACCTGCCCGGCCACGCAAAGACCAGGCTACTTTCAAAGAGCCGCTACGCGGCAGAAGGCTCTCTTCGCAGTCTAAGCATGAGCCAAAGGCAAATGTAAGGAAGGCGAGTCTGTTTCCGGGTGTGATTGAAAGAGAGACTCGATATTGACCAGGAGCCTGGCTTTATCTGTG
>CAZPQE010000752.1:0-1961 GCA_964588615.1 uncultured Clostridia bacterium | reverse complement strand
GAGTCGGCGAACTCAAGGAGAGGAGGAGAATCGATGAGGATGAAATCGAAGAAATGCTCAAGGTCTCTCAGAAGCTCTTCCACGCGCGATGAAGTCAGCGCGTCGCTTCCCTCCGGGGAATAATCCGACTGCGCTGACTCTCGGCGTGAGGACTGAGGGGTCAGCACGTACAAACCATTGGGGTCGATTCTTATGGCGGCTTCTTCGAGACGGGAGTTTCCGGCGATCAAATCCATCCATCCGCGCTCGGCATTGATTCCAAGCAGGCGGCCTATCGAGGGGCGTCGCGCGTCGGCATCTATGAGCAGCACTCTTCGTTCATCTCTCTTGGCCATCACCCAGGCCAGGTTGGCGGCGATGGTGCTTTTGCCTTCGCCTTCCTGCGCGCTGGTGACAAGCAGGGTCTTGAGCTTGCGACGCGACGCGAGGTTGAGTATGCGCACGGCCAGCGTGCGGAAGCGTTCGGCGGCCAGGGCATCGGAAGCGGCGACGGCTGCCAGGTGAGGCTCGATTTCAAGATCGAGGACGTTGACCGCAAGGCGCGGCTCGGCGAAAGAGGGAGGGGCGGGGACTGAGGCGATGCGCATTCGCGGCGCGGCAGGAGACGCCTGGCTCAAAGCTACTTCTTCCTGCGCGGGAGGATCGGGTTTCTTCGAGCTTTGGTCGAAATCCCCTGCGGTCGCGCTCTCGAAATCCGCCTGCTCGAAATCCGTCGGTGCATTCCAGCGCGCGTCATCAAACGACTGACTGGAACGAGAGTCGTTCTGTTGATTGCGGCTGATGGGCCGCCCAAAGGCGCGACTGTCTTTCCATCTCTCAGACTTGACGAGTGCGTTGTAAACCCTGCCCATTGTCACAAACCTCTACGAACTTCTGGTCACCCGCACGCGGGCGAAAAACCTCGTGGCTTCCTCCCTGGGATCGGTTCTGATGACTAGCCTCGATTTGTCTTCCGAAACCGGGCGAATGAAGTGGACATTCGACTCATCGCCGATCGCATCGATTCGCTCCAAAGAGCCGGGAGCGTCCCGTCGCTCCTGTCGGGTTACAGTCTCCTGCGCCGTTTGCGCAGAAGCCACGACCATCGGGGCGAGGTCCAAATCTTCGATCACCTCAGCTACTATCTCTTCAGTAATGCGACGGCTTCCGAGGCCGAATCCGGTGAGCAGGGCGTTATCGCAGATGTTGTTTATGAGCCTCGGAATCCCGCCCGAATAGCGGTGGATCATCTCTATGGCTTCCTCCTCGAAAAGGCTTTCATCCCGCGACCCTGCAACCCGCAGTCGCCAGTAAATGTATTGGGAGGTCTCACGAAGGGTGAAAACCCTGAGCGAGCATTTGAGGCTCACGCGCTGTTTAAGCTGGCGCAGTTCAGGCTGAAGGAGTATTTCATGAAGTTCAGGCTGGCCGCACAGTATGATCTGAAGCAGTTTTTCGCGGTTGGTCTCGAAGTTCGACAGCAGTCTTATTTCTTCGAGCAGATGAGGCGGCAGCAGGTGAGCCTCATCGATTACGAGCGCCGTGCGCAACCCCTGAGTGTGACGCGACATCAGCACATGGCCCAGCAGTCGGAGCATAGCCGCTTTCGATTCCTGCGGCTTGAGTCGAAACTCGCCGGCCAGCATATCGAAGAACTCCTGAGTCGATAGCAGCGGGTTGAAGATGTAAGCCGCAAGCACGGAGCGGTCGAGCGATTGAAGCAGCGAGCGAAGCGCGGTAGTCTTTCCCGTGCCGACTTCGCCGGTAAACACCGTCAACCCTTTTCCGTGCTCGATGCCGTACTCAAGGTTGGCCCACACTTCTAGCATGCTCTCGGTGCGGAAAAGATAAGCCGGGTCGGGAGCGAGGCTGAACGGAATATCGCGCAAATCGTAAAACTGCTGGTACATTTCGAAGTCCCTCTTTACCTTCTGACCTAAATTGCTAATGTACCGCTTTTTTCACCTCTTCCCTATGAGCGC
>CAZPQE010000751.1:0-1961 GCA_964588615.1 uncultured Clostridia bacterium | reverse complement strand
AAGACGCCTGATTGTAAGCATCTTGTCGAGCCTCATCTTTGCAGCCTCGATCGGGACTGCTCAAATCGCTCAGAACGCTTTGCCCTTCGACGATCACCTGACGGTTCACGAGTGGGGTACGTTCACTTCGGTTGCGGGCCGCGAAGGAGGCGCGGTCGCGTGGCGACCGCTTGACGGCGCAAGCGATCTTCCTTCGTTCGTCTATGCCAGAGACGGACTGGCAACCAACACGGGTCTCCGACACGGCACGCAATGCGAGAAGTGCAACCTGGAAGCTCTGGTGAGAATGGAAACGCCGGTGCTTTATTTCTACACCGACCGCGAAACCATCCTGTCAGTCCGGGTAGGCTTTCCGCAGGGCCAGATAACCGAATGGTATCCGCAGGCCCGCAATGTCCGCACAGGCATCGACTGGGGCCGCGTGAAGGTGCTTCCAGATGCTCAATCGCTTCTGCCTGTCGAAGAGAAAGAAAGCCATTACTACAAGGCGCGCGCAACCGACGCTGCTCCCGTGCAGGTTTGCGGCAAGCTGGGCGAGCAGACGGAAAAGTTTCTCTTCTATCGCGGCGTCGCCTCTTTTGAAGTCCCGCTCTCAGTAATGCTCGAAGGCGAGAAAGTCGCTTTGAAGAATGCCGGGCGAAGAAAGATAGCTCATCTCGTGGTGTTCGAGAATCGCGGCGGCAGAGTTGGCTATCGGATTGTCAATTCGCTCAGGAAAATAGCCGTCATTGAGCGGCCCGCGCTCGACGGCTCAATCGATGAGCTTCACCAGGAACTCAAAACGATCCTCATCGCCCAGGGGCTTTACGAAAAAGAGGCGCAGGCGATGATAGAGACCTGGCGGGATTCGTGGTTCGAAGAAGGACTGCGCGCGCTTTACACCTTTCCGCGCAGAGCTACCGATCAAGCGCTGCCCCTGCTCATCGAACCCGCGCCTGCACAGCTTGTGCGCGTGATGGTTGGCCGCGCCGAAATCATCACGCCCGAAATGGAGCGCGAAGTCGAGTGGATAATCGCAAGCCTCAAATCTTCAAATGAGAACGCGCGCGCTGCGGCCTTGAAACAGTTCGAGAAGCGAGGGCGATTCGCCGCGCCCATACTCAAGCAGGTTCTCGAAAAAACGCGCGACGCCCGCAGCCGCGCCCTGATCTCTCAACTCATCACCCGGTCTCCCGCCCGCTGAAGAGGCGGATCGACAGCAGCGCAAACGATCGGCTTGCGCTGTGAGCAGACAAACCATAACCGCGCAAGTTCGGCTTGCGCCACAACAGGAGGTCTTTTTATGTCAGGACAATCTATCAGGAAATTTGCGCCTTACTGGCTGGTGGTCATAGCAAGTCTTGCGGCGGTCTCGATGGCCGGAGGCTTTTATCTCGAAGTCACAGCGCCCGAACAGGGAACAGATGAGGGCGTAGTGCTTCTGGCCCGCCCCTACGGCTGTCACAAACCTTCGGATGCGGAAATGACCGCGACCGCAGAAGGCATCGTGGGCGGAAAGAGGCAGACCATCAAACTCGACCTCACGCTGCGCTCGACGGGCGTCTATGCGATTCGACAGCAATGGCCCGATGAAGGATCGTGGGTCATCGCCATCACAGGAAAATATCTAGGCGCGACGCGAACCGCGCTGGTCACGCTGGCCCCCGGCGGAAAAGTGCCTGCCAGGAAAGACCTTCAAGTGCGGATGTTCCAGCGGTCATTGAACGCCCAGGAGATCAACGCCGCGATTGATTCGGCAAAACTTCAGGCGAAGAGTTGACTTCATCATCTGAAGCGGAGCAGGAGTGAAGGGGAGGAGGGGCGCTGGGGAGCAGGGGAGATTGACGTTGGTGTAATACATCACCCCTTCACCTCTTCACCCTTGCTCCCTTTTCCCCCCGTTCCCTTTCACCCCCGCTCCCCCGCTCCGGGTGCGATTTAAAGTGCGACACAAAATTAGGCCGCTGCTTGACGAACTCGCT
>CAZPQE010000750.1:0-1998 GCA_964588615.1 uncultured Clostridia bacterium | reverse complement strand
CGCCGCCTGCGCGAACCATCGTGCTTTTCATCGATACGCTTCATCTGTCTCCGTTGAGTGTCATCCGCGTGAAAAAAGTTCTGAAGCAGTTCATCGATGAGCAGATAACCGATGACGATCTGGTAGCAATCGTCGTCACCGCAGGCTCGCTCGGAGTGCTTCAACAGTTCATGCGTGATAGAAAAATGCTCAAGTATGCGATAGACAAAATCACTCTGTTCGGGCGCGGGCAGAGTTTGTTCACGCCTTATCTGGCCGCCAGAGTGACCAGCGAAGACGAGCGGGCGATAGAAGTGGCCATACAGATTCTTGTCGCCGAAGAGGGCTACGTTTCTATCAACCCCAGGGCTGCCCGCGAGTTTGCGATTCTGAGGGCGAGACAGATCATCGGACAGGAAACTTATTTTCGGAAAGCGACGCTGGCCACGCTCAGGGCTGTCTGCGACCGGCTTGCAGAAATGCCCGGCCAGCGAATGGTGTTTATGATGACCGACGGCTTCACCATTCTCGAAGACAGGGGAGGCGCGGAAAACGATATCGTGCGGGCAGTTACGGGACGCGCCTCGCGTTCGGGAGTCGTGATTTATTCGCTCGACGCCAAAGGTCTCACCGTGCCTGCGGAGTACCGGGCTTCGACGCCGAGCATCGCTTCCAATGTCTCGCTGGAGTTTTCAAGCATCATGGCGCTATCGGAGACCGATCAGCAGCAGGTGCTCAGAACCCTGTCTTCCGAAACAGGAGGCGAGGCGTTTCTCAATCACAACGACCTCGACCGCCCTCTGCAAAAGGCGCTCGACAATAACTGCATTTACTACGCCATCGCTTACTACCCGGCGGACGGAGGCGACCGAAAGAAACTCCGCAATGTGACCATCAGGGTGAAGAGCCATCCCGAATACAAAGTCCGCGCGCAGAAGGGCTATTTTCCGATTGAAACCAGCAGCGCGGAGGCGACGCTCACGGCGCGACAGAAGCTCATAAAAAACCTCCTCTCGCCGCTGCCCGTCACTGCCATCGGCGTCACTTCGTCGGCGAGTTATTTCGAAAGCGCAGCCGACGCGGCGCAGGTCAGCCTTCAGGTACATTTCGAAGGCCGCTCGCTTGAGTACCGACGGCAGGAGCGCGACCACCTGATAAACTGCGAAGTGCTGGGGACGATGTTCGATTCTTCGGGGAAGATGATCAGTAATTTTTCAGATGCGGTGAGAGCCACTCTCACCCCGGAGCAGATGGAGCAGGGGAAGAAGAGCGGCTATCACTATGGCAAGAGATTGAGCCTCAAGCCGGGGTTTTATCAGATAAGAGTCGGCGTGCGCGATCAGCAGGGCGAGCTTTCAGGCACATCGTCGTGCTGGGTCGAAGTCCCCGACCTCCGCAAGGGAAAACCGGCCCTGAGCAGCATCTACCTCGGAAAAGAGCAGAAGGAACAAAAGGGCGAATCCAGACCCCGGCTCATACCCGGCAAGGCGTCTTTCAAAAGCGGCGATACGGCTTTCTACCGCTTCGTCACCTATAACACTGACGCGCAGGGCGCGATGATACGGGTCGAGATAGTTCGAGGCGAGGAAGCGGTTTATCAGGGCGAGTGGCAGCCGCTCGCTTCTCGCTCGATACGCGGAGACCGCAGGGGGATGGAAGCGGGAGGGCAACTCGCGCTCGGACTCGATCCCGGCGTTTATGAATTGCGGGTGATGGTCAAGGACGCGAAATCGAAAAAGGCCATCGAGCAGGCCGCGTCATTCGAGGTCGAACCCTGAGCCTTGAGAAATAAAACACGGATAATCCTCGACTATCAATTCGCAGCGCGGGAATAGTTTTCGCCTTCGGCGGGATTACGCAGAAGGAGTCATCGTCAATGACGACACTCTGAAAGACCGAAAGGCTGAAAACTGTTTTCCCGATGAGTCCGGGATGTACAACAGGCTTCCAGCCTGTTGACTCCCTGAAAGGATGAAAACTTGAAGAACCAGCAGGCTGGCAGCCTGCTGTACCTTTTTC
>CAZPQE010000749.1:0-2021 GCA_964588615.1 uncultured Clostridia bacterium | reverse complement strand
GTTTTCGTTTTATCAATCGACGGAAGACAACAACATTATTTACGCGGGCACGAACTACGGAGTCTTCCGCTCCAATGATCGGGGCGCAAACTGGGCATACCTCAGCAAAGCGGAGCCCAGGCCGGAGCCGAAGCCCAGAACGAGAAAAGGGGCGAAATCTACAAAGCGCAGAGCCGCGACGGACTCAGGCTACCAGCCGCGATACGTCAGCCTTGAGGTGAAGAAGCGTCAGTCGAAGCCGCAGGATAAGAAGAAAGCTCAGACCAGGAAACCGAGGCCCGAGCCCAAGAAAAAGCCTGAGCCTGAAATAATCCAACCGGCAGGGCCGCCGCTCATCAACCTCACCACTCAGGTCGATGCAATCGCCGGGTTCGCCGACGCCGAGGGCAGGCGCGGGCTGATGGCCGCAACCCGCAACGGATTGTATGTTACGACGGACGAAACCAGAGGGTGGGAGAAGGTCTACATCGAAGGCTACGATGCGGACGCGCCGGTCTATGCCATCTCGATTCACAAGAACGCTCCTCAGCGCATTTTGATCGGCACGAGGGACGGGCTTTACATATCGGATGACAGCGGCAGACATTGGCAGCAGGTCGGTCGCGGGCCGGAAGGAGTGACGGTCAAGGCGGTGGCCCAGGACCCGCGCGACCCTGAGATGATAATTCTCGGAACCAATCAGTTCATTTATCGCTCCACCAATGGAGGGCGGACATGGGTGCGCAGAGGCGGCGGGCTTCAGGCGGGCGATTTCACTTCGGTAGTATTCAATCCCATCAACCCTGACGAGTTGATGATAAGCGATTATTCGCATGGAGGGTTGTATCGCTCGATAGATCGGGGCTACTCCTGGGAGCGAGTCGACGCGCAGGTCAACGCCCAGCTTCCAACGACCCGCGTGTGGACTATCTCGTTCGATCCGTTCGAGCGCGGACGGGTCTACGCCGGAAGTTTTTCGAGCGGCGTCTATGTGCTCACCATAGAGCGCGACGTGGGCGGAGGAAGCAATCAATAAATATCTGTCCGTAGTCCGTCGTCCGTTGGTTTGGCGACAGACAATGGACAACGGACTATGGACAAAGGACTAATAATGAAAATTCACGAATATCAGGGCAAACAGCTTCTGGCAAAATACGGAGTGACGGTTCCGCGAGGCGAAGTCATCGCTTCTGCCGATGAGGCGCGGGCGGCGGTCGAAAAGCTCGGTCTTCCGGTAGTCGTAAAAGCGCAGATTCACGCGGGCGGTAGAGGCAAGGGCGGAGGGGTCAAGCTGGCTCGCTCATCGGACGAAGCGGTCGAAATCGCCGGCCGAATGCTCGGAATGAATCTTGTAACACATCAGACCGGCCCCGAAGGCCGCGAAGTGCGCAAGCTTTTGATCGAAGAGGGGCTGAGAATCAAGCAGGAGTTCTATCTCGGCATAGTGTTGGACCGCGCCATCTCCAAGCTGGTCTTCATGGCTTCGGCTGCCGGAGGAATGGACATCGAAGAGGTGGCAGCCAGCGAGCCGGAGAAGATTCTCAAGGAAACGATAGACCCGGCGGTCGGGCTTCAGGCGTTTCAGGCGCGCAAGCTGGCCTTCGGCATAGGGCTGCCCAAAGAAACCGTAAACAAAGCGGCGAAGTTCATGACTGCGCTCTATCGCGCTTATATCGATCTGGACGCCTCGCTGATGGAGATAAACCCGTTCCTGCTGACCCAGGAGGGCGATCTCTACGCGCTGGACGCCAAGCTCAACTTCGACGACAACGCGCTGTTTCGTCACAAGGAATTCGGCGATCTCCGCGATCTCAACGAAGAGGAACCGCTTGAGATCGAAGCGTCCAAACACGATTTGAATTACATAAAACTCGACGGCAACATCGGCTGCATGGTCAACGGAGCGGGGCTGGCGATGGCCACTATGGACATAATCAAGCTCGCGGGCGGCGAGCCTGCCAATTTCCTCGACGTGGGCGGCGGCGCTTCGCAGGAGCGGGTCGAAAACGCTTTCAACATCCTGCTCTCCGACCGAAACGTGC
>CAZPQE010000748.1:0-2022 GCA_964588615.1 uncultured Clostridia bacterium | reverse complement strand
AGGGTGTATTTTTATCTCAGTCTCTTCTCTCAGGAAAAGTGTCTACGAACCAGGTGAAGGGAGTGATGTCCGTGTTGTAGTAGTAAGTCGCCCAGTTCGATATCCCTGCGCCTACCGATATCGCCTTGAAGCGATCTGATGATGTCGTCAAAAAGGCTGAGATGTATCCGCCCTGACTCCATCCCATGCAACCGACTCTCGAAGGATCAACCCATCCTTTATTGATGAGATGATCTACACCCGACAAGACATCCCACGCATCGCCCACTCCGAGATTGCGGACGTTGAGCTTGCGGAACTTCTCGCCATAGCCCGCGCTCCCCCGATAATTCACTTTCAAAACAAGCGCGCCGCGAGCGGCCCAGATGTCCGACGGGTAATAACGCGCGTCGAGCAGCGTCGGTCGATCAATCCCCGTCGGGCCGCCGTGAATGATGCAAAGCAGAGCGTACTTCTTCGACGGATCGAAATCCGCCGGCTTTATCAACACTCCTTCTATTTCCGCCCCGTCCTGACTCTTCCACGAAATAACTTCGCGCGTGCCGAGAGCGAAGTTTTTCACCTGATCCGTCATGCTCGTAAGCCGTCGCGGGCTGAAAGGAAAATCGGAGACGAAAACCTCATTGAGCGAAGTCGGGGAAGGCGCAGTGAATGCCATCCGTTTTCCGTCGCGCGTGAACGAAAAACCTCCGGCCATAATATTTTCTGGCGCGGTCACGCGAGTAATGGCAAGCGTCGCGGGGTTGAGCCGGAAGAGATGCGAAGCGGTCTTTTGAAGCGCCCAGAAATAAATCCCATCCGCGTTCCACGCGACGAATCCCGCATTTTCATCCAATCCGTCCGTCAGAGAACGAATCGCGCCGCCATCTGCGGGGATGACTGCGAGCCGCGAGTTGCTGGCGAAGTATGTCGGGTTGCCCATGTAGGTCGAAAAGAGAATCTGCCGCCCGTCGTGCGACCACTGAGGGTTGCTGTCAGGCCCCGGCTGCGACACTATTTTTTTCACCGAGTCATCGGCGAGACCGAGAACATAAACATCCGAGGTCGCGCCCTGAATCAGATCAGGGTTCATCTGCGCGCTGAAAGCTATTCGGCTCGAATCGGGCGAGAAGGAAAAGCCGTTTACCGTGAAATCTTTTCCCTTCGTGCGCTGCCTGCCCGCCTGCGGTTCTTTCATCGCTTCCATCACATCGATAGTCCAGAGGTGTGTGTGATTGTATTCTCTTCGCACCACTTCATAATCGCCCAGTTGCTCCTTGCGCTCTTTCATCGCTTTCGTCACGGCATCCGCCGCAGTGAAAGCGATGGTCTTCGCATCGGGCGACCATGCGTAACCCCCGACTGCGGTTTCCGATTTCGTCAGTTGCGCGGCCTCGCCGCCCGCTGGGCTTATGACGAAGAGTTGATTCTTATCGCCCACCCGCGCGCTCGTAAACGAAAGCCATCGGCCATCGGGCGACCAGTCTATGTTCGAGCAGGATTTTTCTCCGCGCGTGAGTTGAAAAGTTCTGCCCGTCGCCGTCTCAGCAAGCCAGACGTGAGTGACGAAGGCATCCTGTTTGAAATCAGTTTCAGTGACTGTGTAAGCGACCCACGCTCCATCGGGCGAAATGCGCGCCCCTCCCGCCGATTTGACAAGTAGAAGTTCATCGACTGTCGGCGCGCGGCGCGCTCCGTCTGAAGCGAGCGATTGAAACGCGCCCGCAGTTATCAAAGTGACGATCGCAAGAAACAAAACTGCTCGTTTAGTCATAACTCCCCCCTCGCTGAAGGTCGAATTCATCATTCAGTGTTTAAGTGAGGGAGTGAGGAGGTAGGGGAGTGTAAATTATGACTTTCCATCCCCTGCTCTCCCATTCCGCGTCTCTCGGGTGCAGTTTTCAAAAGTCGGTGGTCGTTTGCAACATACCCCCAACTGCAGTTGGGGGTGTTTGCAAATCCAGCCTATACCACACGACTCTTTTTTGGATACCCCCGATGGAAATCGGGGGAGCATTCCAAATCCAGCCTTCGAGGTTGGAC
>CAZPQE010000747.1:0-2027 GCA_964588615.1 uncultured Clostridia bacterium | reverse complement strand
TCAATGATGTCCGAGCGCGATGATCGAGCAGGTGAACGACCCCGGATTTCCTCCGAGGTTGTGCGCAAGCCCCAGCTTCATGTCTTTGACCTGTCGCTCTCCGGCGCGACCGAGCAACTGGTGGTAAATCTCATAAAGCATGCGCAGGCCGCTTGCGCCTATCGGATGCCCGAAGGATTTGAGTCCCCCGTCGGTGTTCACAGGCAGATCGCCCTCAAGGGTGAAGGCTCCCGCGTCGATGTCCGTTTTCGCCCGGCCCGGCTCGGAAAATCCGAGGTCTTCGTAGATGATCATCTCGGTTATCGAAAAACAATCATGCACTTCAGCCATACTGATTTCCCTGCGCGGTTCTTTTATTCCGATCTGATCGTAGACCTGACGCGCGGCGGCTTTCGTTTCCGGGAAAGAGGTGAAGTCGAAATCCGGGTCCATGCGTCCCGTGCCTGGGCCTACGGCAAGCCCCATTCCTTTGATCGTCACATAATCTTTTTTGAACCGCGAAGCGATCTCAGCGCGGGTGATTATCGCCGCCGCCGCGCCGTCTGTCGTAGGGCAGCAATCGAGCAGTCCGAGAGGCGAAGCTATGACGGGAGCTTTCAAGACCTGATCGATAGTGACTTCTTTTTGAAAATGGGCTTTGCGGTTTCGCGCGCCGTTGTAGTGGTTCTTGACTGAAATTTTTGCAAGCTCTTCCTTGCCCGCGCCGTAGCGATGAAAGTAGCGATTAGCGGCAAGCGCGAAGGCTCCGGGGGCGGTGTTGCCCGCGCCGATGACAGAGTTTGCAGCGCCGGGAAGACCTGAGTAGCCGCTGTCTTTGAGCTTCTCGAATCCGACGACCAGCGCGAGATCATAAGCTCCGGCCATCACCGCGAATGCCGCATTGCGAAGCGCGTCCTGACCTGTCGCGCACATGTTTTCGACTCGCGTGATGGGGATGTACTGAAGCTTGAGCGGGCGAGAGAGCGATTGTCCCGACACTCCCGAAGTGAGCGTTCCCACCCAGGCGGCTTCGATCTGATCGGGCTGAATGTTTGCGTCCTCGAAAGCTTCGTAAGCGGCTTCGACGATGAGGTCTTCTTCGGATTTGTCCCAGTGCTCTCCGAAACGGGTGCAGCCCATTCCGATGATGGCCACGCGGTCTGTGATGTTTTTCATGATGTCTCCTCCCTGCGCTGTCTGGTTCAGGCAAGTCATATCAAATCGGCTGAGGCGAGTCAACGAACGCGGCGAGCGCAGCAGGGTGGTTGCAAAGTCTGAAGGAGACCTGTAGGGCCGTCCCTCTGCGGGCGGCCCTGCCTTCAAATCAAACATTCTCTGTCTCGAAATGGCTTCAAACAGAGGCGGACACGGAGTTCCGCCCCTACAGGAAGGCTTATTCTCTCTTGTCAATCTACTTTACAACATCCCTGGCGAGAGCCGTTTACTGATAAGGACTCAACACAGCGCGGCCATCATCGACCGAGAGCAGCCACACCCGACGGTCTTTGAAGTATTCCATCAGCGGGCCGTCATCTTTCGTCCCTCGCGCCCAGATGACTGTCGCTCTATCGATGTCGGCTTCATTGTGTACCCATTCCTGATGGAGCAGATGACGAGGCCCGTAACGAACCATTATCAGGTGACGCTCTCCGCCGCGCTTCATCTCTTCGATCATTCGCGCGCGCTCGGAATTCCACCCTGATCGATCAACCGCAGGCCAGTTCACCCACGACGCTAAGAGCAAGGCGATGGCAAGAATCAAGGTCGCTCGCGTGATCGCTCTGCCGACTCTTTGACCTCGCCAGCTAATCGCGCGAAGCCGCCTCATCGCCTGCAGCGCGATCAGATAAAACAGCCCCACCAGCGGAGAGAAGTAATGCGGCAGCAGCCACGTCTCAAGCGCGATGGCAGCGACGCAAACAAAGATCACTATGAACGCAAACCGAGTCCATCGGTCTCGGCTCAAAGCTGCGGGCAGCATCAACAGCGGGACGAGAAACGCGAGGCTGCGGAAATTCCATTCAAGAAGGCTGCCCAGTTTGCTCAGT
>CAZPQE010000746.1:0-2032 GCA_964588615.1 uncultured Clostridia bacterium | reverse complement strand
TTCATCCTTTCAGGGTGTCAACAGGCTGGCAGCCTGTTGTACATCTTCGGCTCCTATGAAAAGGTACAGCAGGCTGCCAGCCTGCTGAGTTCTAATTTTCATCCTTTCAGAGAGTCAACTATCTGGCCGACGGTTCTACATCAACGACTCCTTGAAAGTTGGTGTGATACAAACTGAATTTGCGATGCCCGCAGTCAGACACACTCCGACCCATCGGACGGAAATCGTCGGTCAGACTTGAAGGCAGAAAACTGAAACGGACCCCAGATCGCTGTAGTTGACAGCGTTGCGCGATTCTTAAACGCAAGAATCGCAAAGTGTATGCGTCGTTATGGGCAAGAGCGGAATCGGGATAGGAGTTGCCTGATGCTGGATGGCGACCTCAAAGGGCGCGCCTGGGCACGGCGAGACATCTTCTCCTGATTCACGTGGGAAATAACACGCAGAGACGGATTTTATTCCATACTGAATCAAAAAAAGTTTGGGTCAGAGAGCAGCAGGAATCGCCCCCCTGATTCATTCAGGGCGTCACCCGCTGGGGGAGGGCGGCAGAGTTTTTCAGACCATCTGCATTCTGTCTGAGTCTAAGCTTCTGAAAAAAGACAATCCTGCTTATCATCTCTCAGGGCGGATTGATAAAAAGATTCCGAGGGGATAGCTTATGCAACAAATTGCATCCGGGAACGCGCTCCTGAAACCAGCCGCAGCCCGCGCCGCCATGTCTCTGGCGCTGGCCGCTGCGCTCGTCCTCAGCCTGGTTTTTCCGTCGACAGCCGTGACGGGAAAGGTCAAAAAACTCAGCGACGAGCAGAAGATCATTCACCTTCTCAACCGCGCGGGATTCGGCCCGCGAACCGGCGACATAGAAAAAGTCAAACGAATGGGTATCGACCGATACCTCGATCTTCAACTTCATCCCGAAAGGATAGATGACTCGAAACTCGAAGCGAGGCTGGCCGGATTCGAGTCGCTCAAAATGAGCGCACAGCAGATAGCCGAAAAATATCCTGAGCCTCAGTTCCTCGCCCGCCGCCTCGGATTGCGCCAGCCCGGAGCCGCTCAACCGGGCGAAGCCGACTCTCCCGACGCCGAACGCGAACGCCGCGAGGCTCGACGCCAGATTTTCGACTATTACCGCGAGAACAATCTCAAGCCTCCTCAAGTCCTCCTTCAGGAGTTGCAGTCTCAGAAGATCATCCGCGCCGCCTACAGCCAGCGGCAGCTTCAGGAAGTGATGACCGATTTCTGGTTCAACCACTTCAACATCTTCTGGCCCAAGGGCGCTGACAAGATGCTGACGACCGATTTCGAAATGAACGTCATTCGCCCAAATACGATGGGGAAATTCAAAGACCTGCTGATGGCTACGGCCAAAAGTTCGGCGATGATGTTCTACCTCGACAATTTTCAATCCACCACTCCCAATATGCAGTTGCCCCGCCAGGGCCAACTCACCCGTCGACGCCTGCGCAACGGTCAGTTCGACCGGCCTCCCGTTGACCCGCAAGGGCGACAACCGTCTCCGCAGGGCGATCCTTCGACTCAAATGCCCGCAGACGAACAGCGCCGACAACAGGCTCTCAACCAGTTGCGCAATCGACAGCGCGGCATCAATGAAAACTATGCCCGCGAGTTGATGGAGCTTCACACGCTCGGAGTCGACGGCGGCTACACTCAAAAAGATGTTCAGGAAGTGGCTCGCTGCCTCACCGGCTGGACTCTCGAACGGCCTCAGCAGGGATGGAAATTCGTCTTCCGCGATTTCATGCACGAAAAAGGCGAGAAGACTGTGCTCGGTCAAAAGATCAACGAAGGCGGAATTAAGGACGGCGAGAAGGTGATCGATCTGCTCGCTCATCACCCCTCGACGGCCAGATTCATATCCACGAAGCTTGTGCGCAGGCTCGTGAGCGACACCCCGCCGCAGTCGCTCGTCGATAAGGTCGCTGCCGTTTTCACGAAGTCCGATGGCGACATCCGGGAAATGCTCCGCGCCATTTTCACTTCGCCAGAGTTTTACTCTACGGAAGCC
>CAZPQE010000745.1:0-2039 GCA_964588615.1 uncultured Clostridia bacterium | reverse complement strand
GAGGCTCAAGACCATCATGCGGGAACTGATCGACAACCCGCATTACATCATTTTCATCGACGAACTTCACACTCTGGTCGGAGCAGGCTCGGCTGAAGGATCGCTCGACGCCGCTAATATTCTCAAGCCCGCTCTCTCTCGCGGAGAAATTCAGTGCGTAGGAGCGACCACTCCCGCTGAGTTTCGAAAGACCATCGAGAAAGATCGCTCGCTTGAGCGCCGATTCCAATCCATCAAGGTTCCGCCTCCGACCGAAGACGAAACCATCAAGGTGCTGCTGGGAGTGAAGGATCGCTACGAGGCATTCCATCAGGTGCGCTTCACACTTGACGCCATCGAAACGGCAGTCTATCAATCGCAGCGATACATTCCCGACCGATTCCTACCCGACAAGGCAATCGATATCATCGATGAGGCCGGAGCGAGAGTTAAGCTCAGGGAAGCGAACCTGCCTGATGAAATACTCGAAAGCGAAAGAAGGCTCCGCCGTCATACGGCCAACTTCGAGCGCGCGACCTATGAGCGCAATTACGAGCAAGCCAAGATATTCAAGCAGCGAAGGGATGAGGAAACGGATCGACTTGAATCCCTGCGCATGCTGCACAACCTGGTCGATGCTCCCATTCCGGTCGTGACCCGCGACGACATCGAAGAAGTCATCTCGCGCTGGACCGGCATCCCGATGACTTCGCTCAAGGAAGAAGACAGTCAGAAACTCCTTCGCATCGAGCAGGAACTTCACAAACGCATCATCAGTCAGGAGCGGGCTATCTCGGCTCTGTCGCGCGCCATAAGGAGATCGCGCGCCGGGCTGAAGAATCCCAATAGGCCCGTAGGATCGTTCCTCTTCCTCGGCCCGACAGGGGTGGGGAAAACGGAAGTGGCCCGTTCGCTTGCGGAATTCCTCTTCGGCAGCGAGCGCGCGCTCATACGCTTCGATATGTCTGAGTACATGGAGAAGCACGCCGTATCGAAGCTCATCGGAAGCCCGCCTGGTTACGTGGGCCATGAAGAAGGCGGGCAATTGACCGAAAAGATCAAGCGCAATCCTTATTCAGTGCTGCTACTGGACGAGATAGAAAAAGCTCACCCCGATCTGTTCAACATTCTGCTTCAGGTGCTCGAAGACGGGGTGCTGACCGATTCGCTAGGCAATCATATAGATTTCAAGAATGTCATCCTGATAATGACCTCGAACATCGGAGCGCGGTTCATTCAGAAGCGCGGACACATGGGATTCCAGTCCTCTCAACGCTCGCAGCAGGCGACGGTCGAAGAAGGCGTTATGCAGGCCGTCAAGCAGACCTTCAATCCCGAATTCGTCAATCGCCTCGATGAAATAATCGTCTTCGAGCCTCTGACGGATGAAGACCTCTACAAGATCGTCAACATTCTTATAAGCGAATTGAACCGCACTTTGATTCGGCGTCGCCTTCAGGTTCAGATGACCGAAGAAGCCCGCAGGTGGATAGTCGAGCGCACCTGTCAGGATCGAACCTACGGGGCTCGCCCGCTTCGCCGCGCGTTGCAGAAACACGTTGAAGACCCGCTATCAGAAGCCCTGATCGGCGGGCGATTTACCGAAGCCTCTTTGATCGAAGTCTTCCTCGACGGCGACTCTTTGAGCTACCGCCCGATGGAGCTCGAAGAGCTCGGCGACGCGCTGCTGGTTCAGCAATAGCATCGATTGCAGATGGTGCTGGAAACCAACCGCCAAGAAGTCGAAAAACGTCTTTCATCGAGCGCCAGAGTAAAACGTGAGCGCCTGACTTTGCACGCCGCTTAGAATGAAGCGCACAGACTTAATTCGTCACCTCAAAAGTCATGGCTGCCGGTTCATTCGGGAAGCGTAAAGCATACGCTCTATAAAAACCCCGCAACTGGCGCGTTCTCGTCCATACCCCGGAACAAAATGCTCAAAAAGAATCTAAATCAAACCTTATGAGATTGGTACACCCAGGTGGCTCGGTGTCAGTAATCCAAGCGGGGCACAATTGAAAGTGAGACTCAAGAGAAAGGATCATAAGACCCTAGGCTTT
>CAZPQE010000744.1:0-2049 GCA_964588615.1 uncultured Clostridia bacterium | reverse complement strand
CCAGTGTGACTCCGGCGGCCACTATCGTAATTTCATCTTCCGCGCTGCTGCGAATTATTTTGGCCCGCCCGATTTCGAATCCGTCATCCGCCGAATAAAGCACAGGCGTTTTTGGTCTCGTCGTTCGAATGTAGAAAATTCCATGACGCGAGGCCGCGAGACGGACGGCCTGCTCTGTCGAGACGGCGTCTGAGGGATAAAGCACGGTCGTTCCTTCTATGGCGCGCATCATCGCCAGGTCTTCGAGCGCCATCTGCGACGGACCGTCTTCGCCGATGGAGACTCCCGCATGCGAGCCGCACAGCTTGAGGTTTGCCTGAGAGATGGCCGCCATGCGAATCTGATCGTAAGCGCGGGAGAGGAAACAGGCGAAGCTCGACGCAAAGGGTATCCTGCCCATCGCTCCAAGCCCTACCGCAGCCGAAACCATGTTCTGCTCGGCGATGAAGCATTCGAAGAACCGGTCGGGATGGGCGCGAAGGAATTTGTCGGAAAAAGTCGAATTCTTGGTGTCGCCGTCGAGCGCGACCACCAGAGGATTTTCCGCCCCCAGCCGGGCAAGGGCCGCGCCGTAGACTTCGCGCGTGGCTATCTGCTGACCGATCTCATAGCTGTCGGTCGGGGCTGATGAACTCTCGGTTTGCACAGGATTGATTGCGCGTCCTTCCGGCAACTTCATTTTCAGACCGACCTCGGCGACTTCGCCTATTTCCGCAAGCGCGCTTTCAAGCTCTTCGCCCTTCTTGAGCGGCTTGCCGTGCCAACCGTTTTTGTCTTCGATGAACGAAACGCCCTTCCCCTTCTTCGTCCGGGCGATTATCGCAGTTGGTTTGTCTTTGATGGTGAGCGATTCATCGAGCGCGGAGATGATCTGATTGAGATCGTGTCCGTCGATTTCGATTGAGTGAAAGCCGAAGGCATCGAATCGTCGGCGATAAACCTCCGAGTCGTGGCCGTACATCGTCTGCTGGCTCTGGCCGAGGCCGTTGACATCGACTATGGCGATGAGGTTGTCGAGTTTGTAGAAGGAAGCCATCGCTGCGGCTTCCCACACCGAGCCTTCTGCCGCTTCGCCGTCGCCCATCAGCACGAACACGCGGTTATCTACGCGGTCGAGAAATTTGCAGTTGAGTGCGATCCCCACACCGCACGAAAGCCCCTGTCCGAGCGAGCCGGTAGCGACCTCGACGTAAGGCAGCCGCGGAGTGGGATGTCCTTCGAGGTCGGAGGTGAAAAGCCGCAGCGTCTTGAGGCTCTCGACCGAGAAAGCTCCGGCCTCGGCCAGGACGGCGTAGAGGGCGGGCGCGGCGTGGCCTTTCGATAGCACGAAGCGATCATTGAGCGGGCTTTTCGGATTGGCGACGTCATAGCGCATGGCGTGAAAGAAGACAGCCGACAGGAGTTCGGCAGCCGACATACAGGTCGAAGGGTGGCCTGATCCGGCTTCAGAGGTAGAGACCATGGAATGAATGCGTATGCGGTTGGCGACGGCTTGAAGCGCGTTGATGACGGTCGGGTTGATCCTCGCAGGTTGCTCCATTATGAATTCCTCTCAATCAAAGTCGGGTTACGGAACTTCCGGGTTAAGGGCGCGAAAAATGCCTGATCGGTTGACCTGTCACTATACACAACGAGGCTTGTCGGATCAAACCAGACAGATGATTTGTCAGGGGCGTTGCGAGGTTGATTTGCGAATCTTCATTATCAGAGGACCGCGGCATCAGCGTCCGCCTGTCCGTAAATCATTGGCAGGATCAGTACCCGCGGCGCGATTCGAACGCGCGACCTTTGGTTCCGGAGATTTGCTCAATCCCAGCCCGTTCTTTCTTTCCAATGACTTACAAAGCCCTCAGTAGCCCGTTTTGGCCCTTTCCGGCCAGTTATTGTGGTACTTATTGTGGTAAAAACCGTCGAGCATCTGTGGTACGGGTGCAGTTAATATCACACAGCGTTTCGACAGAGAAAATCTCTCGTCTATACAGATTGAGACTTTTGGGTTCATCACGAAATCGTGTGAAGAAGTAGTACGCGCAAGCGAAAGTTGTCAAA
>CAZPQE010000743.1:0-2073 GCA_964588615.1 uncultured Clostridia bacterium | reverse complement strand
CGCGCGGGTAAGCGGGTCGGCAGGGTATCGCTCATAAATCCATCTCATCCGTTCGACCCAGGGCCGCAGAGATGCGCCGGCGAGTCGCTCGGCCAGATGCACAGGCAATGCATGATCGAGCGTGAAATAGTAGGTGAAATCATCGGCGGCAAGCTCGGCGACGCGAGCGCGCCCTCGCAATTCGCCGGGAAAAAGATCGACCACACTTCTTGCAAGACTTCCTTTCGCAGTCTGATGCCTTCGCTGCGCAACTCTTTCGTAGCGGGCGTATCCTCCGAAAAGTTCGTCTCCGCCATCGCCCGACAGAGCAACGGTGACGTGGCGGCGGGCTGCGCGGCTCACAAGCCAGGCGTTGAGCAGGGAGGCGCAGTTGAACGGCGAATCGAAATGATGAAGCCGCGACCAGTAATCTTCCGCGCCCGCAGGAACGGATTCTATCTCGGTGTGAGCCGTGCCATATTTTCGCGCGACAAGCAGAGCCTTTTCACGCTCGCTGCGATCGGTTCCCGGAACGTCAACAGTGAAAGTGCGAACCGCATCCATGCCATCTCGCGCCATCAAGGCCACGACCGAGCTTGAATCTATACCGCCCGAAAGGAAAGCGCCCAGGGGAACATCGGCCACCATTCGGATCCGCACCGCATCGGCCATTAGCTCTTCAAGCCGTCGCTCGATCTCTTCAACCGGCCCGTCATAGTCTCCTGTGAACCGGGCGTCCCAGTATTCAACTGGCTCCGCTTTTTTGCCGCGTTCAACATCATCGAGATCGGTCTTGAGATAGTGTCCGGGCGGAAGCGAATAGATGCCTTCAAAAACGGTGTCCGGCGTCGAAGTGTAGCCCTGCAACATGTACTGACCGAGGGCGTCGGGCCTGAGTGAAGGGGTGTGACCAAGTCCGGCCAGTATCGCTTTAATCTCTGAGGCGAACAGGAATTCGCCGTCGATGAATGCGTAAAACAGCGGCTTGACTCCAAGCCGGTCACGACCCACAAGCAGGCGACGGCGCGCACGGTCGTGTATGGCGAAAGCGAACATCCCGTTGATGTGCGCGAAAAGCTTTTCATCGTCTTCTTCGTAGAGGTGGACGATGACCTCGGTGTCTGTTTGAGAGCAAAAGCGATGGCCGCGCGAAACGAGGCTATGTCGAAGCGAATCGGTCGCGTAGATTTCGCCGTTGTAGGTTATCCACACTGATCCGTCTTCATTCGACATCGGCTGATGGCCATTCGTAGTGAGGTCGATGATCGAAAGCCGCCGGTGGCCGAGATACACCCCATCGAAGGCGACCTCGCCGGAATCATCCGGCCCCCGGTGCGCCAGCGAAGCTGTCATAACTCGAAGCCGCGCACCTGCGACATCATCTCTTCGAGTAACAAGACCGGCTATGCCACACATACCCTATAAAAGTCCGTATAGTTTCCTGATGTCCTGAGCGTAATTCTTCCAGAGGAAGAGTCGCTCGCACGCCAGCAGGCATCGCTGCCGCAAGGCATCGCGTTCCCCATCCAAAAGATCAAGCAATCTGGTCGCCGACAAGTCCTCATCCTCTGTGAAAACGACGCCTACGTTTCTACTCTCTGCCACCTCGCCCATAGCGCCTATGCCATTGCTCACAACGACTGTGAGACCAGCGCCCAGGTATTCGGCAAACTTTATCGGGCTGGCGAACAGGTGCGTCTCGTGCGGTTTTCTAAGCAGCAATCCCGCATCAGCGGCAGAAAGATAATCACCTACCTCGCCAGGCGCTGCCCGATAAAAGATCATCCGCTCAAGCAACGGATCGTTTGCTTGCAGCTTCCCGGTTATCCGCTCTTTCTGAAGTGTGGACAGAAACAAAAGCTTCGCTCTGCGCCGCGCATTCACTTTTCGAAAGAAACTGATGACTCGATCGAAGTCTTCCCAGTATGTTTCAGTGCTGGTATGAACAAACAACAATTCATTTTCATCGAGACCCAGCTTTCCCCTTATCGCTGACCGGGCGGCAGATGAAAAGAGCGGCCTCTCGACGCAACAGGGAATGGTCACTACAGGTTTGCCGTCGGAAGCAGGCATTGCGCGAAGCTTCTGAGCCAG
>CAZPQE010000742.1:0-2075 GCA_964588615.1 uncultured Clostridia bacterium | reverse complement strand
CGACCCTCCGTGCCCTCGTGCGGCTCGTGAAGGGCCGGGTCCCGCCCTTGCCCGACCAGGTCCGCGACTTCTACGATCTGCCGCCTCGGCCCGCGAAGGAGTCCGAGCTCGACGCCCTGCGAGAGGACATTCCAATCGAGCGCGGCGAAATCATTTCGGACTGGGGTGAAGACAGAGGGCAGTTCAAACGATACGCATTCACGCAGTCGGGCGTCTCTCCGCGCGCGCTGCCGGGAACCGAAGGGGCGATGTACGTGGCCGGGACGGACGATCACGACGAAGAAGGCGTGCTCATAAGCGACGTGTTCACTTCCTCGGCTGTGCGACGCAAGAGCCAGGAAAAACGCATGCGCAAGATGGAAGCTCTCGCACGTGACCTTCCGCCGCCCGAACTCGAAGGGCCGCAGGACGCCGATGTCACATTGATAGGATGGGGATCGACGACGGGCGCGATACGCGAAGCTTGCGCCCTTCTTTCTGAAGAAGGCATACGCGCCAGTCATCTTCAGATCAAGTATCTTCACCCGTTTCACTCCAGAGAGGTCAGCGAGATTCTGCGGGCGGCGAAGAAGACCATCTGCGTCGAGTGCAACTACTCGGGTCAGTTCGCACGCCATCTTCGAGCAGAAACCGGCATCACCGTCGATGACATGATTTTGAAGTACGATGGAGAGCCGTTCGAGCCGCTCTACATAGTCGAGCAGGTGCGCGCGATAATCGAAGGCCGGGAGCGTTCGACCGATCTGACGGAAGAAGAATCGCGCGAGGTGGCTTATCACTACATTCGCGTTCACCTCAAAGACAAGGCGCGACCGGTGAAGTTTGAAAGAATCGATGGCGCGGATGAAGCCTTATGGCTCATCGAACTGGCCGGGCGCGAAAGCGGAATGAAGGAAGGTGAACTGCGCATAGGCGCGAGCAGCGGTTCGATTTACTCCTGGCAGCCGACTCAGGCTTCAAGCGCGGGAGCAGACTAGACACACAGGAGGAAAGCAGAGATGGCAACAGTGATAGAACTTCCGATTTCATCTTATGAGAGCGTGGTCGAGCCGGACTGGTGTCCGGGGTGCGGAGATTTCGGAGTGCTTCGCGCTTTGGAGATCGCGGCGGGAAGGCTCGGCGTCCGACCCAAAGACCTGATGGTCGTTTCAGGCATCGGATGCTCGTCGAACCTGCCGGGCTTCATTCACACCTACGGCGTGCATAGCCTTCATGGGCGGGCGGTGGCGGTGGCTACGGGGATCAAGCTGGCCAATCACGATTTGAAAGTGGTCATCACCGGAGGCGACGGCGACGGCTACGGCATAGGCATAGGCCATTTCATTCACGCCATGCGGCGCAATCTCGATCTGACTTACATCGTGATGAACAATCAGATTTATGGTCTGACGACGGGGCAGACATCGCCGACGACGATGAAGGAAGTGCGCACGAAATCCACGCCGCTGGGCAACGTCGAGATGCCGATCAATCCCATCGCGCTGGCTCTTGTGTCGGGGGCGACTTATGTATCGCGCGGGTTTTCAGGCGAGAACAAGCATCTGTCTGACATCATCGCCGGAGCTATCGCCCATAAGGGGTTTTCTCTGGTCGATGTTTTCAGCCCTTGCGTGACCTATAACAAGATCAACACCTACGATTACTTCCGCAAGCGGATTTACAAGCTCGACCAGGAGACGGACTACGACGCGACGAACGCGCAGACGGCGCTCGAAAAATCATTCGAGTGGGGCGAGCGAATCCCCATCGGAGTTTTTTACAGCGACGAGCAGCCGACCTACGAAGACCAGGACCCGGCTTTAAGAAACGGCCCGCTCGTCCGACAACAACTCGGATTGAGCAAAGAGGTGTTCGATGATTTGATGGAGGAATTCATGTAATAAGGCCCGCGCTCGCAGGCTCATATCTTGTAAACGGCGCAATGAACGAAACAAGAGACTGAAGCAGTCGCCCGTGCCGAGAGTCCGGCAGGCAATAGCATGATGGGGGTGCGCGAAATCAAAATAGGTAGAATGAAGACCAGCCCTGAAAGGGCAATGCCATTAAGTTAAGGGGGCGGCTTAAAGGTGTCAGTA
>CAZPQE010000741.1:0-2076 GCA_964588615.1 uncultured Clostridia bacterium | reverse complement strand
TTCAAAGCGTGACCCGCGTGAGGGAAGAGAAGCGGTGCGCGATTCCTGCGGCGATATTCGGAGACGGCCTCGTGCGCGTGCATGGGGTCAACCGCCGCACCAACCCGACACTGTGGAAACTGCTTGTGAAATTCGGCGAAGCGACAGGCGTGCCGGTGCTGTTGAACACTTCTTTCAATCTGTTCGGCGAGCCTGTCGTATCCACCCCGCGCGAAGCGGTGCGCGGTTTTTATTGCTCAGGCATCGATTGCCTTGCGATAGGAAATTTCCTCATCAGGAAATAGGAGATGTCCGTTGTCAGTCATCCGTTGTTTCTTTCCAACCACTGACAACTGACAAAGAACAAATGACAAAAGACAAACTTTATCTCGTCACCGGAGGCGCGGGATTCATCGGCAGTCACATCTGCGAGCGACTGCTCGGTGAAGGCGCAAGAGTCCGCGTGATAGACAACTTCGTTTCCGGGAAAGAAAAAAACATCATCGCCTTTGAAGGTGATATCGAACTGATTCGCGGAGATGTGCGCGACCCGGCGTGTCTCATCGAAGCGATGCGGGGCGTTTATGTGGTTTTTCATCAGGCCGCGCTCGGCTCTGTCCCTCGTTCGGTCGAAGACCCCCGCACGACGCACGATGCGAACATCACCGGGACGTTGAACGTGTTGCTTGCGGCGCGCGATGCCGGGGTGAAAAGAGTTGTCTATGCTTCAAGCTCATCGGTCTATGGTGAAACGGCAGAGCTTCCCAAGCACGAGGGAATTACGCCGCAGCCGCTTTCGCCTTATGCGCTGTCGAAGCTTGCGGGCGAGCATTACATCAGCATATTCAAACACTGCTATGGATTCGAAGCAGTCGCTCTTCGCTACTTCAATATCTTCGGCCCGCGCCAGGACCCTGAGTCTCAGTATGCTGCGGTCATACCTCGATTCATCACTGCGCTGCTGGGCGGAAAACGACCTGTGATTTACGGCGACGGGATGCAATCGAGAGATTTCACTTATGTAGATAACGTGGTCGAAGCGAACCTCGCGGCTGCGGAAGCCGAGGGAGCGACGGGGCAGTATCTCAACGTGGCCTGCGGAGGCCGCTACACGCTGCTCGATTTGCTCGACCGCATGAAAAAAATACTCGGCAGCCATATCGAGCCTGAGCACATCGCGCCGCGGGCTGGAGACGTGCGCGATTCGCAGGCTTCGATTGAAAAAGCCAGCCGCGCGCTCGGCTACCGGGTCACAGTCGATTTCGACGAGGGCCTCAGACGCACCGTCGAATGGTTCAAGCGGAATATCGAGTGAATGGCCCCATCAGGCTTCTTCGAGAAGCGCTAGCAGTCCTCTCAGGGCCAGTTGCCAGAGGGTCACTCCGAACAGGAGTCCCGCTGTGCTGTAGGTAGTCAGGCAAAGGATGAAGCTGCTTTCGCGCGAGAGGATGCCGGTGATGAGTCCTGCGGCGGCGGCCAGCAGGAAAGCCGTGGGCACGAAAACGAAAGAGCCGGGAGGGACTTCGAGATTGCGAGTTCTTTCGCCCGTCGTCCCTTTGCCGCGCCTAAACAGCATCCTGACGAGCGAAGCGAGCGCGGCAATGATGAGCATTCCCAGCCACAACTGCATTCCAATAAAAAAGGCCAGCGGAAAGGCCAGCAACGACACCACCGATGACAGGTCGGAGGACGGCGCAAGCAACCGGGCGAGCGCGATGCCCAGTAGCGGGCCTGCGATGA
This sequence comes from uncultured Clostridia bacterium, assembly GCA_964588615.1. Lineage (GTDB taxonomy): Bacteria > Acidobacteriota > Blastocatellia > UBA7656 > UBA7656 > UBA7656. The sequence goes on along the minus strand of CAZPQE010000741.1, from coordinate 357 downwards.
ATGCCGACAGCGTCACCGCCGCTCGAAGAGCTTTCGATTTTCCCTCTGTGGTCATAAGTGTTCCCAGGGATTATTATCGATGAGTTTCGGCAAACCTCAACAGTTTTTGCTCCTCCTGGCGCTCACGGTGATGGCCGCCTTGCTTGGGCGCTTCGCCCTGGATTTCATCGCGGAGATGAGCCTCCTTCTATCGATTCCATTCGTGTGCCTTGTTGCAGCGACAATATCTGTCGCCTCGGCAAATATTTTCAGGCGACCTTTGCAGGAGACGGGTTCGGCCAAAGAACGCGCATTCTTTCTTGCAGCGATTCCCGCGGCATTTTTCGCCTCATCGCTCGACTGCATGGGATTGAGCGT
>CAZPQE010000740.1:0-2077 GCA_964588615.1 uncultured Clostridia bacterium | reverse complement strand
GAAAATTTGAAGAACCAGCAGGCTGGCAGCCTGCTGTACCTTTTCTGAGGAGCCTTCATGTCGCTGCGCGACTCCCTGAAAGGATGAAAATTTGAAGAACCAGCAGGCTGCCAGCCTGCTGTACCTTTTCTGAGGAGGTAAGCGAATATGGGCCAGTATGATGATTTGCTCGGAGCGAGAGGCAGAGAGATACTTGAGCGACTCTATCCGCACATGGCAATTCCGGATTGTCCTATGACGGCTGATGCGGTTGATGATTATCTGAACACAGGAGAGGTCGTCGCTGTGCCGATGACCTTCTCAGGCAGATTTTCGATGACTGCCAACTGGCGAAGGATACAACGGGAGCAACTCATAAACCATGTTCGCACCATGGGGGCGAATCACCACGTCGTAGTCAGAGGGACTCGCCCGCGAGACTCGCCCTACACTCGCAATCACTATTTCGTACTGGCCAATATCAGAGGGAATGTTTACGTCGTCGATGCCATGACGCGCGAAGTAACTTCCGATGTCCAGGGGTACATAAACCGTCAGGGGTTCAACCGGCTCGATTACACGCAAAGATTCGAAGCCTCAGAGGAGGCTGTTTACTAAACCAGTCATTCGAGAGATTGGAGCCAGGATGTCGAACTCAGGAAAATGCGCGGACTTTCCCGGCGCGGCCCAGGATGCTCTGGTGCTGGGGATCAAATTTGCAGGGGATATCGCTAAAGATATCGATGCCCTTTTGATCGATGCTCTGAAATCCGAAGAGGTGCAGAACGAAATCAGGAAAGCTCTCCAGGAGCATGCGCGGGACAGAGTGCAGAACACACCCGTTACATTTTCGGGCGAAGAGGCCAAAAAACTCGCCATCGCGCTCATCAGCAAAAGCGCGGCTGCTGTCGGGCAGGACGTGTTCAATCAGGTAAAGAAAAGCCCTCAATATCTGCGACTCAAAAAAAGCGCCGAGGGCGTGGTCGATGCGCTCCGCTGCAGCCCGACCGGAATCTGGTTCGATCAAAACAAGAAGACCATCTACATCCTTGCGGCAGGGCTGGTTCTGGCCGGAGCAGTCGGAATGTACGTCACTCGCGCGGGCGACTCAGTGACAGAGCCGTTCACGAAATTGATGGAGAACAGGAAATTCATATCCAAACCCATCGGCTCCATCGAAGTCTCAGCCGGAGGGTTCAGGTTCGTGCCATCGAAGCGCGAGTTTCAAATGGAATTGAGCGTGTCGGCTGACTTCAAACAAATCAGGACGGAGATAACCCTTGCAGGTCACGCCCTGGATACTTCGGTCAACGTCGCCTCAGCCGGAGGCCGGATCATCATTCCGTTCGGCAAAGCGGTGACGAGGTTCGAGAGTTCTTACGATCCGAAGAACATGAAAATCGCGCCCGTCCAGTTAGGGCTTGGCATCGAGTTCACTCACAGCGGAGTGCGACTCGATCTGGCAGGCCGAGTTCAACTCTCGAACTCAAGACCCGTGGGCGGCTCTCTCGGCATCGGGCTGAGAGGCAACATCAAAGGCATCCCATTCAACATGGATGTGGGAGGAAAACTCGACAGTCAGTTCGGGTCGGCGATCTTCTCTACGATTCGCGGGCGGTGGTAGCATGAGCGAGTACACGCAGGACAATCGATTGCTTCAGGTGATGACGCCGCTCGGCAAAGACGTTTTGCTGTTGCAGCGGTTCTCCGGCGAAGAAGGCATATCGCGGCTGTTTCGCTTCGATTTGTATATGCACTCGGAGAACCGCTCTATCTCATTCGACGCGATCACTGGCAAAAAGGCGACTGTGAAAATAGTGCTGCCTGATCGATCCGAGCGATACTTCAACGGCATCATCAGCGCCTTTTCTCAATCCGGCTCGACCCCGCTCGAAGGCGGAACGACGCCCAGGATATTCGCTCACTACCACGCCATTTTGTTTCCGCACCTGTGGATGCTCACCCGGACGAGCGATTGCCGCATATTTCAAAACAAGACCGTCCCAGAAATCATCCAGATGATTTTCGAAGAGCATAAACTTGAATTCAAAAATCGTTTGCACGGAAATTTCTATCCGCGCGAATACTGCGTTCAATA
>CAZPQE010000739.1:0-2082 GCA_964588615.1 uncultured Clostridia bacterium | reverse complement strand
TCCTGGACTCTACTGACTGCTCTCCAAATCTGTCCAGTTTTACGGGTCCACTACACCCTTCTCAGCAACAGATCCCGCTGTATTCACAGGACCCTATGAAATCACTGCGAAACATGACCTCAGGTTGAATGTCTATATTATGCATCGGAAGGGGTGGAGCAAAACTGATCCACGGGACGAAATCAGGGGTATAGTGCCGAGAGCAGAATTTATGATTGATGAGATTGACAAACTCCTGGAGGACGGCCAGCGGCCTCATAAGATCTACGAACAAGCTTCTCTCTCTACTTTCGGAATAACAAGTAAGTTCAAACCCGAGTCTCAAGATTTAGTTGATCTTCTCGTAAAACAAAAATCGCTGTTAAATCAAATTGTGAAACAAGAGCGAACCTCCTTTCAACTCATAATCAACCCTCCGCGCAATTTCATCCTTCCGTATATGGGGGTTTGCATCGATTCTCTGCTTGAATGGATGACGGACCCGGAGATCATAAACAACCCGCGCATCCAATTCGTGGAAACAACCTTTATGAGGCACAATCGCTTGATTGTGTCCGACGAATTTTACATCGAGGGTCAAAAAATTCGTGATAGGCTGGGCTATGATATAAGCAAAGTCGTCAGAGAAAAGCGTAAGATCGAAGAAGCTATTATCGCATTCGGTGAAGACTTCTCACACGCACACAATAAAAGGAAAGAAAGCGTCATCGACGGTTTACGAGATCTTCGTAATACACTAAAAATTGAGCAAGCCGTTGACGAGCAGTAAGGGGATGGCTGCCCAAACACACCTGCCAGACAAAGGAAAAAGGAATCGCAAATAAGGAATGAGCTATTCTTCCCTGTCTCTCCGAGACCTCGCCAGGAAAAAGTATTGACTCGAATGCCTTCATCTCTTACCATCGGCGCAGGTCGTAACGTCTGTCGTCTTGATATGCCCCTTGACGCGCGTCCCCCATTCAGGCCGGCAAACCGGCAATCCGAATGAATACGGCTCGATCAGGATTGCGCCTACAGGTTTGCGCTACCCGGAGCAGGCATCACATGAGGCGATTCATCTTTCGCATTTCCTCCTTCGCAATTCTCCTTCTGGCAATCGCAATGATCGGGCTTCTTCCCGCTCAGTCCGACTCTTCAAAAATTCAAAAGAAGAAACCCGTAATTGACTCTTCCTATCGCAGCCGCGCGTCATTTCACAAGGCGATGGTTTACGCTGATGAGCATCAACTGCGCGACCGCATTCTGTCGGCAGGAGGCGCGGTGATCGAAGACTACGGGGCGTTCGCTCTTCTCAGCGCGCCGGACTCCGCGCTCGCGTTGCTGACCGCCGATGCCGCTACCGCAGTCCGCGATGATTTCAACGTATTGCTTCTGCGCGCGGGCATATTCGACACCACTCAGCAGGAGCCTCGTTTCCTCAAGGCATTCGACGAGCCTGAGCCCTCTGACGAGCAACTCTACCTGGTTCAGGCGGTCGGGCCGGTGAAAGAAGAATGGTTCGACGAGATAAAAAAGAGCGCCGATATCCTCGGCTACGTTCCCAACAACGCCTATCTGGTTCGCGCAAGCAAAACGGGGATCGACAACATCGCCGGCCTCAAGTCCCGCTTCGTTCAATTCGCGGGTCTCTACAAACCCGCCTACAAGATCGCGCCTGAAATCACGCTCGACTCCGGGCAGACAATCGCCGTGACCGTTCAGCTTGCCCGCTCCAGCCGCGCGGCGGACGACATCTATCGCATCGCGCAGTTTTCTGATGAGCCGCTCATCTCCGGCCCTTCGAATGTGCTCGCGTTCACCAACATTCGGTTGAGGGTTCCTTCATCGCGCATAGATGAGATAGCGCGGATGAGCGATGTGGTATGGATCGAACCCTACACTACGCCTGAACTCTTAGACGAGCGACAGGGCCTCATCTCAAGCGGAGGCTTCACCGGCGCTCAACTCAGTCCTCCCGGCTATCTCAACTGGCTTCGAAGCAAGGGCATAACCTCGACCCCTGATTTTCTGGTCGACGTGGCCGACACCGGAATAGATAAAGGCGACCTCGATCCGGCTGTCATTCACAGAGACTTTCTCAAC
>CAZPQE010000738.1:0-2089 GCA_964588615.1 uncultured Clostridia bacterium | reverse complement strand
CTGGCTCATATTACCCTCGTCCGGCCCATTGTGTCGCACTTTGAATCGCACCCTTTCCAATCGCGCCCCTATGCTGCCGATAGCCAAACCTTCAGCGCATCAGGCATAATGCACAGTTCAGATCAGACACTTTTTCAATAACGAGGATAACGCCATGACGGATGCTTATATCTACGATCACCTCCGCACTCCTCGCGGGCGCGGGAAGAAAAACGGCTCCCTCCACGAAGTCACGCCCATAAGACTTCTCACACAAACGCTCGAAGCTCTGCGCGACCGCAATAATCTGGATACATCTTATGTCGACGATGTTGTGATGGGCTGTGTCACTCCCGTCGGCGAACAGGGCGCCGACATAGCCCGCGTCGCCGTGCTTACGGCCCGCTACGCTCAAAGCGTGCCGGGCAAACAACTCAATCGCTTTTGCGCTTCGGGCCTGGAAGCCATCAACACCGCAGCCGCTCAGGTTATGTCGGGCCTGAGCGATCTGGTGGTAGCTGGCGGAGTGGAGTGCATGTCGCGCGTGCCGATGGGTTCGGACGGAGGCGCCTGGGCCATGGATCCGCAGGTGGCCTTCAGCACCTACTTCGCGCCGCAGGGCATCGGGGCCGACCTGATCGCCACCAAATACGGTTTCTCTCGCGCAGATGTTGATGGCTACGCCGCCGAGAGCCAACGCCGCGCCGCCTACGCATGGGATAACTGCCACTTCTCGCGCTCGGTCATCCCGGTGAAAGATCAACTGGGGCTTACGCTGCTCGACCGCGACGAACACCTTCGACCGGGAACTACGGTCGAAGACCTCGCGCAGCTTCAGCCGTCTTTCGTACTGGCGGGCGAACAGGCGGGTTTTGACTCGGTAGCCATTCAACGCTACCCGGAAGTCGAGCGCATCAATCACGTCCACACCGCAGGCAATTCCTCGGGCATAGTCGATGGCGCAGCCGCAGTGCTCATCGGCAACAAGGAGATTGGGGAGAAGCTGGGCCTCAAACCGCGAGCGCGCATAGTGTCTTTCGCCTCCGTAGGCTCCGAGCCTACCATCATGCTCACAGGCCCCGCGCCCGCAAGCGAAAAAGCTCTGCGCAAGGCCGGGATGACTCTCAAAGATATCGATCTCTTCGAGCTCAACGTAGCGTTCGCCTCCGTCGTGCTGCGCTACATGCAGATATTCGATATCCCGCACGAGCAGATAAACGTCAACGGCGGGGCTATCGCCATGGGCCATCCGCTGGGCGCCACCGGAGCTATGGTTTTCGGCACGCTGCTTGACGAACTCGAACGCCGCAATCTCAACACCGGCCTCGTTACGCTGTGCGTAGGCGTTGGCATGGGAACGGCTACGATAATCGAAATCGTTTAGCGGTCATCGGTCATTCGTCCTCAGTCATCGGTCAATTGTTCGACTTGCCGGGTCGCGACGAAAAATGGAGCCGTCGAAACAAAAGACAAATGACAAGGGACAAGGGACAAGGGACAAAGGACAAATCATGACTGAACTTATAACTTACAATGTTGACGGCGATGGGATCGCCACGCTCACCATCGATTTGAAAGACCGCCCGATGAATGTCATCACGCCTGAGTTCATAGAACAACTCGGCGGGATGGTTGAAAGAGTCGCTTCGGATGCAGGCGTCAAAGGAGCGATCATCACTTCAGGCAAACCTTCGTTTATGGCCGGAGCCGATCTGAAAGGAATCGAAAACCTCTTCAAGGGCGCGGACGCCGAAACGCTCTTCAAAGGCTCGATGGCTTTCAACCACCTGCTGCGACGTATGGAGACCTGCGGCAAACCTTTCGTCGCCGCTATCAACGGAACGGCCCTCGGCGGAGGGCTGGAAATCTGTCTTGCCTGTCACTATCGCGTGGCAGCCGACGCGGAAGCTGGCTCGCTCGGATTGCCTGAAGTTCTGGTCGGATTGCTTCCCGGAGGAGGCGGTACTCAGCGATTGCCGCGCCTCATAGGCGTGAAGGCCGCTTTGCCTCTGATGCTTCAAGGCACGCACGTCAAACCGGCCAGGGCTGAGGAACTCGGAATCGTTCACAAGGTCGTCCCTGCGTCGGAACTTCTGGCTGAAGCGAAAAG
>CAZPQE010000737.1:0-2093 GCA_964588615.1 uncultured Clostridia bacterium | reverse complement strand
AGGTAGTGGTGTATGCACTATCAATCGCTTGTTAAAAAAGTGTCTACGAACCAGGCTCATACACATACGCTGTTGACCCTGTGATGAAACTGCTTGCGCCCTCCCGTCGCAGGCGAAAACAAAGGAAACTGTTAAAACAGTTCCTCTTCCTTTGCGCGCTGTATTCACCGCGATCAATCGCGGTGTTAATGAGAGAGTTTCCTTATCACACATCTGAATGCCGCGATAAGTTAAGCTGCGTGTCAGTAGCCTGACCGTGAGGCCAGTAGAATCAAGCCCTTTCTGACGCGCGGGCTACTGACACCTTCAAGCCGCCCCCTTAACTTAATGGCATTGCCCTTTCAGGGTTGTGAAGGCGACAGGGTGTACTGAGTTTGAGTTCGCGGGAGTGTGAATGGAGAGCCTCAATGATAACCTTCGCTGGTATGATTTTCATTTCCGCTTCGGTTCCAGCAAAAGAGTGAAGTTCATCAATCTCGATGACCTCAGTGGTAATGTTTTCAAGCGTGTGCTGATCAGCAGGTTGAGCCTGCTCGAAAGCTCATTCAATCCAGCGATGAACCGCTACGCTCCCTTCTGCGATCACAGCCTGGGAGCAGCAGGTTTAATCGGCGCTGCCCACGACTGCGCGCCTTTGACCTTCATCTTGCGTTTGTAAACCTTGTCGCCGCAGGTGGCGAAAAGCGTGTCGAAGTTTTCGCCGCCAAAACAGAGGTTCGAGACTCTGCCGTTGGGCGTCGGCAGTATGCACTGCACCCTGCCTGCCTGATCGCAGACCTGAACGCCTAAAGCCGTCGCAACATAAAGCCTCCCATCGCGGTCTGCGCGAATGCCATCGGCGCTGCTCTGATCAGAGCTATCCGGTATGTGCAGCCAGTAGTATCGCTGCTTGTGCTGCAGAGTCCCGTCAGATTGTATGGCATAGCTGTAAATCCAGTGCGAGCGAAAATCGGTCACGTAGAGCAACGTCTGATCCGGCGATAACGCGATGCCATTGGCGAATCTCAAACCTGTATCAACAACCACTTTTTCACCGCTCGGTTTGATGAGCCAGACTTTGCTCGGATCATTGGTGTTGCCCGATGGCGGATTGGTGACATAGATATTTCCATTGTGAGCCACAGCGATGTCGTTGCCGACGAAGCCCTCGGCGATGATCGTCTCTTTGTCGCTCGCGTCGTAGGCGATTATCTTATCGCCCGATGCCATATAAAGCCTGCCGTCAGGTCCGAAGGTCTGACCGTCTCTCTTCTTCGAATTGGCGAAGACCTCGCTCACTTTGCCGTCAAGCCCGACTTTGTAAGTCCGGCCTGTCACCACGTCGTTGAAAAACACTTCGCCGCGAGCGTTGACCGCCGCGCCTTCGGTGAAGCGGTAGCCTTCGCTCACCAGTTGCCAGTTTTCTCCGGGAGCGAGAATCGCGTCGAGCGTGTTGTTCTTCGATTGCCCCGCTTTGACAGGCTGAGGGTAGTCTTTCCACAGCCAGCGCATGGCATCGGGAAAGATGGCGGTTGCGTGTCTGCCGTTGTGCGCCCCTTCGCCCCAGACGTGCTGCACTTCGTAGCCAGCGAATATAAGCGCGCGTTCCATCGTCTGATTGGCCATCCACCAGTCGCCCGCATAGATGTTGAGGTCGTTTGAGCCGTCCTGCAAAAAGATGCGGATGGGTTTCGGTTCGTATTTGCGTATGAGCGTCGGGTAACGGTCGCCGCCGCGCAATCCCACATAAGTGCCTATGGCGCTGAACACGCGAGAGAATGCATCGGGCCGCTCCCAGGCCGCCGTAAAAGCGCATATCGCGCCGCTGCTCGCCCCGCCGATAGCGCGATCGTTGCCGCTTTTGGAAAGTCGGATCGCCCGCCCATCCGATGTCTTTTTGGCTTCGACTTCGGGCAACAGTTCTTCGATCAGAAAGCGGACGTAGTTGTCTCCAAGCCCGTCGTATTCGAAGCTGCGGTTGAATCGGTCGAGCGCCGCATTGCTGTCGGCAGCCGTCACCCGCCCGTGCATCACGAATACGCCAATGGTTACAGGCATCTGCTTTTTGTGAATGAGATTGTCGAAGACCGTCGGCGCTTCATACTGCAATCCGT
>CAZPQE010000736.1:0-2093 GCA_964588615.1 uncultured Clostridia bacterium | reverse complement strand
ATTGAAACTTGCAGGCGCGGGCGAGGCGACTGTGCAGGCTATGGTCGTGCGGCTCTTCGACGCCGCCTTCGCCGTTTCGATTGAGGGAGACCCTGACGAGGTTCTCTCAAAGCTCGTCACTGCCCCGAAGCAGGACACTGCAAAAAACATCAGCGTATGGGATCGCATTCGCGCGCTCTCGCATGCCGAAAAAATCATACTCGCGGCAAAAGCCGACCGCAGCGAAAGAACGGCTCTTGCGCAGGACAACGACTCGCAGATTCTTTATTACCTGCTCAAAAACCCGCGCATCACGACTGAGGAAGTGTTGCGCATAGCGCGCTCCACATCGATTTCGGCAGCGGTCGCAGACCTGATCGCCAAAACGACTCAATGGTCATCTAATCAGGAGATACGCTCGGCGATAGTAAACAATCCGCGCACTCCCACGCCTCTTGCCATCAAGCTGCTGCCCACGCTGCCCGAACCTGAGATTCGACAGATAGCCAAAAGCGGCGGCGTCTGTCAGGCGCTCAAACAGGCCGCCTTGAGAATAGTTATCAATCGCGGTTAGAGAGTCATTGCTGACGAGTATTTCGCTGCCAGCTTTCACCGTCTCAGGGGCTTATCGACTTCGCCCCTGCATTGACGGACTGTTTCTGAGCACATAAGCTTCAATTTCGTGCTTCGTTTCGACGAACCGGGGCAGCAGTTCCCAGTGAATCAAGAAGCCTGGAGGAATCAATGAATCAGTGTTTCAGTCGCTTGAGGAGAAAGTCCGCCCTTTGTCTCATCGCGCTTCTCTTCGCAGTCGTCTCTGCGTTTGCGACAGGCAAAGGATCGAACTGGGCGCAGTGGCGGGGCCCGGACGGCCAGGGCGTCTCCGCAGAAAAAAACCTCCCCACTGAGTGGAGCGCAACCAAAAACATCAAATGGAAAACCCCTGTCCCCGGTAGAGGTCAATCTCAACCCATCATCTGGGGCAAATACCTCTTTCTGACGACCGCTATCGAAGGAGATGCGATAGCAGGTCAGAAGGCGGTCACGCACACAATCGAAGGCAAAGAGTTCAAGCATCCCGACTGGGTCGGCTCCGATCGCCACCACACCTTCAAAGTGATGTGCCTCGACAGCGAAACCGGAAAAGTGTTGTGGGAGAAGATCGCCTACGAAGGAAAAGTATTCGATCACCGTCACCGCAAGAGCTCTTATGCCGCGCCCACGCCCGTCACCGATGGCCGCTACGTGTGGGCTTATTTCGGATCCGAAGGTCTCTACTGCTACGACCTCAAGGGCAATCAGGTCTGGAACAAATCCATCGGAGGAGTCCCGACGCTCGGTATGGGAGTCGGCACGTCGCCCGTGCTTTACGAAAACCTCATAATCATCCAGGCCGACCAGGACCTCGGCGACACTTCCTTCATCGTCGCTTTCGACTCCAAGACCGGCAAGGAAGTCTGGCGTCAGAAACGCGCGGTTCAGGTAAGCTGGTCGACTCCGGTCATCGCAAGAACCGCTGCCCGCGCCGAGATGATAACCAACGGCAATGAATGGATCATCTCTTACGATCCGGCTACGGGAAAAGAACTCTGGCGATGCAAGGGCGTAGAAAGCAACGCCATTCACACGCCGATGGTCGGAAAGGATTTCATCGTCGTCAGCGCGGGCTTTCCGGCCAAGCGCACCTTCGCTGTCAAGCTCGGCGGCTCTGGCGATCTGACCAATACTCCTTCCATCATGTGGAAATATGAAAAAGGGACGGCCTACGTAGCTTCGCCGATTCTCTACGGCGATTATGTTTATCTCATCAGCGACAAAGGCATACTCACCTGCCTCGATGCGCGGACGGGCACAATGAAATACGAAGGCGGGCGCGTTCCCATCCCCGCATCTTTCATGGCTTCGCCTGTCGCTTTCGACGGCAACATTTTGTTGAGCAGCGAGGACGGCGACACGTTTTTCGTGAAAGCCGGACCTTCGCACGAAATCCTTAATACGAATTCGCTTGGCGAGCCGATCTACAATTCTCCCGCCATTGCCAACGGAAAGATTTATATTCGAGGAGAGAAAAATCTCTACTGCATCAGCAACGGCGCAGGCAAAGCAGGTTAAAT
>CAZPQE010000735.1:0-2109 GCA_964588615.1 uncultured Clostridia bacterium | reverse complement strand
CTTCGACAGCAGGGATGAGTTCGTTTACGTCAGCGGCGGGCGCAATCCCGAACCCATTCAACTGATATTCGATTTGAAATAGGAACGCGCAGTCAGATATCAGCGGCAGATTTTAGAGCATAGATGTCAGCAGTTGACCAGGCGGCCCTGCTGACATCTGATCTCTCCCGCTAAAGGAGGTAGACATGTCAATCGGAAATCGTGCATCGCTTGCCCTCGGAGCGTTGCTTCTGTTTGCGTTGAGCGCGCCGGGCGTCGGGGTTCAGAAAGACAAGGACGTGTACGCTCAATTCAAAGTGGCGTTCGATGAACTCAAGAACGAAGTCGTCGTCCTTGAGCGCCAGGTGCGCGCGATGCAGGAGTCGGCAGACCGTAACAGCGGACAGATGAGCGCGCTGCTGACTCAGATAATCGATAACGTCAACGCCATTCGCCAGGCTCAGAGTCGAATAGCGGAAGGGTCCAACAGCGCCATAAACGAAGTCAACGGACTCGGCGAACGCATTGGATCGGTCAACCAGCGAATTGACCGGCTTTCGACTCAACTGGCCGAGATCAAAAAGATGGTCGAGAACCTCCCCAAACTTCCGACCTTCACAGAAATCACTCCGGGCAATCCCGATCAACTCTTCGCCGCCGCCTACGGCGATTACAGCCGGGGCAATTATGATCTGGCCATTAGCGAGTTCAATCAGTACGTCGAGACTTATCCCGCAAGCGAAATGGCTGACAACGCTCAATACTGGATTGGCGAATGCCGCATGGCCAGAAAGCAGTTCAACGAGGCTATAGCCGAATTCGATAAAGTGAGCGCGATGTTCCCCAAAGGCGACAAGGTTCCCGGAGCGCGGTACAAGAAAGGGCTTGCGTTGATGGAACTGGGTCAGACGGAAGCGGCCAGAGCCGAGTTTCAGGCTATCATCAAACTCTTTCCGAAAAGCAACGAGGCGTCTCTTGCCCGACAGCAGATGGGCGAGAAATGAAAGATGTCTCTCAATGCCGAATTCCAAATCAGGGCCCGCTGGCCCTGATTTTTTTGCGGAAGGGCTGCTTGGCAGTTCGTTACCGCTTTGCTAGACTGGTCGCTGAAGTTCGAATCATCTTGAAGTGTCAGGAGTGAGAGAAGCTTTGGAAATCGTTTTGTACACCAAACCCGACTGCCCCTATTGCGCCAAAGCGCGCGAGTACTACAGCAAACAAGGCATCAAGTTCGAAGACAGGAACGCGCAGGATGACCTCGCTTATCGCCGGGAGATGTTTTCCTTCACCAATGGAGACCCGACTGTCCCGACCATAGTCGAAGACGGAAGGCTCAAACAGATAGGCTGGGAAGGCCGGGGTTGAACGGTCTATTGAAACCGGGCGGTCGCCCGGTTGAAAATCGAGGAAGACGAGATGACCACAGAAGCGGCTGAGACTAAATTCACAGGGTATTACAGCGAGCAGCTTAAGAATCTGGCTGAACTCATCGATTGGTTATGGGCCGAGCATGGAAAGTCTTTTGTGAAGGCGGGCGACGATGAGGTCTTCGCCTTCGGCGGAAACGGCTTCGTGCTGGTACTCGATCAAATGAAGTGGGCCGGAACCATCGAGATGATGACGCCTGATGTCGCTCTCACCATCAGGCCCGGAGATGACGGAAAGCTGGCCGTAACATCGAACCTGCAGGATGAAAAGGCTGTCAAGGAAGCCTTCGATGAAGGCATACGGGGCGTCAGGCGTTACTACGAAAACCGCTACTGGAGCACGCCGAAAATCTCGTCCTGATTTCCTCTCTCTTCAAACGCGCGGATGCAGTCACCAAGCAGAAGGACGGGCGAGTCGCCATAAATCACTTTCGCCCGCGTCGGCTTCTTTGCCAACTCTATTATCTCGCCGATATGGTCTGCCACTCCTCCGCTTCCTGAAAGTACGCCTATGATCTTGCCTTCATCGAAGGCTATCGTGAACTCGTTGAGAGTTCCCATCGCGCCGCCCAGGATTATCACGATATCTGACGACCTGATGTTTATGACGTTGCGCCCTTTGATCCCGAAGCCGGTGTGTATGATTAGATCAATACCATCGGTCGGCAGATTGTAGAGCGAAGCGTGTTCCGTCTCGTTGATC
>CAZPQE010000734.1:0-2125 GCA_964588615.1 uncultured Clostridia bacterium | reverse complement strand
ATGAAACCCTCTTCGACTTCTAAGAACTGTGGGCGGCGGCTGGCACTCCCTTCGCCGCGTTCCGCCTCACCGCCGCCGAACTCCGTAGCATCGTCAGCGGACAGATCATCTCGATCAAGTGAGAAAAAAGCGGGGATGCCTGCATCGACTTTCCGCCCGCAGACTTTCGCCCGCGCGCGATGCTTTGTTATAGTTTCCGCAGTCGCGCGAAACGATTTCAACACAGTGGATGAGGCAGGCACGGGCCTGCAATAATATTCGGGTGTTGCGTTCGTCAATTCGGAGGCGCTCGTCAGCCGCGTTTCATTATGTCGTTCCTAAGTCCTATATTCTTGCTGGGGGCCGTTGCCGCAACCGTTCCCCTGCTGATTCATCTCGTCCGTCGCACGCGAGCCGTCAGAGTTCCTTTCGCCTCGCTGATGTTCCTCCGCCGCATCGAACAGAAAACCATTCGCAAACGCCATCTGCGAAATCTCCTCCTCCTCCTGATGCGATGCCTCGCTCTGCTTCTGCTCGCTTTGGCTTTCGCCCGCCCCTACTTCACTCAAAACAATCCGCTCGCTGCCACAGGCGCGGGCGCAAACTCGGTCATACTCCTCGATACTTCATACAGCATGCGCTATCCCGGCGTCTTCGACCGCGCCGCGCGCGCGGCCCGCGATATAATCAACTCTTCAACGGCGGATGAAAAGATCGCCCTCGTCTCTTTCGCCCAGAACTACGAAACGGTGATGCCGCTCAAATCGAGTCGCGCTGAAGCCCTGTCGCTTCTCGATTCCATTCGCCCCGGACTTGCCTCGACCGATTACCTTCAGGCCATTCAGGCTGCCGAAGCGATTCTCAAAGACGCTCCTGCAAACGCGAAAAAGGTTTATCTGATTTCAGATTTTCAGGAGCAGGGATGGAATCGCTCGGCTGCTCCGGCGAGGCTCTCTTCTCAGATCGAGTTCATCCCCAAAGACGTTTCCGATCCGAATCAGAAAAACATCGCCGTCACCGACGTGCGGGCCGAGCCGGTGATCTATCAGCAGAAATATCCGGGCCGCATCGTGGCCACCGTTGCCAACTTCAGCGCGGACGCCGGAAGCAGCGCGATCATCGATTTCAAACTCAACGATCTGGTGGTCGAGCGGCGTGAAGTGGAACTCGACCCGGCCTCTTCGCTCTCGGTCGAGTTCTCAGGCTTCAACGTGCCGGAGGGATCACATCGGGCGACGGTCGAAGCGAGCAGCGACCCGCTTGCAATCGATAACAAATTCTTCTTCACTCTCCGACGCGACTCTCAGACCCGCGTGCTCGCTATCGAAACGCCGGTGCGGGGCCGCAGCGAAACTTTCTTCATCCGTCAGGCATTGAGCGCGGGCGAAAACAGCCAGTACGATGTCGCCGTCAAAACATCGGGAAGCGTCAACCCCACGGAAATCGATTCCTATCGCGCGGTCATCGTCAATGACCCGGAGCGAGTGAGCGAGCCACTGGCCGCAGCCATTCGCAGTTACGTCGAGCGCGGCGGCGGAGTCCTGTTTGTGGCAGGCCGCCACACGGACGCCGACGAGTTCAATCGAGCTTTCGAGCGCGTCTCGCCCGCGCAATTGGGCGATGCAGTCAACACTCGCAGCTACGCATTGATGAGCCAGGTCAGCGCCGACCATCCCGTCTTCAGCCCCTTTGCGCGAGGAGGCCGCCTGGCTTCGACCCGCGTATTCGGTTATCACCGGGCCACCGCGCGCGAGGGAGCAATCACGCTTGCTGCGCTCGATGACGGATCGCCTCTGATAGTCGAAGGCTCTGCGGGGCGCGGCAAAGTGTTGCTTGTCACAACCACGCTCGACACCGCATGGAACGACCTGCCGGTCACGCAGATGTTTCTGCCGATGATCCGGCAGATGCTCGAATACCTCGGCGGGCGGACAGACACCGGTTCATTCACCATAGGGCAGGCGCTTGCAGCCGCACCGGATCGCGACGGATCGCTTCCGGCAATCGACAGCCCCGCCGGAGGAAGGCTCGACGCTCGCGCCGCTTCGACTGGCGAAGCGATGATCGAGGCCCGTGAGACCGGGTTTTACCGCCTGCGCTATCGAGACCGCGACGAGTACGCGGCGGTCAACCTCGACACCAGAGA
>CAZPQE010000733.1:0-2127 GCA_964588615.1 uncultured Clostridia bacterium | reverse complement strand
CCTTCGTCTGGCTCGGGCGCGCCGAGGCCGTCCCCTCGGCCTCTTCGCCGCTCCTTCTCTCCGCCTGGGTCCGCCTCGACGTCGCAGACCCTTCCTTCCTTCCCCTGTTTCCCGAGACAACCCTCGCGCGCGCTCTCTCGGGCGAGCGTCCCGGTTCCGTCCGCTTCCTCGCCTACAGCGCTGACGCCATCATAACCGCGCTCGACGGCGGCGACCGGTTGATGATGGCCACTCAGCCCTTCGAAGGGCAGCCCTATGAAGTGGGCGGAGGGTTTCCGTTCATCTTCAAGGACTGGCGGTTAGGGATGCGAATGCGGGCAATGACCGAAGACCAGTGGGCGCAACGGGCCTTCACCTTCAACCTGTCGCTCACTGTCTTGATGACTCTGATTCTGATCGGCGGGATAGCGATGGCGCTGCGGGCGGCTTCACGCGAGATGAAGCTGTCGCAAATGAAATCCGACTTTGTGTCAAACGTCTCTCACGAACTGCGAACGCCGCTGGCTTCGATCAGGGTGTTTGCCGAATTCCTGCGCCTGGGAAGAGTCAGAGAGAGAGAAAAAGTCCGCGAGTACGGCGAGTACATCGAGACGGAAAGCCGCAGGCTGACTCAACTCATCAACAACATCCTGGATTTTTCGCGCATCGAGTCGGGCCGCAAGACTTATCAGTTCGAGAGAGCGGACGTGAAAGAAGTGATCGCCGACGCGCTCAGGACGTTCGATGTGCAACTCTCGCAGCACGGCTTCAACATAGTCTTCGAGGATGCGTCCTGCCCGCTGCCTCCGGCCATAATCGACCCGGATGCGATAGCCCGCGCGTTTTTGAACCTGCTCGACAACGCCGTCAAGTACTCGGGCCAATCGCGCGAGATCAAGGTGAGGCTTGCCCGCCGCGACGAGTACATAACCATAGCCGTAACGGATCACGGCATAGGCATATCGCGCGAAGAGCGCGACAAGATATTCGAGAAGTTTTATCGCGTCAGCACCGGACTGGTGCATGACGTGAAGGGAAGCGGGCTGGGGCTATCGATAGTCAAGCACATAGTGGATGCTCATCGCGGGCTGCTCACTCTCAACAGCAAGCCGGGAGTGGGAAGCACGTTCACGATTTACCTGCTGGCCGAACAGCAACCTTCGGCGCCTCCGCCTTCAGAGAGCAAAAATACGGATGAGGAGATGCTGGTTGTCAGAGGATAAGGATGTGCGCCAGAAACTGAAAGGAACTACTCAGCCGCGTAGCGGCATTTGAACGTAGCCGCGTACTTTAGTGCGCGGTGTATCGAGTCATGACGACCGTGCGCTGAAGCACGCGGCTACATTCAGGTCGTCGCTAACGCGACTGAGTAGTAATAACTGAAAACTGTTCCCCGATGAGTCAGGGATGTACAACAAGCTGGCAGCTTGTTGACACCCTGGAAGTAGGAAGATTGGAGGGAGCAGCAGGCTGGCAGCCTGCTGCTCCCTCTTCCGAGGAGGAAAATGATGACGAAAGTTTTGATAGTCGAAGACGATCAGGCGATGGCCGTAGCTCTGCGCGATGGGTTCGAGTACGAAGGCTATGCGGTGAAGGTGGCCCGCGATGGCGCGGCGGGGCTTGATATGGCCGCAGAAAAAGATATCGACCTGATAATACTCGATGTGATGCTGCCGCGCGTAAGCGGGCTGGACGTATGCAAGCAGCTTCGCGCCGAGGGTAACGACATTCCGGTCATCCTGCTGACGGCGCGCGGTCAGGAGATCGATAAGGTGCTCGGGTTGAAGCTTGGCGCGGACGACTACGTGACCAAGCCGTTTTCATTCATGGAGCTTGCCGCGCGGGTTGAAGCGGTGATGAGAAGGGCGACTCGCAGGGTCGCTAAGGTCGAGGTGTATGAAGTGGGCGATCTTACGCTGGATTTCAGGAAGTGCGAGGCGACCAAAAGCGGCAAAGCGGTGGAGATGTCCCCCCGCGAGTTCAAGCTGCTCAAATATTTCATAGAGCATCAGGGCGAGGTCATCACGCGCGATCAGTTGCTGGACGCAGTGTGGGGTTATGACAGTTTCCCGCTCACCCGGACGGTTGACACTCACATAGCCAAGCTGCGGCAGAAGATCGAAGACGATGCGGGAAACCCTCGCCACA
>CAZPQE010000732.1:0-2129 GCA_964588615.1 uncultured Clostridia bacterium | reverse complement strand
TGGCAAGTTATGCATCGTTGAAAATGTGGAGGCAGAGGTTTGCTCAGAATGCGGAGAGAGATATTTTCACGCCACCACTCTTGATGAAATAGATCGAGTGCTTGAGGCTGAACACGAAGTTAAGTGCGAAATGATTGTCGAAGTAGTCAGCCTCTGATGAGTTCACCAAATCGCGCCGGGCGATCACGACTGTGCATTCGAAGAGCGCGCAGGCTTTCTGGTATTTCTGAAAGTCGAACCCCGCTTGATCCGCTACGCTCGGATGCGAGATTTGAAGAGTTGATGCTATTGAAAAGCGGCGAGAATGCAGGTCCAGAATATTGACTCATACTCCTGAGTCCCCTACAGTCTCAGTGCAATGCCTACTGTACTGAGAAGCGGGCCGTATAGGTTTTTCTTTTATGCCGGTGATCGCGATGAACCACAGCACGTTCACGTTGAGAGAGATGACAATAAAGCCAAGTTCTGGCTGAACCCGGCGAGATTGCAAAATAGCGGCGGCTTTAGCAGGATGGAAATCAATCGCGTGCAGAAACTCGTCGAAGAGAACCAGGAAGATTTGTTAAGGAGTTGGGATGAGTACTTTAACGGTTGAAGCCAAAGCGCAGGATGTCAGGGTGGCTGACGATACTCTCGCAGTTGACTTGACTGACGGGCGCACGATCTCAGTTCCTCTTGCCTGGTATCCTCGACTTTTGCACGGCACTGCGGAGGAAAGAAATAATTGGCGCTTTATCGGCGATAATGAAGGAATTCACTGGCCCGATCTGGATGAAGATATCAGCGTCGAAAATCTGCTGATGGGGAAGCCATCGAGCGAGAGTCAGAGTTCATTCAAGCGGTGGTTGGAGAAGCGCGTAACAGCCTGAACCTGAATCCAGAGGCAATCCTGGAAAAGCTCTCAGCACACCTGAGCCACAGCCAACGCGCAGTAAAAAGATCGAAGCTGTCTGAGCGACTCTCTATTCTGTTATCGAATGCGCTCAGGAATGCTCATAACCATGGGCGTAGGAAAATAGAACCCTCTGATCTGCTGATTGCGGTTTTCAAAGACATTTGAAAAGCAAATGACCCAAGCCCTCGAACATTTCATGAGAGAAGCCCTGCGCGAAGGGCGCAATGCTTTGCCTCGCTGTCTTCCCAATCCGCCCGTCGGATGCGTGCTGGTCAGAAACGATCAGATCATTGCGCGCGGCTGCACCAATGAGCCGGGCCGCGATCATGCCGAAGCTATGGCGATGCGTCAAATCGATGGATTCCTTTCAGACGTGACTGCGTTTGTGACTTTGGAGCCGTGCTCATTTTTCGGGCGCACACCATCATGCGCTCTCACACTGATCGAACGCCGAATCGCCCAGGTGTATGTAGCCCTGCTCGATCCCGACCCCAGAAACAACGGGCGCGGCATAACGCTGCTCACCGAGGCAGGCATCCGAGTCAGCACAGGCTTGCTTGGAGAAGAAGCCGCGCGCGACCTCGGCCCTTACCTCCTGCGCGATGACAGATGAATGCTACTGCCCTCTTCTGGCAGGTCTCGGATAAACTGCCACGCTCGCATGGCCGCCCTTATCGATTGCCTGAACTCCGAACAGATAATTGTCCTTCGAGATTCCCTTCAACGTGTAGCGCGTGACATTGCCGACCAGGATTTTATTCTGCCAGAAGGGAGCCGTCGTTTCGCGCCACACGATTTGATATCCGGCGATGTCCGGTTCCTTGTTCGCCTGCCAGCGAAGAGTCGTGTCATTCTCCAGTCGCTGTTCCATCTCCACTCCTGCGGGCGAGGCGGGAGCCAGCGCGAGGGCGGCCAGTGAGACGGCGTTTATTCGAGCGACCTGAGCCACGTAATTGAAATCGACGAACTCAGGAAGGTCGCCAAACTGCACGCCGTTTTCTTTGCGGACGTTCTGATGCTGATGGCGATAATCCTCGTTAGGCTCGGTCATCCGCACAGCGGCAAAGCCTCGTTCGAGAAAAGGAGAATGGTCGCCTCCTCTCAGGTAACGGTCTTTGCGATAGACGATGGTCACTTTCATCTGCGGCACATAACGCTCGCCCGTCTCTTTTATGTAGCGCGCAAGCTGACGAGTGGGGCCGTCGTTTTCGCCGCCGGTCGCAAGCAGGGAGCG
>CAZPQE010000731.1:0-2160 GCA_964588615.1 uncultured Clostridia bacterium | reverse complement strand
CCAGGCGAACGAGCAGTCTTGAATCACACATTCTCTGCTGTTAGCATTCCGTCCGACCTCGGCTCTATCGAAACTCCACGCCGGAGGATGAATCGAGAATGCTCACGCCCGGCGATTTGTTGCAGAACCGCTACCGCGTAATTCGCCTGCTTGCCGAAGGCGGGATGGGCGCGGTCTATCTGGCAAGAGATGAACGGCTCAAAAAACCGGTGGCTCTCAAACAATGTTTCTTCGCCGACGACAGCCTGCGCCGGGCCTTCGAGCGCGAAGCCCTGCTGCTTGCCAACCTCAATCATCCCTTTTTGCCGAGAGTGACGGATCACTTCACCGAAAGCGAAGGCCAGTTCCTCGTGATGGATTTCATCGAGGGCGATGATCTGATGCAGATGCTCGCTCGTCGAGGCGGGCCGTTTTCTGCTGATGAAGTGATAGTGTGGGCAGGCCAGTTGCTCTCCGCGCTTGAGTATCTTCACAACCGCAACATCATTCACCGCGACATCAAGCCGCAAAACATCAAGCTCACCGAAGATGGAAGGATAGTGCTGTTGGATTTCGGGCTTGCGAAAGGCGCGGCCTGGCATCAGTCGCAGATGAAGACCGGAAGCAGCGTGCGGGGCTACACACCGAGCTACGCGCCGATAGAGCAGATGAAAGGAACCGGCACAGACCCGCGAAGCGATCTCTATTCGCTGGCGGCGACGCTCTATCATCTGCTGACGGGTGAGAGGCCGATTGACGCGCTGACTCGCGTGACGGAGATAGCGACTGAGGAGACAGACCCTCTGCCGCTTGCTAATGAATTGAACCCGCGCGTCCCGTCGGCGATAGCAGAAGTGTTGAAGAAGGCTATGTCGATCAAACCTGATCATCGCCCCGCGAGTGCGAGTGAGATGCGAAGGATGCTCGATGGCGGCAGGAAACCACCCGCGCCGGAAAAGACGGATGCCTCAACTGTGATCGTCGGATCGCCGGGACACACAGCGCAGGCTCCTGCGAAAGAAGAAGACCGCGAGACACAGGGCCGTAGAGTAGAAACGACCGATCAGGATCGAAGGGGGGAACGAGTCGATAAGCCGCAGACCGTCAATGTCAAAGCGGCTGCTTCACAGCTTGCCGGGTCAATGCTCAGGTCGGTGACTGATTCAGCAGCGAAGATAAAAGCGCCCGCGCTCTGGAAACGGGCTGCTGTCGCAGTAGCGGTCATCATGGCCATTGTCGTGGTTGTGATGATGACCTGGCAGCGCAACAAACAGATCGCAGCGCCTGTGACGCCGGGAACAGCATTCGAATTCGAAACAGTCACGCTGGATTCCAATGGAAACATAACATCGCGTCGCAAGGCACAGGCGCGACAACTCATCGAAGACCTCGGCAATGGTGTCACTCTCGAAATGGTCGAGATACCTGCTGGCACTTTCACGATGGGATCGCCCGGTAATGAAGCTAATCGTAGTGACGACGAAGGCCCGCCGCATGATGTCAGCGTGGGGTCGTTTTACATGGGCAAATTTGAGGTGACTCAGGCTCAGTGGAAGGCAGTCGCAGGGTTGCCAAAAGATTACACTGAACTGAAATCTGATCCGTCCTACTTCAAGGGTAATGACAGACCAGTTGAGAATGTGTCGTGGTGGGAAGCGATGGAATTCTGCACGCGGTTGTCCAGGAAGACAGGAAATATCTATCGCCTGCCGACAGAAGCCGAATGGGAATATGCCTGCCGTGCGGGGACGACGACGCCCTTTGCGTTTGGCGAAACGATCACGCCCGACATTGTGAACTATGACGGAAATCATCCTTATGGTTCAGCGCCAAAAGGAACGTATCGGCGATCGACTATAGATGTGGGCAGCCTGGGAGTTGCCAACGGCTTTGGCCTATACGACATGGCAGGGAATGCGTGGGAGTGGTGCATGGACAACTGGCACGGAAATTATAATGGAGCGCCGGTGGATGGGAGTGCATGGGGCGGAGGCGATACCTCGTACCGGGTGTTGCGCGGCGGGTCGTGGACCTCGATGGGAGGAACTGCCGCGCCGCCGACCGCAGCCATAATAGGCCGGGCGACCGCGGCAACGTTAATGGCTTTCGTGTTGTTGTAGTAGTGCGGACGCGGTGACGTACACTTTTGCGCTTTGCTCTTTTGCGAGCGAGCTTGGCGAG
>CAZPQE010000730.1:0-2166 GCA_964588615.1 uncultured Clostridia bacterium | reverse complement strand
CGATGGTTCTGGTCTTTCTGCTGTTGAGCATAGAAAGCCGCCGCTATCGCTTCTTCCATGTCTACCGCAGCCGGGTGCGTTTGATCGAGCGCAACTACTATGCGCGCATCTTTTCGCCGCGCGAGAAGATCGACCCTATGCACTGGATGAGCCAGTTGGGAGAAGACCTGCGCCTGCCGCGATTTTCCATGGTACTGAGCGAAGCGATGGCTCGACGCCTCCGCCGCAATTACTTCTGGATGTTTCTCATACTTCTGGCAGCGTGGCTTCTGAAAACTACTGCCCGTCGCCTTCAGCCGGAAGGCAGCGAGGCCGAGTTCATCCACTCTGCTGGAGAGTGGATACAAAACGCCGCAATAGTCTCCATTCCCGGTTGGGCCGTCATGGGAGCCATCTTCACCTTCTACGCCTGGATGATCTACGTGATGATCAAGTACAGAGAATCGACCGGCGAACTCGCCTACGGCGAAGTCCACGTCTGATCCTCCGACGCATGGCTCTTGAGCAAATGCGTGTTATAACACATTCTATGGATAATGAAACTATTCGCGTCATCAGGAGTGATGAGAGGCATCATTTTCAAAACGACTGGCTGTCGGCCCGATGGCATTTCAGCTTCGATCATTACTACGACCCTTCGAACATGGGCTTCGGGCCGCTTCGCGTGTTCAACGACGACGTGGTTCAACCCGATTCAGGGTTCGGCATGCACGGCCATCGAGAGATGGAAATCGTCACCTATGTGATCGAAGGAGAGCTTGAGCATCAAGACAGCACGGGAGGGCAGGGTCTCATACGCGCAGGCGAAGTGCAGCGCATGACGGCAGGGACAGGCATAAGACATTCCGAACGCAATCCATCCGATGAAAAGCCGGTTCATCTGCTTCAGGTATGGATTGAGCCTGCCTTGAGCGGCCTCGATCCGGCCTACGAGCAGAAGCGATTTACAGCCGATGAGCGAGCGGGTCGTCTGCTTGCCGTAGCATCAGGCAGCGATGTGAAGTCCGCGCTCCGCATCAATCAGGACGCGACCATCTACATCGCAACGATCCGGCCGGAAGACAACATCGCTCATAAACTCGGCCCGCATCGCAGAGCTTATCTGTTCGTCATCGATGGAGAATTGCAACTCGACGGTCAGCGGCTTGAGCGCGGCGATCAGGCGCGCATCGAAGGAGTATCGGAACTCAATCTCACTTCTCCGACTTCTGCGGAGATTTTTCTGATCGATCTTCCATGAAAAACAGGCTCAAGCTTGCGCGTCAGTTGATATACCTCTAATGTTATCGGTGGGGCTGCCACGACCCGGCCCTGCCGATTTATGATAGGCCAACAGATTCTCCACTATCGGATCGATGAGGCGCTGGGCGCGGGCGGCATGGGCGAAGTTTACCGGGCCGAAGACACGCGGCTCGGTCGCCGGGTGGCCTTGAAGTTCCTGCCCGCTTCCTATCAGTACGACATCGACCGCCGCGACCGCTTCCTCAGAGAAGCGCGCGCCGCTTCCTCTCTTCGTTCGCCCAACGTCGCCGCCATTTATGATATAGGCGAGCACGAAGGCTCAAGCTTCATAGTTATGGAGTATGTCGAAGGCGAGCTTCTCTCGCGCCGGGTCGAGCGCGGCCCGCTCCCGCTTGCCGACGCAATCGATGTGGCTATGCAGGTAGCCGACGCTTTGGATGAAGCGCACCTCGGCGGCATCGTTCACCGCGACATCAAAAGCTCGAACCTCATGATTACTGATCGCGGGCTGGTTAAGGTGCTCGACTTCGGACTGGTCAAGCTCACAGGCCCCATCGGAGGGTTGAGAGCTGGCGAGAGCAACACCAGCGACGATCCCACGTTTATGCTCGGACACGAGACGATCGCCGGCGTGGTGATGGGGACTGTATCTTACATGTCGCCCGAACAGGCGCTCGGCCATCAGATCGATCATCGAACGGATATTTTTTCTCTCGGCGTCGTGCTTTATGAAATGCTGGCTGCCCGTCTCCCTTTTGGCGGCGACAGTTCGACCGAGGTCATCGATAAGATACTTCATCAGGAGCCGCCAGCCATCGCGCGATTCAACTACGAAGTCCCGCCGGAGGTAGATCGCATACTTCGCAAGGCGCTCGAAAAAAATCCCGCCTTCCGGTTTCAGACCGCGCGGGAAATCTACATCGA
>CAZPQE010000729.1:0-2170 GCA_964588615.1 uncultured Clostridia bacterium | reverse complement strand
CCGACAGCCTGAGGTGTCGCCTGTCCTTATCCGAAAGCCGGGGATGCGGCACTTGCCAGTCTATGCCCATCTGCGGGTCATCCCAGAGGACGCCTCGTTCGAATTGGGGGCAGTAGAAATCCGAGCATTTGTAAACGAATTCCACCTTGTCCGACAGCGCCGAGTATCCGTGCGCGAAACCGGCAGGGACATAAATCTGAAGCCGGTTCTCTTCTGAAAGAACAGTGGCTATGTGTTTGCCGAAATGCGGCGAGCCTCGACGCACATCGACCACCACATCGAGGACTTCGCCCGAAGCCACGAAGCAGAGCTTGGCCTGCGGGCGCGGATGCTGAAAGTGCAATCCGCGCACCACTCCTCTGACCGAACGGACATAGTTGTCCTGAACGAATTCATCGGTGATTCCCATCTGCGCATAGAGATCGCGGCGATAGCTCTCGAAAAAATATCCTCTCTCATCTGGCAGCAATACCGGTTCTATCAGAAAGACGCCGGGCAGGGCTGTATCGATTCGTTTCATATTGCGACGCCGATCAATGAACTCGCGTGGAGTCCGGCTCCTTGAGAGACTCCATCGCCAGGCCGCTTTCTTCAAACCCTGTTGACTGGACGAATAGCGCGGTTGACTCTTCTATTGAAAGGCTGGCTCCAGGCAATGCCAGGTTGAGGAAGCGGCGCAGCGACGGCTCATCGCCGGATGATGAGAGAAAAGAAAGCTGTTCGATCAGCCGTTGCACTTCGTCCTGAGGGTAGGCGGCTATTTTGCCTATGAATATTTTCGGATGGCGCGTCCTGGTCATTCCCTCCTGGCTGATGGCAAGCTCTTCGAAGAGTTTTTCGCCCGGTCGCACTCCGGTGAAGACGATCTCTATGTCATCATGAACCCTGAGACCCGACAAATGTATGAGGTCTTTGGCCAGATCGACTATGCGCACGGGCTTGCCCATGTCGAGTATGAATATTTCGCCGCCTCGTCCCAGGGCTCCGGCCTGAAGGACGAGTTGAGAGGCTTCCGGTATGGTCATGAAATAGCGCGTCATGTCCGGGTGAGTTATCTTTATGGGTCCGCCCTTTCGTATCTGCTCCTGAAAAATCGGGATGACCGACCCTGCGCTTCCTATCACGTTGCCGAAGCGCACCGCAACATATCGAGTGGGATAACACTGATCCAATCCCTGGATGATGAGTTCGGCGACGCGCTTGGTCGCGCCCATGATCGAAGTGGGGCGCACGGCCTTGTCTGTGGAGATGAGCACGAACGCCTCGGCGGAGAACTCTCCGGCAAGCCCGGCGACCGTGCGAGTGGCCAGGACGTTATTCTTCACCGCTTCAGCAGCATTGGATTCCATCATCGGCACGTGCTTGTGCGCGGCGGCGTGGAGGACGACCTGCGGATGGAAAGAAGCGAAAATCGAGCGCATTCTGGCCTCGTCGCCCACGTCGGCGACAAGCGGCATGACCGGAAAATCCTCGTCAGCTTCCCGAAGTTCGCGGTCGATATTGAAGAGGGCGCACTCGGCGCGCTCGACCAGAAGCAGCCGCGATGGTTGGAATCTGGCCGCCTGCCGCGCAAGCTCTGATCCTATCGAGCCTCCCGCCCCCGTCACCATGACGACTTTTCCGGCCAGAAACTCCCTCATGCTTTCCTCTTCGAGCTCGACCGCCTCGCGGCCCAGCAGGTCCGAGATTTCCACATCGCGTATGCGGTTGATTTCGACCTTGCCTTCGAGGATTTCATACAGCCCCGGAATTATGCGCACCTTGACCGGAACCTTTTCGCAGATATCCACCAGGCGGCGAATGTCGCTGCCTGAAGCTCCGGCAATGGTGATGACCACATGATCGATTCCAAACTCTCGCACCAGATGAGGCAAGTCCTCGGTTCCGCCATGCACCTTGACTCCCTGAATCACCAGTCCCCGCTTTTGCTCATCGTCATCGATGAATCCCTTTATATCCAGCCCCACATCGCCGCGCCCCTGTATCTCGCGGGCGGCCAGAACTCCCGCCCGCCCCGCGCCTATCAACAGCACCGGTTTCTTATGGCCGTTGGAAGCGCGCATCGACAGGCGTTGTTTTTCATACCTCTCATAAAGGCTGCGACGCAGAACCCTAAGCGCCAGTATTCCGCCAAATGCGATCACCGTGTCGATGAGGATTATCGAGACCG
>CAZPQE010000728.1:0-2176 GCA_964588615.1 uncultured Clostridia bacterium | reverse complement strand
CGCTCAGGCGCTTTATTTCGGAAAGCAGAAGCAGAGCAGGTCTTTCACTCCGCTTGGAAGTCGCGGCGTGGCCGTGCCTCCGCAGATAGATTTGCGAAACCTGTCGAAGCCGCGTTTTGAGTTCGACTTCTACTTCAATGGCTCGCCGGGAGGCCCGACCTCGACAGGCACGACTTCCGGGCCGGACACGATGACCGCGCTCGGCTTCAATGTTCGGACGACTGCCGAAGAGCCTTCTCTGGTCGCCGCCTTCGATATCCGGCCTCAGTCGGATACGGTGTTTCGTCACGTAGTAATCGACCTGCGCTTTACCGAGAACCGCCGCGCAGGGATCAACCTCCAGTTCGTAGCGTCGAGCGCGGACGAAAAGCGCAAGAAGTATGAAGGCTTCTACCTCGACAACGTCCGTGTGACCGCCGCTTCGACGCAGTGACGAGGAGAGCGCGGAGGCTCTCTGCGGCAGGTTTTCAACTTACTGTTCTTTGAGCAGGAAGTTTTGCGAAAAAGGAGAAAGCCATGAGAATCCCTGTTGGCTACAGAAAAATCCTCGTAGTTTTTGTCGCGCTGGCGCTCCTGCTTTCTCTGCCTGCATTCAAAACCGAAAAGCCGACTGCGCCGCGCGATTCATCCTTCATCGCCGGAGAAAGAGCATTGAGTCTGCTTGCCGATCTGCCGTTGACCTTCGAGGCCAATGGCGGGCAGGCGGATTCGCGGGCGAAATTCATCTCGCGCTCGAAGCATTGCAATATCGCCCTGACCGATGAAGGGGCGTCGTTCGCTTTTGGCGGCGACGCGGTGAAGATGAATCTCATTTCGCCCGGAGAAGCGCGCATGATCGGCGCAGAAGAAATGGCGGGCAGGGCGAATTATTTTCTCGGCAGCGACCCTGAGCGATGGAGAGCAGGTGTTCCGCTTTATGCGAAGGTGCGCTACGAGCAGGTCTACTGCGGCATCGATCTGGTCTACTACGGGCGCGGGCGCGAATTGGAATACGACTTCATAGTGGCTCCGGGAGCCGTTTTCAGGGAAATACGATTTCGATTCGACGGGGCGAAAGACGTGCGCATAAGCTACGGCGAACTGGTCGTCAAAACCGCGTCGGGCGAGATTCGCAATCGAAAGCCGCTGGCGTATCAGGAATCAGAAGGAGAGAAAACAGAGATAGAAGCCGACTATCAGATTGACACCGAGGGCGGAATTTCTTTCCGGGTTGGGGAATACGATTCGACGAAAGCTCTCGTCATCGATCCGATTCTGACTTTTTCGACTTACCTGGGCGGAAGCATGAATGACAAGGGTTTTGCCATAGCTGTAGATTCATTCGGCAAGGCTTACGTGGCTGGAGGTTCGGAGTCTGCTGACTTCCCGACCGTCTCTCCAGTTCAGGCTTCAAACAAAGGGATGAGTGATGCGTTCATCGCCAGAATATCGACGCCGGGCAAAATAAGCGGCGCTTCGATCAGAGGGAAAAAGCTGCTGGTTGAAGGCGAGGGCTTCGACGCAGGCGCAGTGATCGTCGTAGACGGCCAGGAGCAGAAGACGTCAAACAGAAGCGAGAATCCGTCAGGTCTGCTTGTGAGCAAAAAGGCTGCGAGGAGCATAGCTCCGGGGCAAACGGTTTCGATTCAGGCGCGGAACTCTGATGGCGCGTTGAGCGAAGCTTTCCGCTTCACGCGCACTCAATAGTTTCATCCCTGATCGCGCTTGTGGCTGATGTTGAGCGCCCATTGCTTCAGGCGCGCGAGCGAGGCGAAATGTTTGGCTCTCAAGTGCCGGGCGATTAAGCTGAGGTCGTATGTCATCAACGCTCAGAATGGATAAGACCGCGTTGTCAGTGGCTTCGTTGTTCGATGAATCGGACGAAAGAGACTACTGGTTCTCCAGGTCTCCGCAAGAAAGACTCGAAGCCATTGAAATGATGAGGCAGATAATCTACGGCTATGACGAATCGACTGCTCCCAGACTTCAAAGATTTCTTGAGATTGCTGAACGAAAAACAGGTTGAGTATTTGTTGATCGGAGGCTATGCCGTAGGCTATCACGGCTACCCGCGCGCCACCGCCGATATGGATGTAGGGGTGGCAATGCATCAGGTCAACGCCGAAAAAGTAGTTTCCGTTCGTAACTACTCAGCCTCTTTGTGAGACTTGAACTCTGTGCGGCTCGTTGGCTTTGA
>CAZPQE010000727.1:0-2177 GCA_964588615.1 uncultured Clostridia bacterium | reverse complement strand
TGTCTCACCTGACAACTTCGCCCAGCACGATGTCAATCGTGCCGATGATAGCAACAACGTCGGCCACCAGATGGCATATGGCCATGCGCTTGAGCGATTGCAGATTGATGTAGGCAGGCGGGCGAATGCGCATGCGATAAGGTTTGCCCGTGCCATCGCTCACCAGATAAACCCCAAGCTCGCCCTTGGGAGCTTCTATCGCGTGATAGACCTCGCCTGCGGGTGGCTTTATCACCTTAGGGACTTTAGCCATCACCGGCCCCTCGGGCAATCCGTCCAGCGCCTGCTCGATGATGCGAACAGACTGGCGCATCTCTTCCATGCGGATGAGGTATCGGTCGTAGGTGTCGCCGTTTTCGCCCAGTGGCACTTGGAAATCGAATTCCGAATAAGCTGAATAAGGACTGGCCTTGCGCACGTCGTAGTTGACTCCCGACCCGCGAAGAACGGGGCCGGTGAGGCTCAGGTTGATGGCGTCTTCGGCGGGAAGCACGCCTATGCCTACTGTGCGACTGAGCCAGATGCGGTTGGTGTTGAGAAGAGTTTCGTACTCATCGACGCGGCCCGGAAAAATCTTGAGGAAATCTCGCACGCGCTTTTCGAATTCCGGGTAAACGTCCCACCACAGGCCGCCGATGCGGAAAGCATGCGCGGTTAGACGCGCGCCTATGAAGTCTTCGAATATCTTGAGAATCTCTTCGCGCTCGCGGAAGCAATAGAGCAGGACGGTTACGGCTCCAATATCGATTGCGTGTGTGCCAAGCCAGAGCAGATGCGAGGCGATGCGTTGGAGCTCGGTCAGCATCACGCGGAGGTATTCGGCCCTTTTGGGCACTTCGACCTGAAGGAGCTTTTCGACGCCCTCGACATAGCAGAGATCGCCCGAGACGGCGGCCACATAATCGAGCCGGTCCCAGTAGGGAGTTATCATCGCGTAGTTGTCCTGTTCGGCGATCTTTTCGACTCCGCGATGAAGGTAGCCGATGTCGCAATCCAAATCGACGACCGTTTCGCCGTCGAGTTTGAGCAGCACTCGCAGCACACCGTGAGTCGAAGGGTGCTGCGGCCCCATGTTGAGCACCATCTCTTCGGTGTCGAGCAGTGTCTCATGAGGCTTGACTGTGGTTTGCTCTTGCATATCAACTCCGCTGATCGTGACTCTTCATTTGCGCTCCGCGTACCTGACATCGATTATGCTGGTGTCGTAATCGACCTCGCGGTACTCCAGATGTTTGTCAGTCCACTCATTGTCGCGGTACTCGACCGGATAATCCTTGCGGAGCGGATGACCCGGCCAGTCCTGCGGCAGAAGTATCCTTCTGAGATCGGGGTGTCCGTCGAAATGAATTCCGAACATATCGAAGGCTTCGCGCTCCATCCAGTCGGCTCCCGACCACAGACGAGTGACCGTCGGGCAGGATTCTCCTTCAGCCACCGAGACCTTGATGCGAAGACGGCGATTCTTTTGCGTCGAGTAAAGCTGGAGAACTATATCGAATTCCTCTCCCTTGCGCTCCGGCCAGTGCAGCGCGGTGAGGTCCGAGCAGAGATCGAAAAGCGCGTCTTCATCCGTCTGTAAGAAGCGGCACAAATCGATGAACGAGTCTTTTTTGACGCGGACGATCTGCTGGCCGAAGGTAGCGACGGCTTCCGTTATGGCATCGCCGAATTTTTCTCTGATCTTGTCGATGAGCGGGTCATCGGCTATTTCGAACGTGACCGAAGGGCCTTTTTTAACCGGAGGAGCAGGCTTGTGGCCAGCAGGCGCTTTGGGCGGAGCGGGCTTGGCTTCCGCTTTCGCATCGGGTTTATCGGCAGCCGCCGGAACGTCGTTTTCGGCTTTGGTCTGGTCTGACTGCGGGTCTTTCGTTTCGTCTGCCATATATCAGGCCCTGGAATCGAGCGTACACAGAAACGCTCCTCGCGCGCTAAAGACGTTAATAAGATCGTGACTGCTCTGAGAAAAAGAAACGCTGCGGGTTGAAACCCTAATGTTGCGCACAAGCTTTTAGCACACGGCTCAAAGTATTGTCAATCTGAGCGCAGGAATTGTGGGAGGTGAATGCAGCGTGACGGGGCGAAGGACTCGGCTGATATTCAAGCGCGAAATTTTGAGGAGCAGGCCAGCAATTCTCGAAGAGGCTATAAGTGAAGAAAATGAGCCAGTAAGTAGAAAG
>CAZPQE010000726.1:0-2185 GCA_964588615.1 uncultured Clostridia bacterium | reverse complement strand
ACTATTCGGGGAGTCGGCCCGATGTCTACGCGCCTGCGCTCAGGATTCAAGGTCGTCTCAGGCCGGATGTATGAAACGGGTCTGGCCGAAGCGATAGTTTCGACGCGAATCGCAGAGCGGTTTCAGGGTCTCGATATCGGCGACAGGTTTCGAATTCAGGGAACCGATTACACCATAGTCGGCAAGTTCGACGCCGGGGGCAAGGCTTTCGAGTCGGAAATCTGGGTCGATGCCAACTCGCTGGCAAGCACCACCCGACGCGATTCATACTCTTCGGTGCTGCTGAGGGTAAACAACCAGTCGGAGATGGACTCTCTGGCCAAACGAATTTCCGACGACCAGCGGCTTCAGTTGAAAGCCGTTCCAGAAAAACAGTTTTACGAAGACCAGCAGGGCGCGGCTTCAGGCGTGTTGAAAGGACTCGGAGTGTTCGTCGCTCTGATTATGTCCATCGGGGCCGCCTTTGCCGGAATGAACACGATGTATGCTACAGTCGCGCGGCGGACGAAGGAGATAGGCACGCTCCGCGTGCTGGGATTCAAGCGGCGCAGCATACTGACAGCTTTCGTTCTGGAATCGATGGCGATGGCCGTAGGCGGCGCAGCCATAGGCATCGTGCTTGCTCTGCCTCTGAATCTGGTCTCCACCGGGACGGCCAATTTTACGAACTTCAGCGAGATCGCCTTTAATTTCCGGGTGACTCCTGATTTGATATTATCGGCTCTGATCTTCGGCGCAGGCATAGGGCTTTTCGGCTCGCTGCTGCCGTCCATACGCGCGTCGAGATTCAAGATAGTCGATGCATTGCGCTCATGATGAATTTATTTTTCGACGGGGAATCAAATGGCTACCAATCTTAAAAGCGAAGAGGAAAAGCAGGAGCTCAACGAGCGGCTCCGAAGCCTGCGCATAGAGAGAACTCCCGCTCCGCAGGCGCGCGCAGCTCCTCCGAAAAAATTAATGCTGGCGCTGGCCGTCATCGTCGCGCTCGTGGCGGCGGGCTATTACTACTTCTCTTCTTCGGCCAAAACCGTTTCAGCAGCGGAGGTGAAAACCGCCGGAACGGTTTCGACAAACAGCACGGCGCTTACGGTCTCCGGGTACGTTGTCGCTCATCACAAGATCGATGTCGGGTCGAAGGTGACGGGACGGGTGAAGTGGATAGGCGTCGAAAAGGGAGACAAGGTCAAAGAGGGACAGCCGCTCGTAAGACTCGAAGACAACGAATACATCGCGCAGGTCAATCAGGCTCAGGCCAATCTGGCAGCGGCCGTGGCCCGGCTCGATCAACTGCGCGCAGGCTCGCGCCCGCAGGAGAAACTCCGCGACCGCGCATCTGTAATTCAGGCAGAAGCCAATCTGAAAAACGCGCAGGCAGACTTCGAGCGAATCGAGCAGCTTCATCGCGCGGGCGTCGCGTCGAAAGCTGATCTTGATCGCGCGACTGCTCAACGCGACACGGCTGCGGCTCTGCTCGAAGCCGCAAGACAGTCGAGCAACATCACCGAAACCGGCCCACGTCAGGAAGAGATTCGCGCCGCCGAGGCTCAGGCGCAGCAGATGAAAGCCGCGCTCGATTACGCGCGCACGCAGCTTGAGAGTACGGAGATTCGCGCGCCGATTTCAGGAACGGTTCTCGAACGCATAGTCGAGGTGGGCGAGATGGTCACTCCCTCGGCCTTCGGCGACGGAGGCGCGCGAACATCTGTCGTCTCTTTGGCCGACCTCGATGATTTGCAGATCGAACTCGATATCAGCCAGACCGATTTCGCGCGGCTCCGAATGGGGCAGCGGGCCGAGATCATTCCCGAATCGTTTCCGAACCTGCGCTACACGGGACTGATCGCCGAGATTGCACCCGAAGCCAACCGGGCGAAAGCGACCGTGCAGGTGAAGGTGAAAGTCGAAAACCCGGATGAGCAACTGCGGCCTGAGATGAACGCCCGCGTGAACTTCCTCGCCGACACTCAGCCGGGAGAAGGAAAACCCGTAAATCAGGTGATGGTTCCAAAATCGGCGGTCGTGAGTCGCGACGGAATCAGCTTCGTTTTCGTCATCAAAAATGATCGCGTCGAGATGCGCACCATCCGCGCGGGCCAGGAGTCGGGCGATTTCTATTATGTGATGGATGGACTCGGCGGCGGCGAGATGGTCGTCACCGAAGGCGCGTCGACTCTCAGCGACG
>CAZPQE010000725.1:0-2203 GCA_964588615.1 uncultured Clostridia bacterium | reverse complement strand
CACAGCGATTATCGAAAACAGTTTCTTCATTATTCATTCCCCCTCAGAAAAAAGTCTGGAGTCCAGAGTCTGGAGTCCGTTATGCAGAAGTCATCACCTGTTTTTCATCCTTTCAGTCCGTCGCCTTCAGCGACATGAAGGCTCCTCCGAAAAAGTCCGACAAGCTGCCAGCTTGTCGTGGCCTTAATTTTCATACTTTCAGAGTGTCAACAGGCTGGCAGCCTGTTGTACATCAAAGACTTTTTTTGTGATGTATAAAACGTGGTTGCCGAGTTACGTTTTGGGTTTGAGTTCCTTCAAATCGTTCAACACCTCAGCCGCCTTCCACTCGTTGCCGCGATAAAGTTTCACCAGCTTTCCGTCCTGGTTGATGAGCGCGGTGCGCAGAGAATGAACTATCTGGTCGCCGTCCTTCCAGTATTGAAGGCCGAAATAAGTTGCGATTTTTTTAACCTCGTCAGCCGTGCCGACTGCAAATTCCCATTGCTCGAAGGCTCTGGCCTCGCCCGCATGCGCAAGGCCATATTGACGCAATACCTTCGGCTTGTCGAAGTCGGGGTCTACGCTGATGCTCAACAATCGAGTCGCCGGAAATGAAGCTGCATCCTCCTTGATGGCCTTGTGAATTTCGGCGAAGTTGTCGGTCATCAGCGGGCAATAATCAGGCAGCGGGCAGCGGGTGTAGATGAAGGTCAAAAGCGCCACCTTGCCGCGATAGTCTTTCAGGTGAATTCGTTTGCCGTCCTGATTCACAAGCGTGAAGTCCGGCGGCTGATCGCCCGGTTTGGGTTCTGCGACATCAGGCGCGCTGGTCGGGTCTGCCGACTCCTGAACGATCACTATGCCTTCGATCCATGAGCGTTCCCCATCGACGACGAGCGTGGCCGTCACCCGGTCGCCGGGTTTGAGCACGTCGAAAGCCCATGCGTCTTTGAGCTTGAAAGGCATCGTCATCGCTTCCATGAAATTCGGGATGGTTTCGTGCGAGATCGTCACCATGCCGATGTTTTTATCGACATCGGCGACCTTGCCTTTGAGATCGAATCTTTGCTCGCGGCCCGAAGGTCGAGGCTGGCAGGAGACGGTCATCAGCAAAACCATCGCGATTATTTTCAAAAGAATGTGTGGCCGCCCCGGATTGAGTCTGTATAAAACTTCAGTCAGGGGCGACCAGAGACGGTTGCCCCTACAGGCATTTTGAAGGCTCTTTGAAAGAATATTCATAGGATATGTCGCTTCGCGTGTTCTATCTCGCCGAAGAATGCAGCGAGTTTGTTTCCATCCAGTCTGCCGTCAGTCCGCACGCCGCTGCAAACATCGACTCCGAACGGGCGGACGCGCTCTATGGCTTCCCCGATGTTTTCGGGCCTGAGTCCGCCCGCCAGAAAAAGAGGCGACGGAACCGCCTCGCGTATTTTTGCGCTGACATCCCAGTCGTGCGCGCGCCCCGTTCCGCCGAGTTCTTTTACGGCCAGAGACTGATTGCCTGAGTCGAGCAGGATAGCATCGACGTAGGGCGAGGCCAAAACCGCACTTTCGATGGAGTCTTCTCCCGTGACGTGAACGACCTGAACCAGGGAGATGCCAGGCATCGCTTCTCGCAACTGGCTGTAGGAGCCGTTTTCAAGGCGGTCGCATATCTGAACGGTGTTTGCGCGACATCGCTTCTGTTGAGCGATGATCGCTGTCGCGTCCTGTTTCGAGGTCAGCAGAAAAGAAGACACTGAAGGCGGCACAGCGGCGGCAATATCCGCGATGAGTTCTTCGGAGATGACGCCCGGCCCGCTGGGCATCTCAGAGACAAGCCCAAGCGCAGACGCGCCGAAATGCACAGCCATCCACGCCTCTTTGACGCTCGCGATGCAGCAGATTTTCACTCTTGGCGATCTCGTCGGTTGCATGTTTTCGCCTCTCAAATATAGCGCAACTGATCCTTCATCTCATCAGCCGTCGCTTGATTAGGATCGTGAGTAAACGCTTGGCTATTTCGTATGGAGAGCGGCGCACGGATATGATTATGCCGCAATGCGATTTTCCCGCAGCGAAATATTCCTGCGCGAGTCTTTCGAAATCATATCGATTATGAGTGAGTAATGTCTTCTGTTCCCTGACTGCATAATCCATCTGCTCTCGGTCGCTCTTGTTCAGTTGTCCGGCATCGCGTGTTGTGAGGGCTGCAAATCCCCTTGCTTGCACAAGGTCA
>CAZPQE010000724.1:0-2235 GCA_964588615.1 uncultured Clostridia bacterium | reverse complement strand
CAAGACCATCGATGGGCGCGCGATAAAACTTTCCAGCCTGCGCGGCAAGGTAGTCGTGCTCGACTTCTGGGCGACGTGGTGTCCTCCGTGCCGCGAAGAAATCCCTCAGCTTGTTCGCCTCTCCGGTCAGATGAGCGCGCGGGGGGTGGAAGTCGTCGGATTGCATATCGATGACCGGGGCAGGTCATCGCCCGAAGATATTCGACGGATGATCGATCATTTCGGCATCAATTACACCGTAGGGCTTGCGACCGACGATATGTTCACCGCTTATCTTGGCGCGGAAGAGACGGCCATTCCACAGACGCTCGTGTTCGATCGCAGCGGGCAGGCGATAGCTCATTTCGTAGGCTACAACTCATCGCACGCCCGCGAGCTTGACGCAGCAGTCAACCGCGCGCTTGCAGGATCATAAATCACACAACATGAGAAGAGCGAAAATAATCGCCACAATCGGCCCCGCTTCTGAATCCGAGGAGCAGTTGCGCCGTCTGATGCTGGCCGGAATGGATGTCGCCCGCATCAATATGTCTCACGGCAGGCGCGAGCGTCACGGCGAAGTAATCGCCCGCATCCGCCGGGTCGCGTCCGAACTCAACCGGTCGGTTGCCATAATGCTCGATCTTTCAGGCCCCAAGATTCGCACCGGCGCAATCGGCGAAGGCGTCCGTCTCGAAACAGGCGGCGAGGTGCGTATAACCTCTGAAAAGATCGAAGGCGATGCGTCGCGCATCTCTTCGAATTACCCGCTGCTGGCCCGCGAAGTCAGCCCCGGCGACCGCATACTCATCAGCGACGGCGAACTGGAGCTTCAGGTCACAAACATCGTTTCAGATGAAGTGGTCGCCCGCGTCGTTTACGGAGGCCCGCTTTCGTCTCACAAGGGCATCAACCTTCCGGGCGCGAAGCTCTCGATCCCTTCGATCACCGAAAAAGACATCGAAGACCTCAGATACGGCATCGAGCGCGGAGTCGATCTCGTAGCTCTCTCCTTCGTGCGCTCGGCCTCGGATTGCAAACAGGCGCGCGATCTGATCAAACAGATGGGCGGCTCCGGGCGGCTGATAGCCAAGATCGAAAAACCCGAAGCTGTGGATGACATAGCGAACATTCTCGATGCTTCCCACGGCGTGATGGTAGCTCGCGGAGACCTTGCAGTGGAGACTTCGACCGAGCGAGTTCCTGTGCTTCAGAAAAAGATCATCTCCGACGCGCTGCACGCTCAGAAACTCATCATCACCGCCACGCAGATGCTTCAATCGATGATCGAAAATCCCCGGCCTACGCGAGCCGAGGCCAGTGATGTTTCGAATGCGATACTCGACGGATCGGACGCAGTGATGCTTTCAGGCGAGACCGCCGTAGGCCGATTCCCGGTCGAATCGGTGGAGATGATGGACAGGATAATTCAGACGACCGAAGCTATGAACATTCCGGCGCGGGAAGCCATGCGCCAGGCCATGATGGGCCGCCAGTCAGGATCGCTCGGCCGGGCGATAGCTGAGGCTGCGCTTTATGCCGCCGAAGAAGTCGCCTGTCGTTTGATAGTCGTCATCACCCACAGCGGACACATGGCCCGTCGCATAGCGGCGCTGCGCCCGCGTCAGCGGATAGTCGCCTTCACGATGATCGAGCGCACTTCCCGACAGCTTGCGGCATCCTGGGGAGTCGAGCCTTTTCTTCTGGGCGACTGCTCGCCCGATACAGACGACCTTCTTGCGCGGGCCGACTGCGCGCTGTTGAGCAGCCACATAGCCGAACGAGGCGAAAACGTAGTCGTGATGGCTGGTCAATTGAAAGACCTTGCAATCTCACACTCGATGAAAGTACATCGGGTCGGGGATTTGACTGCCTAGCCGCCGCGAAGCTTAATACAACAGATTTGTTGTACAACAATTTTGTTGTAGTTCGAGGTTGATGAAAGCCAGTGTTTCTTTTCGTCAGGCCATAAAATCATCGGCCATTACCCTGGCCATTGCGCTCGCCCTCTTTTCGCTTCCCGCTTCCCTCATCGAGCGTTTCTACACCAACGGGTTTTACTCGCGCCTGCAATCGCTCATCACTCCCACGACCAACCTGCTGCCTTTCGCGCTGGGCGATTTTCTCATCGTCGCGCTCGTCATTTCCATCCCGGCGTGGTGGATCGTTCGCATAAAAAGAGCGCGCGGAAAACGATTGCGCGAAACCGGATCGCTCGCTTTCAACACGTTGACCCTTGCATCAATCATCTTCCTC
>CAZPQE010000723.1:0-2245 GCA_964588615.1 uncultured Clostridia bacterium | reverse complement strand
AAGGAGTCTGTTTCGGGAAATTGTGAAGTTTCGCGATTGCTGGACTCATCGTCCGGCGACTGGTCATCTACTATGGCAACGAAGCGCAGGCACGGGAGGTTGCGAAGCCCAGGCGCGTAGACGTGAAGTGGAAAAAAGCTCGGTCATTTCACTCGCGCCGATCTCACGCTCCATCAATGAGCAACCATTCGATATGGTTTCGGGCCTCCCGCAAATCAAGCCCGCGCCTTTTGGCCTGCGCCCTCGACAAGCAATTCATTTCTTCCTTCTAAAATAGCCAGCCACGACGCGCCCCCAGCAGGGGGACTCATCGTTTGCCGGACCGGAAGTGAGTTGCTGGTAGAGGCTGCCGTCGGCTTTCACTATCCAGATGTCGCGATTGCTCTCTGCCGATCGGATGATCCATGTGGCATAAGAGGCCGCCGCCTGCTCGCCTATCGCCGATTTGATGAGCATCGACAAATCCTCTTCGATCAGAAACTCTTTCGTCTTCGCTTCCTTCAATCCCATCCCTACTCCTTCGACGGGCCTCTTCCACTCTACGAACGCTTCGATGCTTTTGTCAGTCAACCTTCTTTTCTCCAGGCTCGCCACGACCCTGCTCCCGTCGGGAGACCAGGCAGACCCTCCCCACCCGCTGTAGCGAGTCACCCTCGTCTGAGTCTCACCGGGATTGGAGACATCGGCCACATAAATTTCTCCGCCGTTTAATGAGTGCCTGAAGCTGAACCACGCTATCTTCGTTCCGTCCGGCGAATAGTGCGGATCGTACTCGTCTCCAATGGGAGGGATAATCTCTTCTTCGATTCCCGTGTCGAGGTTGATCCTGTAGATGGCCACGTAACGATCTATCACCAGATGCCGCCTGTAGATTATGTGCAAACCATCCGGCGTCCAACTGGGAGAGGCGCGCTGGGGCCCCTGCTCCGTGATGCGCGCTGGCGACCCGACAGCGGGAAGAACGTCAACGACCCATATCTGCGTCATCTGCTCGATGCTTCCAGGCTCGGCCATGAAGTTGCTGCGCGCAAAGGCGATACGTGTGCCGTCGGGCGACCACGCGGGCTGACTCGATGAGTAGATGTCTTCGGCCAGGTCTGCCTTCAGTGTCACCGGGGTTTCTTCGCCGCTGATCAAATCCTTGATCCAGATGCTGTAGGGCTGCATATCTTCAGGGTCCCTGGTGAACTTTTTTCGACTGAAAGCCAGCCGGGTCCCGTCAGGAGAGATGGCCGGACTCTTATCCACCACATCGCCGGACGTAACCTGCTCAAGCCCGCTCCCGTCAGGACTGATCATCCATATATGCCATTGATTCGTTCCGCGCTTGCGCGCCCGGTCTGAATTGAAAAATATCTTCTCGACGAAATCGGTCGCAGTCGAAACCGTTTCTGACGGCCTTTCTGTTGAGTCCTCTTCCTGCGCGCTCATCAGAGCGCCGTTCCCCATAGTCGACTCCTGAATCGCTTTCTGTCTGAGATAAACATTCACGCCGAGCAGGAAGGCCAGGGCCAGAACGAGTGAAATGACCTTGCCGGATTTCGCAATGGCCGCGCGCGCCGTGAGCATCAAAGCCAGGATCACGCCGAGCGCCCGGCCCAGTCGAATCCTGCGGCGTATCTTCGCCTTGAGCCGATCCTTGTGACGCTTCACCGTTGCAGCCTGCACTGTAGCCGACAGATGGCTTATTCCTAACACTTCGGCGTAGGCGAGGGTGTCGCGCACGCCCTCGATCAT
This sequence comes from uncultured Clostridia bacterium, assembly GCA_964588615.1. Classification (GTDB taxonomy): domain Bacteria; phylum Acidobacteriota; class Blastocatellia; order UBA7656; family UBA7656; genus UBA7656. The sequence goes on along the minus strand of CAZPQE010000723.1, from coordinate 508 downwards.
CAATTGAACTATCTGCCAGTCGACAGGGTCGGTGATGATCGCCTCCAGTTGTCTCAGGAGCGAGGATTCGCCTTCGATCAGATCATCTTCAGGCGTCTGCGCTTCCGCTCTCTGCGGCAGGTCTTCTTCCAGCGCGGCAAAGCGCCGCGCCATGAGCTTTTCATGACGGATGGCGTTCAACAGGTTTCTGTATGCGTCGAGATAGAGGTAGCCGATCAGGCTGCCTTTTTCGGGATCGAACTTTTCGGGGCTGATGAAGTAGCCTATCAGCGCATCGTTGGCTACGGTGGCAACGAGGTGCGGGTCGGGGAGATGGCGAAACCTGCGTCCCAGCGCGTAGACGAGCAGCGGGAGGAAAATCTCCGTGATCTCGTTTGCCGCGCCATCGCGCTCGGCCAGATAGCGAGCGTGCAGTCGCCTGCCCGCTTCTCGCAAATCCAGGCCGTCTTTTTCAGTCTCGGCTGCCGACGCGCTTCTCGTTTCCACTGTCTATGGACTCACCCCCGAT
>CAZPQE010000722.1:0-2251 GCA_964588615.1 uncultured Clostridia bacterium | reverse complement strand
GGCTATCACATATTATTTCACCAGAGAGCCATCCGATCATGTACCCACAAACCGTGCGCGCGAGCGAACGACTTCGACTGCGGGCACTCAGCCGTCGGGCGAAGGAGCGGCGACGACTACGACCGCGAGTTCTACGCCCATGCCTGCATTCGGAGTGCCTTTCGCGGGCCAGAAATTCGACGCTTCGGGAGTAGTCCAGGTTCCTGGATCGGACAGCGTGGTTTTCGTCGATGACAGCAGGCCGTTCGAAGTCCTGATGATGAGCGTCGATGAAAGCGGGCGACAGGTCGGCGCAATCAGGCCGGTGCGCATAGGCGCGGGCGTTGACAGCCCAGAAGGCATCACTACGGACGGAACTCATTTCTATGTCGTAGGCTCGCAGGCGGAACCCAGGAAAGGCCCGCGCAACGCCCTCGCGCGATTCACCCTCGACCCCAACACGGGGACGGCATCCTCCGTCACGGTGATCGCGGATTTCCGCGCCTGGCTTATAAGCAAATTGCCTGAGCTCAGGAGCGTCGCGTTTCTCGAAGACGACGAGGGGGGAATCAAGGTCGAAGGCATTGCCTGGGACCCCAACAAAAAGCGGCTGCTGCTTGCGCTGCGCTCGCCGCTCATCAACGGCCATGCGCTGATCGTTCCTCTCAAGATGATCGATGCAGCCGGGCTGTTTGCCGCCGCCAATCTCGAAATCGATGGCGGACGCCCCTTGCAGGTTTTCCTTGGAGAGTCGGGGCTGCGTGATATTCAGTTCGACGCCCGGCTCAATGCCTTCCTGCTGATATCGGTTCAGAACATCAAGCGAGGCGCATCGGCTCTCTGGGAGTGGGACGGAAGCAGCGCGCAGGCCCGACAGCGCGCGCAGCTTGACAGCGCGATGGAACCTGACGGAATCACCCAGGTCAAAACGGGCAGTCAGGAATTCATCTTCATCGTCGGAGATGAAAGCCGTTATCTGAGGCTCGATTATTAGGCGCGATCAGTTCTTTCGAGACTGCTCCAACTGATCGCATATAAGTTTGGAGATAGGGTTCCAGGGTCGCAGTTGTGAAACGGTGTCGAGCGCCTGCTCGACGCCGCTTCCGACGACCAGCTTTTGAAGTTCGACCGCCTGCGGGTCCTCCTGTGTTGCAAATGACAGAGCCGCCGCACACCCCTGAATCAGATAAGTGGGGTTGAGGTTGTAACGATAGGCGAGTTTGGCAGGCCCGATCAATCGGTCATCTGCCTGAAGCTTCCTGATCGGATCGCGCCCGACGCGAGCGATGGTGTCCATCAGCTTGGCGTTCGAGAAGCTGGCCAGTATCTCGTTGATGAATCCGGCGTAGTGAAACATCCGTCCGTACTTGCGCTGCAATGCCTGTTGAGCTTCGAGCATCGCCCCCACCACGCTGTGACGTATGCCCTCATCGTCCATCGATTCATGGATGTATTTGTAGCCGCGACGATATCCGAGGTAAGCGGCCACAGCATGCCCGCAGTTGAGTATGTAGAGCTTTTCCTCGATGCAGGCCGGGAAGTTGTCTATGCCTTTCATCGGCGGCAGCACGTCGAAATCCCCCTTGATGTGAAGGGTGTCGAACAGGATGTCGCCCACCGCATCGGCGGTAAAGGTGTACTTCCCCGCCGGATCCATCTCCTGGCCTGAGACTATGCGGTCGGAGACGGCTGCGCTGAAGCTCATGCGGTCTTGCATCTGCTGGGCGAACTGGAAAGGCACGTAGGTGAAAATGAGCCGCTCAAGCTGTGAGCCTGCGTTCTTGAGATTTTCGCAACAGAAAATATCTACGGGCCGGGTCACCGCCGCGCGTAACCGGTTGAGCAGAGCCTGCGCGAGTATGCCTGAAATCGAAGGCAGATTGTCGGGGCGGACGGAAGTGAATATCTGATCGGCGCGAGCCACTTCTTCGACGAACTCGCGGTTGGCGATGTTAACTGCCCTCACTCCGCGCACATCGAGCGACGATTCGACTTTGCCTTTGGTGACGACCGTGTAGCCGTGACGGTTTATCGAATCGATCATCTCCTGTTTGCGCGCGGCAAAGATCACTTCGTGTCCCTGAAGGACGAAAGACATTCCCAGCGCGCCGCAGCCGACCCGTCCCGGCCCTATGATGACTATGCGCAAAGCCAACCTCCTGCCGTAAGTCTGGAGCCTCGAGTCTGAAGTCTGGAGTCTGGAGACTGCATAGAATTATCTGTAGTCAACGGAGCAGAGCTTCCATCTTTGCGAGAAGCTCTTCGAAGATGA
>CAZPQE010000721.1:0-2280 GCA_964588615.1 uncultured Clostridia bacterium | reverse complement strand
CTTAACTTAATGGCATTGTCCTTTCAGGGTGTCAACTCTCTGGCCGACGGTTGTAAATCCCGGACTCCTTTGAAGCCGCAGGTAGATCAGATCGCGCCGGCCTGACGGAACGAATCGATCTCGACTGCCGAGAAGCCGAGGCTCAGAAGCACTTCGTCGGTGTGCTCCCCCGTCGTGGGCGCGCGATGGCGCACCTCTCCGGGCGTGAGGCTCAATCGCACCGGCGTGCCTGCCAGGGGGACAGGTTTGTTTCCGCCAGGGTACTCGATTTCCTGAAGAATGCCTCTGGCCTTGAGGTGCTCGTCGCTGAGAGTTTCATCGAGTTGATAAACCGGCCCGCAGGGAATGCGGGCGCGCTCAAGCTCGGCTATCGCCTCAAGGCGCGAGCGCGCGGCGCACCAGTCTTTCATCACCGAATCGATCAAATCATGGTTGGCTCCGCGAGTGATGTCGTCGCAGCAGCGCGGGTCACAGATGAGGTCTTCTCTTTCGACCATTCTGGCCCAGCGTTTGAACATCTGATTTCCGATAGCCTGAACGATGATCCACCCATCGCGTGTCCGGTAGGTGTTGGCTGGCGCGACGTGATAAGCGGTATTTCCCTGTTGTTTGCGTTCGATTCCGGTCACCGCTCTTTCGGCCAGCAGCGGCAGCATGAAGGTCACGCCGGTCGTCAGCAGCGACACGTCTATCAACTGGCCGCATCCCGTCTTCTGCCTCTGGTGGAGCGCGACCATCGCCCCGAAAGCGGCGTGCAGCGCCGTTCCATAATCGACATAAGAGACTATGGCTTTGACCGGCGGGCCTTCGAAGCCGGTGAGGCTCATCGCTCCGCTCATGGCCTGAGCCACGCTGTCAAATCCCACGCGATGGCGGTAAGGGCCGTCGGGTCCGAAGGCCGATGCCATCACCAGAATGATGTCTGGTTTTATGGCCGCCAGCGAATCGTAATCGAGATGGAGTTTCTTCATCACATCCAGGGGCAGGTTGACTATAACGATGTCGGCGCTTGCGACCAGGCGGGCGACTATTTCTTCGGCCAGCGGGTGAGCGGGGTCGAGGGTCATTCCCCGTTTGTTGCGATTGAGGTTGAGGAACAATCCGCCCTCGCCGCTTTCTGTGACCGGGCCTACGAAGCGGTCTTCGCCTCCTTCGCGTCGTTCGACGCGGATCACGTCGGCTCCCATGTCGGCCAGAAGCATGGCGGCATAAGGCGCTGCGATGAATCGGCCAAAATCGATCACTCGAATTCCATCAAGAGGTGCTGACATTTTCGATATTTCTCTGCGGGATTTTGTGGAGTCTTCAGTCGAATTCGACTGAAGACTCTCAGGCGGACGCGCAGCATCCTACACGCTGCGGAGATAGAATTCAACTTCACTCTGAATGTAGCCTGAGGTTTCTGACGGCGGTTGACAGGATCGGAGAGGCGCGACTAAAATCCTCTTCTTCCGAGCGGGAGTAACTCAGCGGTAGAGTGCGACCTTGCCAAGGTCGAAGTCGCGGGTTCAAATCCCGTCTCCCGCTCCAGTGAATTTCAAGGCGAAGGCGCGAGACCCACACTGATGCCTTCGCCTTTCCTTTGACAAGGCGGCGTAGCCAAGTGGTAAGGCAGAGGTCTGCAAAACCTTTATCCATCGGTTCGATTCCGATCGCCGCCTTTTTCCTCTGCCAGAGCGTTGCCTCTCGCATCGAACGGGCGCAGCCGCCCGTTGCTCAGAATTCCGTAGCCGCTCCTGCTGCAATCTCCAGCAAGCGAGCATTTCCTCGTATGCCCGGCGGCAAACCGGTTGGCTGCCTCCGGTCTGTCGCTCGAATGGCCGGAGGCGCAACGCACATCGACGACGTACCCGGTGAGCCTCACCTTTTCGTGCCCAATCGAAGGCGCGGCGGCCAGCAGCGCGATTGCCAGATTCGATAATATCGTTTTCCTCATCATCGCCTTTTCCTTACGCCGAACTTCTGCTTAGTAAAAGGCGGAAGGAAGTGAAAACAGAAGAGGCCGCCAGAGGGCGGCCTCTCAGTCAGTCGTCAGTTTTCGTTATTGAGTATTATGTCTTGCCCAGAGCGTAGATCGGCATAGTGGGCTGTGAAGAGCCGCCTTCGGGTTCAAGCGTTATTGCCGCAGCCGCGACCGTGCCCAGTCCGGGCGGAACATCGACGATGATGGAGCCTTTTCCATCTGCCTTCGTCTTTATCAATCCTGCGCTGATCTTCGCCTCCGGCGTTACGAACCACAGTTGATAAACTTTTCCCGCAGGCGGAGGCGGCAGGATGACT
>CAZPQE010000720.1:0-2289 GCA_964588615.1 uncultured Clostridia bacterium | reverse complement strand
GTTCTGACAGAACATCCCCATCCAGCCTGTGGCGTCGGACTGCTCCAAAACGACTCCGCCCGGAAGACGCTGACTGCGGTCGATTACGGTTATGTTGTCGAGTCCGAGGAATCCGCCCTCGAAGATGTTGTTGCCCTGGCTATCGACTTTGTTTATCCACCAGGCGAAATTGATGAGCAGCTTGTGAAAACATTTTTCAAGCCACGCGCGATCGCCATGTCCCGAACGTATGCGATCCATGTTATAAACCCGCCAGCAGGCCCAAGCATGAACCGGCGGGTTCAAATCCGAAAACTCCCATTCGTAAGCCGGTATCTGTCCGTTGGGGTGCTGGAACTGCTCAAACAGCATGAGCCACAACTGCTCTTTGGCAAACTCAGGATCGATGAGCGCGAAAGCGACGCAGTGAAACGCCAGGTCCCAGGCAGCAAACCAGGGATATTCCCACTTGTCAGGCATCGAGAGCACCCGCATCGAATTGAGGTGTTCCCAGTGAGGATTGCGAATCGCCCATCGCGATTCGGGCGGAGGCGAGTGGGGGTCGTCTCCTTCGAGCCACGCTTCGACATCGAACAGGTAACTCTGTTTGGTCCACAGCAGACCGGCGAATGCCTGACGCTGAATCAGCTTTTCATCTTCGCTGGCGCGGGGCGGATGAATGGAAGCGTAGAAGTCATCGGCTTCGGCTTTGCGCTTTGTGATCAAGCGGTCGACATCGCGCAGAGGGTCGCTCAGTTTTTCAGGCGTGAGTCGGAGCCTGACCACCACCGAGCCGCCCGCCGTAACCGTCGTCCGGTAGTGAATGCAGGATTTGGTTCCCACGCGCTCGGGGTTGACTGACTGCTGGCCGCCGACGATGTAGCGATGGAATGCGTCCTTGACGTAGGGCTTTCGATTGACGCCGCCGTTGATGGCGCTCCAGTTGGTTTCGTTGTCGGTGAAGAGCAACTCGCCGCCCGACTGCGCGTAGAGGTAGCGCAATCCGAGGCGATATTCGAAGGGAAGATTGGGCAGCATCTCGGCAGTCGAATCATCGGCAAGAAGCGAAGCGAAGTCCCTGCTTGCCGGGCCGGGCCGGATAGTGGGTTCGGGTTTGGGAGGATTCGACCACGACCAGGTATTTCGAAACCACAGGTGAGGGATGATGCGCAGGGGAGCGTCTTTGGGGCCGCGATTGAAGACTTCGATGCGTATGCAGATATCATCGGGCGAGGCTTTGGCGTATTCGACGAACACATCGAAGTAACGATCCTGATCGAATATGCCTGTGTCTACGAGTTCGTATTCGAGTCCGCGTCCTGCGCGCCGACGGTTCTCTTCGATCAACTGGCGGTAGGGGTATTCCGACTGCGGGTACTTGTAGAGATATTTCTGATAAGAGTGAGTGGGCGTGTTGTCGAGATAGAAGTAATACTCCTTTACGTCTTCGCCGCGATTGGCTTCCGATGGGACGAGACCGAAGGCGCGTTCTTTGAGTATGGGGTCGCGCTCGTTCCAGAGGGCGAGGGCGAATACGAGCAACTGGTATCGGTCGCAGATGGCCCCCAGTCCGTCTTCGCCCCAGCGATAGGCGCGCGAACGGGCCTGATCATGCGGGAAGAAATCCCAGGCATTGCCGTCTGCGGAGTAGTCTTCGCGCACGGTTCCCCAGGCGCGCTCGCTGACGTCGGGTCCCCATTTGCGCCAGGGAGGAACGCCGGGGGTGTTTTCGCTGAGTCGCTGATGTTCTTTGGTGGGCGAGGCCGGTTCTTTTTCCTTCATGTTTTTCCCGCAGGGTCGAAGCCGACTGAAGCCACCCGCGCGGCGCCAATTGTGCCCAAGCGGCGGCTCACTGGTGTTTGTCGTGGATGAGAAGACTGATTATGCTATCGAGCAAATATCATTTTTCATTTCGGCGGTTCTGATTCAGGCTTTGGCTGCTCGGGTTTAGTTTCTTCTGATTTAGTTTCTTCCGATTTCGTCGGCTCGGATTTAGTCTCCTCGGTCTTTTGCTCTTCCACAGGAGGAGGCGGCGGAGTATCGGTTTTAGGCTCCTGAACGGCGGGTTTCTGCGGCTGGTTCTGCTGGATGAAGAATCTGCGGAAGAGGAAAACCCCTGCCAGCAGAACCGCCGCTATAATCGCGAAAACCAGGATGGGCGTGTAGCTCTTCTTCCTTCTTCTGATGGCTACGGTTTGAGGCGCTGCCGCTTCGACCGTCTGGCCGAGAGTTTCATCCTGATCGAGTCGGGTGGTGGGCGACTGATCGAATGCCACGACGTGAGCCGGGTCGAGGCGGTCTGTGGGAGGC
>CAZPQE010000719.1:406-2291 GCA_964588615.1 uncultured Clostridia bacterium | reverse complement strand
ATAACAAAGAAGGACGGCGCGGTTGATGATGAATGGGCCGGTTTGTTATGATGGCCCGGCGCGCGCAGGCAGCGCGTTCGATGGTTGATCCAACGGAAATCGGGGTCTCGGAGCTAATGTCGAGCGGTGTGCAGACCGAATCATTTCCTATACAGGGCGGCGCTATGACGGCAGACCAGATTTTTTCTCTGGTTCGTGATGATCTACTGCTGGTCGAGGAAGAATTCGACCGTTGCATCGCCGACGCATCAGGAGACGTGTCAGCCATAGGCAGATATCTCCGCGAAGGAGGCGGCAAGCGAGTCCGCCCCGCCCTTTTGCTGATGGTCGCTCGAATGGTGTCGGGCCAGGCATCGCCTTCGGCCATTCGTCTGGCCGCAGTCGTCGAAATGCTTCACACTGCCACTCTCGTACACGACGACATAATAGATGATGCCAGCGTGCGTCGCGGGCGCGCTTCGGTCAATGCCCGATGGGGAAACAATGTGACCGTGCTGATGGGCGACTGGCTGTACATGACCGCCTACGAAGCCGCCCTCTCAGAGCGCAGCTTCGCGGTTCTCGATTCCCTCACCCGCATGACCAGGCTGATGGTCGAAGGAGAAATCCTCCAGCTATCGCTCATCGGCGACAGCCATATTACTGAGGAACAGCACCTCGACATAGTGCGACGCAAGACCGCCTGCATGTTCAGCGCGTGCGCCGAAGTGGGCGGAATAGTCGCCGGGGCAGACCCGGAAGCCTGTAGCGCGCTAGCCCGCTACGGCCTTTCGCTCGGAATAGCTTTTCAGTTCATCGATGACGTGCTCGATTTCGTTTCTACCGAAGCCAAACTCGGCAAGCCCGTAATGAACGACCTGCGGGAGGGCAAGCTGACCCTGCCGTTGATATTACTTCTTCAGCAGGGAGTCGATGAGCACAGACGCAAGATCGAGACCGTGATGCGCGAAGGCGGCTTCGAAACCGTATCGCGCCAGGAAATCCTCGACATCATCACTCAGGCAGGAACCATTGACCGCGCGGTGGCCGAAGCCTCCAGCTACGCCAGACAGGCCATAGATTCGCTCGCCCTCTTTCCGCACTCCGAACACAGGCAGACCCTGCTCGATGTCCCCCGCTTCATAATCAACCGCGAGATGTGAATCCTTGCCACATCAACGCTAGACTAGATGGCTGCGGGGTCGTATAGTTATGTCGTTCATTTCAGCATCTGGTGGGCACATTTATGTATTGCGAGAGATGCAACACGGATTTCCCGGAAAACCTGCGCTATTGCAAATGGTGCGGCGGGGCGCTCATCGAGCGCGCTCGCTCGACAGGCGAACTTCACTCCTGCCCGACCTGCAATGAAACGGTCAAGCCCAACTGGGCTTTCTGCCGATCATGCGGCGCGAAGCTGACTTCTCCCTCTCCGGCCATCGCCATCTGCAAACACTGCGGCACGGTCGTAGACCCGACGGCCAGCAATTGCCCCAGGTGCGCAAAAGACCTCACTGGCGCTGTCGTCACTCCGCAGGATTTTCAGGCGGCAGGAGGAGCGGGAACGCACTGCTCGAACTGCGGAGAGCGGCTCGACCCCGGCATACTCTATTGCAAATCCTGCGGAGCGCCGGTCTATTCAGGCACGGCTCCCTTCACCGTCTCTTCCGTGTTGTGCCGAGTCTGCGACGCTTACAATCCCACAGGCTCGCGGGTTTGCAGAGTGTGCGGCGAAACCCTTGCCGAGCCGACCACCAAAGACTATGACCGCCCGGTTCAGGCCGCTCCGGCGACTCTCGTCGATTCGAGCACTCTTCCCGATCTTTCGTCTCGGAAACTCGAAGCCGAGAACAAGGCCACTATCGAGATGTCATCTTTTTCATCGAGCAGCCCTGAGGATGTCGTG
>CAZPQE010000719.1:0-396 GCA_964588615.1 uncultured Clostridia bacterium | reverse complement strand
TGGTATTCTCTCCATCGGGCGCTCTGGAAAAACCCGCCGAAGAACAACCCCCCATCGAGGAAAAGAAGCCTTCGGAAGCGCCGGTCGGTTCGGAAACGATCATCCTCAGTTCTGAAACCGATGAGATCATCCCTGCGCCCACTTCGGGAATGGAGCCGCAGACCTCCATCCCCCGACGACGAAATACCGCTGCGACCACCATACTCAACGAGGCCTCCGAACAGCAAGAGGCCGCGCCTCAAAGAGATAAACCCACGACCCGAATCGATGGCGCTCCGTTTGAATTCGAACTCGAACCAGCCGAGGTCTTCACTCCGCCCGAAGGCTACCCCGCAAGGCCTGATGAACCTTTGAGCGAGGTTCTGGCCCGCACCAACAAGACCAGCGAGGCGACCG
>CAZPQE010000718.1:0-2327 GCA_964588615.1 uncultured Clostridia bacterium | reverse complement strand
TCCTGAGAGAGTGTCCTCATCCGCGTCCTCGCGCAGCCTCAGAAAATGATCCTTCGATCTTTGCGCCCATTTTTCAGTCAGCGCGAGAGACCTCATCGCTTCATCTCTCGTCGCCGGATGAGGTGTGCATTCATCGAATGCCATCACGATATCGGAACCGAGAGCAGTTTGAATCTCCATGGATTTTTCAGGCGTAAGCCAGTGACGCGATCCATCGATATGAGACTGAAACTCCACGCCCTCTTCGGTCAGATGTCTGAGCGGGCCGAGGCTGAAGACCTGAAACCCTCCGCTGTCGGTCAGTATCGAGTGGTTCCAACTGATGAAGCGATGCAATCCGCCTAATCGATTTATGGTCTGGTGGCCCGGCCTCAGATAAAGATGATAGGTGTTTCCGAGTATGACGCGCGAGCCCGCTTCTTCGAGCATTTCCTGAGTGAGAGCCTTGACCGTGCCCTGAGTGCCTACGGGCATGAAGACGGGCGTATCGAACGATCCGTGCGCGGTTGTCACTCGCCCTGCGCGCGCCTGCGTTGCTGAGTCGCGCGCGATTGTTTCATAAGAAAATCTGTAAGCCATCTTTTTTTCCTTCAACTCAAGCCTTTGATCTTGCCTGCTCGTTTCGAAAGCTTGCAAGCCGTCAGGGAATTTGACGCGCGCTCTCCGCGATGAGAAAATCGCCGGTCACTCGACGGGAGGCGGATGTGACTTATGTTTTCTACACGCTGGCCGGATTGCTCGTCGCGCAGGGAGTCTTCTCGCTCATCGAAGGGCTGAAGTTTGGAAACTTCGTTCGAAGATCGCTTGCTGCTCCTCGCGGCTCATTTGCGCCTGCAGCCTTGATCATCGCGCCCTGCCGGGGGCTGGATTGCTCTCTCGAAGACAACCTGCGCGCTCTGTTCGATCAACATTACCCCGACTATGAAATCCTGTTCGCCGTCGGATCGAAAAACGACCCTTCGCTTCCAATCATCGAAAGGCTGATACTTCAGCACTCTGATCGACAGGCCCGGATCGTCATCGCAGGCCCAAACTGCGAGCGCAGCGACAAGGTGAACAATCTGCTTGCGGCAATCGAGCGCGCAAGCCCGGAGAGTGAAGCCTTCGCCTTCGTTGATTCCGACGCGCGAGTCCATCGAGACTGGCTCCACTCGCTCATCGCTCCGCTCGCTGAAAAACAAACAGGCGCGACGACAGGCTACAGATGGCATCTGCCGACGAAAGGCGGTTTGTGGTCGGCCCTGCTTTCGGCCTGGAACGGATCGGTCGCAACATCGCTTGGCGATCACTCGCGCAATTTCGCCTGGGGAGGCTCGACAGCGATCCTGCGAGACACATTCGAGCGCGCAGGTATACGACAGGCGTGGCAACGGGCGTTGAGCGATGATTATGCTCTCACGCGGGCAGTTCAACAGGCGGGGCTGTCGATCAGATTCGTTCCCGCGTGCCTGATCCCATGGGACGAAGACGCCACATTTTTTTCTCTGCTTGAATTCACCACCCGCCAGGTGGCGATCACGCGCGTCTACCGGCCTCGCATGTGGTGGGTCGGATTGGTTTCGCACGCTCTGTTCGTGTTGGTTTTCTTCGGCGGAATCGCTTTGACACTGAGCGGCGGAGTCAGCCGAATAGTTTCGACCGCGATGCTTGTGGCGATCTACGCGCTCGGCTCGGCCAAAGGCGCGCTCAGACTCCTTGCGGCGCGGGAAGCGATTTCGGAATATCGCAATGAACTATCGCGCCTGTGGTGGATGTATTGCTTGATGTGGCCATTGGTCGCGGTCTTGTTCTTATACAATTTCTTGCGCTCGGCTTTGTCGAGACGAATAACGTGGCGGGGACTCGTTTATGAAATGCGCTCTCCGACAGAGACTATTGTGATCGGTCGGGAGAAGATGAAAAGGAGGATGAAGAATGAAGCTTCTATCTATGAAGGTTGACGGAGAAGACCGGGCCGGGATGGTCATCGGCGATGAGGTTCTGGATTTGACGCGCTATCTCGAATCGTTTCCTCTGCCCGGTGATGACAGCGTCAGCTATCGGTTGAAAGACGCGCTCGACGCATACTCGCGCGGAATGGAAAAACTTCAGAAAGTCAAAGGACTCGTCGAAGAAGAAAGCGAGGCGCAGTTGTGCAGGCAGACAGGCGCGTTGATTCCTCTGACGGACGTGAAATTGAATCCTCCGGTCGTGGGTCCGAGCAAAATTCTTGCTGTCGGTCTCAACTACGCGGCGCACGCGGCGGAGCAGGCGGCCAAGCTGCCCGAATCGCCTCTGATATTTTCGAAATGCACGACGGCGTTGATCGGCCCTAACGATTCGATTCG
>CAZPQE010000717.1:0-2356 GCA_964588615.1 uncultured Clostridia bacterium | reverse complement strand
AATCATTTATGGAAGGTCTACTGTCTGGACAAACTGACAGGCAAGACTTTATGGGAGAGGACCTCGCACGAAGGCATTCCAAAGATCAAGCGGCACATCAAGTCGACTCATGCGAATTCGACTCCGGCGACTGATGGAAAATATGTGGTCGCGTTCTTCGGATCGGAAGGACTCTACTGCTATGACTTCAAGGGCAACCTCATGTGGAAAGCCGATCTCGGAGTGCTGGACACCGGATGGTTCTACGACCCGGATTATCAGTGGGGCACGGCGAGTTCGCCGATAATCTACCGAAATCTGGTCATCGTTCAATGCGACATCCAGAAGAATTCATTCGTCGCCGCTTATGATCTCAACACCGGCAAGCGGGTATGGAAGACCGACCGCGATGAGATTCCTTCGTGGGGCACGCCGACGATTTACGAAGGCAAGTCGAGAGTCGAGCTCGTCACCAACGCCACGCGCGCTATTCGCAGTTACGATCCGATGACCGGGAAGCTGCTCTGGTCGATGACCGGCAACCCGGAGGTCACGGCCACGACTCCCATCGCCGGAAACGATCTGATATACATCGTCAATCACTATCGCCCGAATCAGCCCATCTATGCGATAAAGCCGGGAGCGACGGGCGACATCTCGCTTGCGAAGGGCGAGACCAAAAATCAGTTCGTTGCCTGGAGCTATCAGCAGGGCGGAGCCTACATGCCCACGCCGTTGATCTACGGCGATCTGCTTTATGTCTGCCCGAACAACGGCGCGTTGAGAGTGTTCAATGCTGCGACGGGCGAGCGGGTTTATCAGGAGCGGATTGGAGGCACGGGCGGAGCTTACAGCGGCTCGCCTGTTGCGGCGGACGGCAAGATTTACTTTCCGAGCGAAGACGGAGAAATTTACGTCGTCAGAGCAGGGGCGAAGTATGAGTTGCTGGCTATAAACAAAATGGGCGAGGTGCTGATGACGACTCCGGCGATTTCAGACGGGATCATATTTGTTCGCGGACTCAATCATCTGTTCGCGATAGCTGAGAAGAACGGGGCGAAGATGGTTGTGTCGAAGTAACGAGAAAATGAAAAGACCTGTAGGGCCGACCCAGTCGGCCCTGATTGAAAAACGATTTGAATTGAAAAATCGATGCCTTTTCAATCAGGGGCGGACACAGAGTTCCGCCCCTACAGAAGTTTCAATCCTTATACCTTGCCTATGCTTCGAACTGAACTTATTGAAGCGTCGTCTCTTCCCGCATGTGCGCGCGGATTCCGTAAATCAGCAGCAGGCCGAACAGGAGATAGATCATGGAATTTGCGCTGATGCACGCGCTCATTCCGTAGCGGTCGCTCGCTGCCGCGATTGCCACAGTGGCGATGCCGCCGCCTGTCCACCCGATGGAGTTCATAAACCCGACCGCTGAAGCTCGCACTTCCGGGCGCACGACATCATGAAGCGAAGCCCAGATGTTCGCATCGTAAAATCCTTTGAAGTACCCGAAGCCGACTAACGCCACGATCAATATCGGAACAGAGAGCGTCCACCCCGTCAGAAAAATGAATGGCACTCCCAGCAGCAGCCCCGCAGCCTGCGTCATCATTCTCCCTCCTCTGTAACGCTGCGCCAGACGGTCGGCGAGTATGCCGCCGGTGAGGACTCCCAGCACCGAAGCAATCTGCAAATACGCCGTCGCGCTCAGGCCAGCCATCGCCAGGCTCATATCGAACTTGCGATAGAGGAAGGAGGGCATCCAGGTCAGAAAAATCATGGCCACGAAGTTCGCTCCCACGAATACCGCCGCCAGTATGCGCGCCATCGGATTGCTGAATAATTCGAAGATCGCGTCGAGCACGTATACCTTTCTGATATTCACTGCGGCGTGTTCATCTTTTTCCGCCTGACCGCGCGCCGGCTCGCGCAGCAACAGGAGAAGGAACAATCCGAGAGCGATGCCAAGCGAGCCGAACAGATAAAAGCTCGAACGCCAGCCATAGCGCTGTCCCAGGACGCCCGCGACCGAGCCGCCCGCTACCGTTCCGGCATAAACGCTCGACTGATGAATCGACATAGCCCGCGACCGTGTGTCCGTTCCGTGATAGTCGCTCAGGAGCGACATCGAAGCCGGAAAATAAAACGCTTCGCCGAATCCTTCGAGCGCGCGGAACACGACAAGATGCGCGTAGGAAGTAGAAAGCGCAGTCGCAACAGTGATGAGCGACCAGAAGACAAGCCCGCTGATGATGAGAGTCTTTCTACTCAGCCTGTCGCCGATGAGTCCCGCTATCGGGCCTATCGCGGCATAAACCCACATAAACGACGCGCCGACCACTCCGAGTTGCACGTCGCTGAGGTTCATCTCCGCTTTGAGCAA
>CAZPQE010000716.1:0-2361 GCA_964588615.1 uncultured Clostridia bacterium | reverse complement strand
CATTTTTCGTCGAGCTTGTTTACGACAGCGGCGGCAAGTACCCCTTCAAGTTCACAACCGAAGTGAGCGTCGTGCCTGACGTGTTGCCGTTCAGGTTTCCCGGCGCGGGGAAACAGGCGCGCGGTGAAAAATAAGATGTCTCCGCTTGCCCCTCTGAATCTTCTTCCTGCAGACAGCGGGCGCATGCAACCCTTCCCGACTGTCACAGATAATTGCTCAACCTGATTTCAATCCGTGTCTGGCGCAGGGTTTTCGCACGCGCTCTACGATCATCTCTATAATTCCCTGCCTTCAACTTCCCGCCATGTCTTTAGCACGCTAATTGCCTTTCCGCTTCTCGAACATCGGTAGAAGACGGGATCAGGACGAGGTATGCGTCATATCGCGCAATGTTCTGAGAAATTTTTCGCAGAGACTTACAGCAGTCAGCGGAGCTATCAGTAATGATGCAACTCAAGGTTCAGGTGCCGGACGAGGCGTATCATCAGAATCTAATCTCCTGTCAGATAGCCTGCCCCGTGCATACAGACGCTCGCGGATATGTCCGGGCTATCGCCGAAGGGCGCTTCGAAGAGGCTTATCTGATAGCTCGCGGCCCCAATCCCTTCGCTTCCATCTGCGGTCGAATATGCGGAGCGCCGTGCGAAGCGGCCTGTCGTCGCGGCAAGGTCCCGCGTGTGGACGACGACGGTCACTTCGTCGCCGAGGACCGGCCTGTCGCAATTCGCGCGCTCAAACGGTTCGCCTGCTCGCAGGCCGGTCCTGAAGCAAAACCAACGGATGAAGTGTTGGAGGCAGTTCGATCTTTCATTCCGCCCGTCGCCGCGCACCCGGAAGAGATGGCTGCCCTTCTTCGCGCAAGCCTCGATGGAAAGTTCACCTGCGCAGACGGCCAGAAGGTCGCAATCATCGGCGCAGGCCCGGCAGGGCTTTCAGCCGCTCACGACCTCGCCTTGATGGGCTTCAAGCCTGTGGTCTTCGAGACCGAACCCGTCGCGGCAGGCATGCTCGCAGTTGGCGTTCCGGCTTACCGACTGCCGCGAGAGTTGATCGAAAAAGAAATCGCGGTGATTGAATCGCTCGGCGTCGAGATTCGATGCAACACGACCGTCGGCAAAGATGTATCGTTTGCCCAACTGCGGAGCGACTTCGATGCAGTGATCATCGCCGTCGGAGCGAAATCTTCGCGCAGCCTCGGCCTTGCCGGAGAAAGTGGCCCGCGCGTCTACGGCGGAGTCGATTTGCTGCGCGCCACCTCCCTCGGATCGAGCATCGATATTGGCCGCGAAGTCGTGGTCATCGGCGGCGGAAATGTGGCTTATGACGTGGCGCGCACCGTAATCCGCCAGATCGCTTACGACACGGCGCGCACCGCAGCCCGCCGGCCTGAAACTTCCCGCGTTCACCTCGTATCGCTCGAAAGCCTCGAAGAAATGCCCGCCGACACCATCGAGATAATCGAAGGCGACGAGGAAGGCATCGAGCGTCACAACGGATGGGGGCCGGTCGAAATCACCCGCGACGCGGAAGGGCATGTGACGGGCGTGGTCTTTCGCCAGTGCGTGAGCGTCTATGACAGCAGCCGCCGCTTCGCTCCGGTCTACGACGATTCGATCACCAAATCGATCCCCTGCGACACCGTTCTTTTGTCGGTCGGGCAGTCGCCTCTGCTTTCATTTCTCGAAGACGGCGGCGGCGATGTCGAAATGATGCGACCCGGATGGCCCAGGGTCGATCCTTTGAGCCTTGAGACTTCGGCTCAGGGAGTGTTTGTTGCGGGCGATCTTGCGCACGGAACACGTCTGTTGATCGAAGCCGTAGCGTCAGGCAAGTCGGCTGCCCGCTCTGTTTACACCCACATCACCGGGCTATCGCTGCGCGCCGACGCGGTGACGGCGCACACTGCGCTCGAACGCTATCGCCGCGAGCGCGGATACGAATCCATCCGTCGCGTGGCCGTCCCCGTGCTCAGTCCCGAAGAGAGGCTACTTAACCCCGACACAGTAGTTGAGCGGGGTTACTCCGAAGAAGAAGCCATGCACGAAGCGTCGCGCTGTCTGGACTGCGGTGTGACTCCCGTGTTTGACGGCAACCGGTGCGTGCTCTGCGGCGGGTGCGTCGATGTGTGCCCGACCCAGTGTTTGAAGCTGATCTCCCTGGATCAAATACTGGCGAGCGATGACATCCGCGCCGCGATAGAAAACTCGCTCGGCTCTGACCTTGATCTCGCGGAGCATTCAGCGATTTTGAAGGACGAAGACCGCTGCCTACGCTGCGCGCTGTGTTCGATGCGCTGCCCTGCCGACGCCATCACGATGGAGCGCGTGACATTCTCGCATATCTGGAGGAACCAATGACGAC
>CAZPQE010000715.1:0-2372 GCA_964588615.1 uncultured Clostridia bacterium | reverse complement strand
AACTTCTTTCTCCCACACCTTCCTGCCGGTGTTGAAGTCAATGCAGTAAACCATCCAGATGTGCTCGTCGTTCGGAGGTTTGCGTTCGCCCCCGAAGTAAAGCCCTTTTTTCGGCTTCTCTATTTCTGTAGAACTGATCACAGAGGTCAGAAAAATGCGGTTTCCCCAGACGACCGGCGATGACCATCCGAGGCCGGGGATGTCGGCCTTCCAGGCGACGTTTTCTGTCGCGCTCCAGGTGTCGGGCAAGGTCGCATCTTCAGCCACCCCCAGCGAGCCGGGTCCGCGAAACTGCGGCCAGTGGTCGCTTCCCTCAGATTTCAGACCAATGACGGCAATCATCAGCAGCAAGACGATACACTTCAGGCGCATATTCACTCTCCTCGGACTGTGTTATCAGCGCGTACAGATTATATTCTTTCATCTCCGAGGTCAATGGCCCCGATGTTTGACACTATCATAGCCGCATTTTAGAATCAGTTTCCCGACGCGACACAAGGAGAATCGGAATTGAAGACACTCGTCATCTCTTTTTCAATCATTCAAACTCAACCCGAAAGTATCTCTCTCATCGATCTGCTTTTGAAATCCAGCCCCATCGCCAAGGGAGTGCTGATCCTCCTGCTTCTTTTTTCCATTTATTCATGGGCCATCATTTTCGCCAAGTGGTTCGCCCTTCGACGGGCCGAGCGAGCGAGCGCCGAATTCATGTCGAGGTTTCGAGGCCGGTCGAAGCTCTCGGATGTCTATCTCGATGCCGACTCGCTCAGATCGAGCCCGCTGGCTGTGGTATTCCTGGCAGGTTACAACGAAATCGCCACACAGATCGAGGGCGTGTCGGGCCGCGTGCGCTCGATCGAGGCCATCGCGCGCGTGCTTCAATCTGCAACCATCGATGAAGTATCCCGCATGGAAAAAAGCCTGACCTGGCTTGCCACCACCGCCAACGCCTCTCCCTTCATAGGTCTCTTCGGCACGGTCGTCGGCATCGTCATAGCTTTCCAGGGACTCAGCGGCGCAACCTCATCGTCTATTCAATCCGTAGCTCCAGGCATCGCCGAAGCGTTGATCGCCACCGCCGCAGGAATCGGGGCGGCAGTCCCGGCGGCCATCTTTTATAATTATCTGCTCGGCAAGATAAAAACCATCACGGCTGCCCTCGACCGCTTCGCGCTCGAACTGCTCAACCTCATCGAGCGCAATTACACGAAAGCCGATGTGTGATTCTTTATGGCATTCACCGATAACAGAGGACGAACTCAAACCTCACTTGCAGAGATCAACGTCACTCCGCTCGTCGACGTGATGCTGGTGCTGCTGGTCATCTTCATGGTGACAGCGCCCATCCTTCAGACCGGCATCGAAGTAAATCTGCCAAAGACGCGGGAGACCCGCGCCGAGCAGCCTAAATCGAAAGCCGTAGTGATCAGCATCGATAAAGACGGCAATATCTATCTGAGCACGAAAGCCGAAGCCAGACAGGTCAATGTCAACGATCTGCCTTCGCTTCTCTCAGACGCGCTCGACGATGCCGCCGAGCGCAAAGTTTATGTCCGAGGCGACGGCGACACGCCCTACCGCATCATTGCTTATGTGCTCGACCTTGCAAAGCAGGCGGGCGCTGACGTAAGCCTCGTCACAGAGCCGACGGTTAAAAAGAAATGAAGCCGCCTGTTAAAAAGGTCTTCGACATTGAGAGAGAGAGAAAACCATCTCGACTTGGTTTCATTCTCTCTCTGGCTCTGCACGTCGTCCTGCTCGGATCATTGTTTTTCTTCTACAGCCGGTCGCTTACGACTCAGATCGTCGCAGCCGGGCCGGGCGAAGGCGGCGAGGGAGGAGGCGGCTCCATCGAAGTCGGCGTCTCAGACCCGTCAGCAATCCTGGGATTCGCAAAGCCTCAGCCCGTATCCTTGGCGGGCGAGACGGATTCTGCGATAAACAACGCCCGCGTCGAAAAAGCCCGCCGCGAAGACGAAACCCAGGAGCCGCTGCTCCCGCCCACCGAAAAACCCGAATCCAATCCCGACGCGATCAAGACTGATCGCCCTGTAGCGAGCCGTCAGGAGCGCCCTTTCACAGGCCGCGAGGAGCGAGGCTCATCCGCATCCCAGTCGGCGCAGATGGGATCGAGCTATGGCACGCCTACTCCGGCTCTAAGAGGCGGGATTGGACTGGGCTCCGGGGGCGGGTTTGGAAGCGGCACGGGACTTCCGGGAGGATCGGCCTACGGGCGATTGATCCAATCGATTCTGAGCCGCAATTACAATCCGCCGGCAGTCGAGACGGGCGATGTTCAATACGTGGTCATACTCGTTCGCATCTCGCGCGACGGGCGGATACTTTCTGTTCAAAACGGGCGGGTGTCTCCC
>CAZPQE010000714.1:0-2378 GCA_964588615.1 uncultured Clostridia bacterium | reverse complement strand
CTCGGTTTCAGGCTTTTCTTTTGCAGCGAATTTCTTTTCTACGCTCCTGCTTTTCGAATCACTCAACTCGCTTTTTTGAAAGCAGGTGGTTTTTCGTTCTCCAATGAATACACGATGTCTTTCTGTGAGACTCCTGCATCAAGCAGGTCTTGAGTGATGCCGTGCTCCAGTCCGTCTTCTTCAATCAGTATACTGCCATCTCGCAGGCGTAAGTGAAAAACGGTCGAGTGGACGCGGCGGATGTTGTCCCAACCCGTGTGAATCAGAAGGTAATTATCGTTTTTCAGATCACACACTGGAATGGGTTCGATCTGCCCATGACTCGGCTGGTAACGAGCGTATTCGTTTACGAGGCGACGAAGGATGCGACGATACCGGATCACTTTATCCATTGAGTAACCTCCTTCTTGTGCGGGTCGAAAACCAGCAAGTGAATTTGCTCACCGTTTACAACTTCCATCACGGCTGGTTTTTGTTCCTGCTGAGACTACTTGTGTCTGGCTTTTTCAGGCAAAGCCGCTACCAGAGCGCGAAGAACAGTATTCACTGATTCTGGTGTAGTGAAAACCTGCGACACCTCGGGGTCGAGAAGCACCACAAGGCGTTCTTTACTTATCCGACCAGCAAATCGATTGGGCCTGGCTTTTTTGTAGTCGAAGCTGTACTCCGACAGCATATCTTCCGATTCCTTACGGCGAGATTTAGAGGTCGATGTTTTCTTCATAATCGTTCCGTTCTTTCGCTGTTGCCAATCGCGCACTGATAATGCGGAGTATATCTTTGGGCCGTTCAGTGAAACAGACCAGGAGCAACTGATTGTTTATAGAATGCCCGATGATGATCTCACGCCTTTCATCGCTGGAATGCGCTTCATCATCAAAGATTCTTGCCAATGAATCATCGAAGACGGTGCTGGCCTCGTCAAAGGTAACTCCGTGTTTGGTCTGATTTGACCTGGCTTTATCATCATCCCATTCGAACCGATAGCTCATGTGGCTAATCCATCATCTCTGTTTCCCATCAATCAGCTTTCGCCTAAGTTTCAACTCAAGGCGGTTCATCTCTCCGCCGTCGGTTTCGTGATCGTAACCGACGAGATGCAGCAGGCCATGAATGACAAGTTCGCTCGCCTCGCGCTCGAACGTGAAACCGGCTTCCTGAGCCTGTTTCATCGCGGTGTCCGCAGAAATCACAACGTCGCCCAGGAACCCGTTTTCATCAGCCCCCGCTTCGGTCGCCGGAAAAGAAAGCACGTCGGTCGCGCTGTCTTTGTGCCGAAACTCGCGGTTGAGACGACGTATCTCGCGGTCGCGCACGAAAGCGACTGTGACGGACGCGCCCTTTCGCCCTACAGCTACGAGCAGGGCTGCGGCGAGCGCAGACAGATTTTTTTTGTCAATGCGCGCAAGACGCTGACGGTTTATCACTTCAATCGCCACGAGCTTCACTCGCTTTGGATGCGGTCGCGTCGGGCGCGGCGACAGTCGGAATCGAGGCGGCAGTCTCGATTTCCTTCGCTTCTTCAATCGGCGCGACCTGAGAAAGCAGAGCCGGAGCGCCCGCCCGGTTGAAATCGTATCCCGGATAGGCGATGCGATGATGATGAATGCCGACGAGCACTTTGACGAAACTGTCGGCCACCAGTTTCATCTCGCGCAGAGTTATGTCGCATTCATCGAATTGCCCGTCGTCGCGTATGCGGGTGATGATCAAATCGATCATGTTGCGCAGTTTGGTCGGGGTCGGGTTTTGAACCGTCCGGGCCGCCGCCTCCACCGAATCGGCGATCATGATGACGGCGGCTTCTTTGGTCTGCGGCCTGGGTCCGGGATAGCGGAATTCCTGTTCGAGCGCGGCGGAGTCTCCCATATCCTTCCGCGCCTTGTAATAAAAATACTTCATCAGCCCGGTTCCGTGATGTTGAGGGATGATGGCGATTATTCGCGGCGGGAGCTTGTGCTGTCGCGCGATCTCTATGCCCTGCTTGACGTGATTGATCAGCACGATGGACGACATCCTGGGAGAGAGGTTGTCGTGCCGGTTTTCATGAGCCGACTGGTTTTCGACGAAGTAAGTCGGGCGGATCGATTTGCCGATGTCGTGATAGTAGCAGGCCACGCGCGCAAACAGCGCGTCTCCGCCTATGGCCTCCGTTCCTGCTTCGGCCAGCAGGCCGACCATGATCGAATGATGGTAAGTGCCCGGCGCGCGCTCGGCCAGTTGGCGCAGCAGCGGAAGATTGAGGTTCGAGAGTTCGAGCAGCTTGATCGAGGTGGTTATCTCGAACAGCCATTCGAAGAGCGGCAGCAGCAAAGAGGCCACCATCGCCGCTATCAACCCGCTCATCATCCCGCAGAAAGAATCAAACAGCAGCGCGG
>CAZPQE010000713.1:0-2431 GCA_964588615.1 uncultured Clostridia bacterium | reverse complement strand
AGTTGGCGTTGCTTGTCGAAACGGGGCTGACGCCGATGGAAGCCCTACAGTCGGCCACGCGCAATCCATCTCAGTACCTCGGCCTGCTGGATTCGCTCGGCACTATCGAGACTGGCAAAATCGCAGACCTCGTGCTGCTTGATGCCAACCCGCTCGTCGACATTAGAAATACTCGAAAGATCAACTCTGTCGTCGTCCGTGGCAGGGTGATTCTACAACCCGGATTGCGGAAGCTGCTCTCTCAGGTCGAGGCTCTTGCAAGATGAAAGGAGAACTGTCGATGCGCGCCTTATCCTACCGCTCTTTGAAAACCATTGTGAAAGAAAGCCCGATTCACGGGCGCGGGCTTTTCGCCGCAGAACACATTTACGAAGGGGAAATCGTTTGCATCAAGGGCGGACACATATTCGACAAAGAAACGCTTGATGAAATTCAGCCAACGCTCGGTCCGGCGGAAATTCAGATCGCTGAAAACCTCTTCATCGGCCCGCTCGCCGACCAAGAGCGCGAAGGCAGTATGCTTTTCATCAATCATTCGTGCGAGCCGAACATCGGCGTGAAAGGGCAAATCGTCTTCGTGGCGATGAGAGGCATAAAGACAGGCGAGGAACTGACACACGACTGGGCGACGACCGATGATGACTCGTACCAGATGCAGTGCAACTGCGCCTCGGCGAGTTGTCGAATAATCATCACCGGGCAGGACTGGCGGAGACGCGATTTGCAGGAAAAGTACGCCGGGTATTTTTCGATCTACCTGCAGGAAAAACTTTCGCGCCTTAGTTGAGAAAATCTCAGAAGGACATTTATGGCAATGAAAAAATATATCAACCTGATAGCGATCTTATGCGTGTCTATCGTAGTGAGTTCGACTGCGCAGACGAAGCCTTCGAGCCAGTCGTCTCCTGCGGTCAAATCGGGGAGAAAACATTCGCGATCGAAGCATTCTCCGCCTCGAACCCTGTATGAAAAAGTCGCCGCAAACGCGGCCCGCGATCCGGATTTTCTCAAGCGGCTCAATGCACCTCCGAAAGAGATGGAGCAGGTGCGATGGCTCGTCGGCGTGTGGGAGATAAGCGGGCGAGCTTTCGCCACTCGAACCACGCCTGAGCGCGCCGGAGCGTCGGGCCAGTCCGTAGCTCAGATCGTTATGAATGGAAGATGGCTGTCATACGTCGACTCCTATCCGGACTCCACAGAGCAGACCTTTTTGGGATATGACCCGTTCACCAAAGAATGGGTAAGCCAATCGATAGGCAGTTCCGGCTATGCCTTCACCGCCAGAACATCGGATGACTGGCGCGATGGCCGACTGGTTTTCACATCGGTTGTCGATATATTCGGGATCAAAACCCGGCTGCGGCAGACGATGGAAAAGCGCAGCGACAGGGAGTACCGGCTGCTGAACGAAGAGCGATTGCCCGATGGCGAATGGGTTGCCGTCGATGAGTACGTCTATCGAAAGATCAGCGACATCAGGGAGAAATAAGTTGACTATGCTACACACGAAATCATGCATCGCATTGCTGGCGGTGTTTTCGTTTTCCGCGCACACCAGAGGCCAGACTACGGCAGTTTTCGAGACCCCGATACACATATCGGAATACAACCTCGTTTTCGCCAAAACGGTGATCGATGGGCACGAGGCATTGGCGCTGATCGATTCAGGCTCGTTTCGCCGTCTCCAACTCTCAGCGTCTCTTGCCCGATCGCTTGATTTGTCGCTGACGCGAGCCGACACAGTGGCCAGACGACATCAGGGCAAAGAAGTGTATCTGCAATCAGGGCGAGTCGAAAAATTCAAGATCGGCAACTACGAAAAATCTAATGTCGATGTAGCGGTTATCGAGGGCGACATCGAAACCATCGCCGCGCAGGTGGGAACCAGGTTTGACGCCATAATCGGCTGGGGATTCTTATCGCAGTTCTGCGTGAGACTGGATTATCGAAATCGCCTCCTGCGCTGGAGCGATGCGCCTCTGGCAGTCAAACCGGGCAGGCTGCGGCTCCCTTATTCGGTCGTCAATGGAGCGCCGGTAGTCGAAGGGATGATGGGCGATCAAAAGGTGAAACTGCTCTTCGATACCGGAGCCCCCATGTGCAACCTCGATTCTGCGCTTGCGAGTGACGCCAGGACAGGCGACAGGGTAACGCAAGGCATTTCCCTGGGAGATCGATCTTTTTCCATCGAATTCCGGATCAAGGATTTATCAGTCATAAGGAAGTCACTCGGTTGTGTCGGGGTGATCGGCAATAACTGGCTCGCTGACTATTCTATTTACTTCGATAACGAAGCTCGTTACATCACGCTGGAATAAAGCGATGGAGAGAGACCAACAGAACCATGAAGGGAGAATTGTTTTGATCCGAATAAATAAGTTGAAACGATCAGGCTGGCTCGCAGGAAGGTTTCACCTCCTGTTCGCCTCGC
>CAZPQE010000712.1:0-2435 GCA_964588615.1 uncultured Clostridia bacterium | reverse complement strand
ACGGAAGACGCCACGCCTGCGGACTAGTGTCATTTTCATTGCCGGAATCCTGCTCGTCGAAGAGCAGGTAAAAACCGCTGAGCCCGGCGTAAACGTTGGCCGCCGTGAAATCCAGGCGATGATCGTGATACCACAATGAGGTGAGTTTTTCGCGCGGGTCGCCGCCCGACGGGTAGTTGGCATAGTGGTGATCCCAGAACTCGCCCGAATCGATCCAGTCCTGCGGGTTGCCGTCGCTCTCAGAAGCGGTATGCCCGTTGTGAAGATGAATCGTAGTTGAGGGCAGAGCGAACAGAACCTTGCTCTGACCTACGGGCGGCAGGTCGTTGTAGCGGCGCACGAGCACAGGCTCGCCGTAGCGCGCGTGATAAACGGGGCCGGGCGTCATGGGGGCGCGACGGTTTTCGGAGTTTCTGGCCCAGAATCCCCAGCCCAGCGTGCCATCGCGGTAGGGGGGCTGCGGATGATACTGCCAGGGAAATTCGCGTTCATGAATCTCATAGAATTTTTTGGGCGGAAAATCCTGGTATCGCTGATGGGCGCGCGGGTCAGGGGGCGGGTCGAGCTTTTCGACCGGCAAAATTACGGGCGGCACGAAAAGCTCGGCCACGAAGGGAGTCGCCGGCGGGCTTGGCTTCGAGAGGTCAGGCGGCAAGCCGTCGGGCGGGCAGAGGTACTTCAACAAATCCTGATCCTGACCTACTGCGGATTTCGAGGCCAGCAGCCCCGCCCCGCCTGCGACCCCGAGCTTGATAAGGTCTCTTCTCTTCATGGTTTATTCTCCCGTCCGTCTGAGAGCAGGCGCACTTCGGCCTGCTTTGAAAAAGTGAGAAAAGGTATCGGTGAGGGGTTGTTCCGGTTAATAAAAAGACTGTTCTAAAAATAACAATCGAGCGGCCCTACTATACAACGAAGAGATTTTCATGTCAAACATTTTCTGAGTTGAATGTCACTGAAATTGAAATCTTTCGCTCCGAGGAGAAATATCGGTCGCTTCGCGCGGTTTTTTTCCGGCAAATACGCATTGCCCAGGGCTTGCCCCCGGATGCTAAGATATGGTTTTACATTCAGACCGCCTTTCGACCCTGAGAGGCGACGCTTTGTTGAAGAGGCGCAGGGAAAATGTAGAATGCGGAATGCAGAATGCGGAATAGGTTTGAGCCGGATCATCTGTTTATTCCGCATTCCGCACTCCGCACTCCGCATTCTTCTTCTGACCACTGACCACTGTTTTACGAGGAGAACTGAGAGATGGCCTTTTCCGAATACTTCGAACCCGCTCGGCGCGAGGAGGAAATCTATCGCCGATGGGAAGAAAGCGGCGCATTCATCGCCGACCCTGATTCGACCAAACCGCCGTTCACTATTTCGATGCCGCCGCCCAACGCCACCGGCTTTCTGCACCTGGGACATTCGATCATGCTGGCCGTCGAAGACCTGCTCATCCGATGGAAGCGAATGGGAGGATTCGAGGCGCTGTGGGTTCCCGGCACTGACCACGCGGCAATCGCTACCGAGAGCCGCGTAATCAAAGACCTCCAGAAAGAGGGCATACGCGATCCGCGAGCCGAACTCGGACGCGATGAATTAGTCCGCCGCATAGCCGAGTTCGTCAGGAACTCTCAATCGACTATCCGCTCGCAGATAAGAGCGATGGGATCAAGCTGCGACTGGTCGCGCGAGCGTTACACGATGGACCCTCAACTGTCGCGCTGCGTGGCTTCCGTGTTTGCCCGCATGTTCCGCGACGGGCTGATCTATCGCGGCCAGAGAATCATCAACTGGGATCCAACGCTTCAAACCACCATCTCCGACGACGAGATAGAACACGTCGAGCGCGAAGCGAAGTTCTACACTCTCCGCTACGGCCCGTTTCTGGTAGGCACGAGCCGGCCGGAAACCAAGCTGGGCGATACGGCGGTCGCCGTCCATCCCGCCGATGAAAGATGGAAAGAGCACATAGGCAAAACTTATGAGGTGCGATGGCCCAAGGGGCCGACCATCACCGTAAAAGTGGTGGCTGATCTTCTTCACGTCGATATGGAAACCGGCACAGGCGCGCTGGGCGTGACTCCCGCTCACAGCCAGATCGATTTCGACATAGCCCAGCAACACAACCTGCCGATGGTTCAGGTGATCGACGAACAGGGGCGGATGACCGAAGCCGCCGGGCCTTACGCTGGCATGACGGTGAAGGAGTGCCGCGAGGCGTTCGTGCGCGATCTTACGGAAGCGGGCCTGCTCGAAAAAGAAGAGACCTACGCGCAGAAGGTTTCGATCTGTTATCGCTCGAAGCAGCCCATCGAGCCTCTGCCCAAAGCTCAGTGGTTCATCGATGTCAACAAACCCGCCGTGCGATGGCGCGGGCAGCTATTGAGCATCAAGCAGGTGATGAAAGATGTGGTCGAATCGGGAAGAATCAGGATTCTGCCTGA
>CAZPQE010000711.1:0-2441 GCA_964588615.1 uncultured Clostridia bacterium | reverse complement strand
TGGGCGGAACATCTATGTCGACTCCTCTGGTCGCCGGTTGTGCAGCCCTCACGCGCCAGCACCTGCGCGAAAATATAGGCATAAAGAACCCAAGCGCGGCTTTGCTCAAAGCCTCGCTCATTCATTCTGCCGAGTATCTCGATTATCCCCATTCGCATCATACGTCTTCGAAGCGGGCGGATAACGAACAGGGCTGGGGAAGAATCAACCTGAAACGAATAGTGTCTCCTGAAGCCCCGACGCAGATCATTTTCATCGATGAGTCACGAGGTTTGAAAAAGGACGGAGACTTGCTTGAATACAAGATCGAAGTGAAAGACAGTTCGGTCATGCTTTGCGCCACTCTCGTCTACACCGATTATCCAGACGAGACACGCCAAGGATCGCTAGTCAACAATATCAACCTGTTCCTCTACGAGCCGGATTACAAATCGGACGAGCGATACTACATCGGGAACGACTTCGAAAACAAAAAATGCCCTCCCGACAGTCTCAACAATGTCGAAGGAATCGTTGTTGAGAATCCGCCTGTCGGAATCTGGACCGTCAAGGTCGCAGCCGCGATAATCAGACAACCCGATCAGGATTTCGCGCTGGTCATCTCCGGCGGCGGCCTGACGTTGAAGTGAAATCCACAGCCTGTTCGGGCGGGCAAAGACAACGCACATGCTCTTTGCCTGCCTTTCATTTCCTCCCTCGATCAAGGTTTCTATCATCGTCCATCATCAACTCGCGCTCGCCGCAGGCGGAACTTTGTCTTCGTTGAATCGTATGTGGGTGTGCCTGTATAGTAAAAAAACCAGTCGAGCGCGGCTGTTGTACAAGCACTGGAAAACTTCTCCGGGATTTTATGACCAATCTCAAAAGACCTTTCATCATTCTGCTGGCGTTGATATCGCCACTCTCTTCTCTACTTCTTCATGCTCATGCTCAGGATGGCGCAGAGCCGGGCGTTTTCCGTTCGCCCGATCTCGAAATGACCGTCACCGCAGGGTTCGGAAAACTTCAGGTCAATCCTTTCACCGGCGGCTGGACTCCTTTCCGAATATCGCTGGTCAATAACGGAAACCCCATTTCAGGCCGCCTCGTCGTCCGCACTGAATCAAACCCCAATCCCAATTCCCAGGTCAGAGAGTTCGTCAAAGCGATTCAACTGCCGACTGGCTCGCGTCAGCTTCACGAAATAGCCGTCTACCTCAACTCCGCGCACAAGGAACCTGAAATCATCCTTGAAGCAGACGGCGATCCCGTAGCCCGCGCTACTGTGAAGGCCGAACGCGACTTTTCAGCAAACGAACGACTTGAGATAGCTGTCGTCGATTCCGAACAGACCACGCTCAACAACATCAACTCGATAGAAATCGCTCAACCCGCTAACCGCTCCGTATTCAAAAACGGCCCGCCGAAACCTCAGGCCGATCAGACTACATCCCAACCGCCGCCGCCTCCTCCTCCTCCTCCCCGGCGCGGTCGCAATCGTCAGGGGACTGTCGCTCATCCGGTGGTCATCTCTGCCGAAGACATGCCGCGCGATTTCGTCTCCTACGACTCGCTCGATGTCGTCGTCCTCGGAGACGCGCCTGTGAGTCTGCTCACACAGGAGCAGGCGCGCGCTCTGAAACTGTGGGTGGCGTCCGGCGGATTGCTGATCGTGACCGGCGGGGCTGACTTCGCCGGACTTCGCGCGTCGGGCCTCGACTCTCTGCTGCCGGTCGAAGTCCAGGGCGCAAACTCGACTCCTTCGATCGCGGAACTCAGCGACACCTACGGGCGCTTCGAATCCGCCGACCCCCAGCTTCTGATGTCGGCTGCCGCCCGACGCGGCGCGCGCACTCTTTTGGGAACAGACGATCGCGCTATAGTCGGAGAGCGCGATTACGGCAGCGGCATCGTTCGCTTTCTTGCGATCAATCCCAAAATCAATCCATTTCGCGGATGGGGCGCGGCCAAAGACCTTTGGAACGATCTGCTGCTCCCGGCAATAGATGCCGCTCCGAGCCAGACCAACTGGATCACCAGAGGCGCGCGCGGCAATTCCCGGTCGAGCAGTTGGGGCATTCAGAATTACCTCTATGAACTGGCTGAAATCAAACCGCCCTCGGCCAATTACTTTCTGCTCTTCCTGCTCGCCTATCTCCTCACTGTAGGCCCCGTCAATTACCTGGCCCTCCGCTGGATGAAAAAACTCGACCTGGCATGGATAACCATTCCCGGCGCGATCGTGCTCTTTACCGCCGTGAGCCTGACGGTCGCGCAACTGAGCCGGGGCGGAGGAACGATTGCCGCCGATGTGACTCTCGTGGAATTCAATCAGCGCGACGGGGTGTCGCGGGCGATGAGCGCGCTGATGATTATGCCTTCGTCCAAGGGCGCGCAGCGCATGCAGTTCGACGGCGGCGACACCTTTGCCATCGATACGGCAGGCAACTTCGATTCGCGGC
>CAZPQE010000710.1:0-2452 GCA_964588615.1 uncultured Clostridia bacterium | reverse complement strand
TTTGGAGAGGCCCAGCCTCTCGACACATCAAAGCGGCAGAGCCGCACAGATAAAGACAGGCTCCTGGTCAATATCGAGTCTCACTTTCAATCACACCCATCCAAGCGTGAGCGCGGGCTTGAGCTTATGAGTATCCAGCCCTCCCTTACGGTCGGGCTACCGACACACCTTGTGCCAATGTTGTGTGGTTCGATTTAGCCCTTAAAATATGCGACGACCTCGGCGTTCCGCGCCCATAGATAGACAGCAAAAGACATCTCTCGCCTGCTTGACAACGCTCTGACTGCGAGTAGACTATGACTTCGCCCTAGAGGAATAATCCCTTTGTATTGAGTTATCCCACTCTCTGTCAGGCAAGGTTATGCGAGTAAGCTACACCAATACCGTTTTCGCGCCCGGCTCTGAATCAACCTCTTCGGAACTGACGCTCGATGAACTCACAGAAATAATCAAATCTCTGAGTGAAACTCCATCGCTCGATGAGATCAAAGAATGGTTCTCCAGACTCGCTTTGCGCGGGCGCGATTATGAGCAGTTCCGCGTATTCAACTCGCGCAAGTACGCTCGTAATCTGGTGGCGCGCGGCGAGCATGCCGAACTTCTTCTGCTTTGCTGGCGGTCGGGCCAGCGCACGCCGATTCACGATCACGGAGGCTCGGTCGGCGTCATACTGGTTTATGAAGGTCTGCTGACCGAAACCATGTTCCATCGACAACCTGCCGGACACGTCCGACCTTATGACACTCATCGCTGGGGGCCGGGCGCAATCACGGGAGCCGACGTTCCTGACATTCATCAGTTGCTCAACCTCCAGCCCGAAGGTCGCCTTATGGTCACGCTGCACTGCTACGCGCCTCCGCTCACGGTGCTCAACAAGTACAGTCCAAGGAGCTCGAAAGTGGCGCGCTGGCGCGAGGGCTATTTCGCGGGCGGCGCGGGAATCTGAATTAGAGGAGGCTCTGTTATGATGTGCTGTTTATTTCACACTCGACGGATTCGCATCGCCTTTCTCATCGTCTGCCTTCTGATGAATATGGCCGCCGCTCAGTCGGGCCGACGAGTGCCCAGGAAATCAGACCCTCCCGCTCCCGTCCAGCCGCCTTCCGAGACCGAGCCGGAGATAAAGAAATCCGAAAAAAGCGAAGCGCCACCCTTGCCCATTGCAGTCATGAAAGGCGTGTCTTCGGTCGGCGACGAATTCGTTTATTCAGTCCGCGCTCTCGAAGGCTGCGCCGACAAGTTGAGCAAGGCGCAGGCTCTTTCCATCGAAGTCGAAAAAGAGAACAAGAATCGCGCCGAGGCCAGCAACACCGCGAAAGCTTCTTCGAAGCTTTACGTCGTCTGGATGGAACTTCATTTCACTTCCTACGCGAGGAACGGATACACACAGCCGGGATCGACCGACGCTTTTTATCTCGACTACGCTCTCTACGAACCGGGCACTGGAAAGGTGAAGACCAGCGGGCGCATTTATCAGCGGCCTTACTATCCGGGAGGCGTCATCGTCCCCAGCCAGAGATCGGGCGTTTCCATTCCCATCGAGTATTCCATACGCCAGGCCGGAGAAGATGTCGCCGAGAGGATTCTGAGCGTGCTCAACGTGGTTGTGCCGACGAACCGTTAAAAAAGCCTCGCCTAATTCATGAAATACGGTTTTCTGATCGATCAAGGCAAATGCATAGGATGTCACGCATGCACTGTAGCCTGTAAGAGCGAACATCAGGTCCCGGTCGGAAGCTTCCGCACCTGGGTCAAGTACATCGAGAAAGGCGAGTACCCTTTGACTCGCCGATTTTTTTCCGTCCTCCGATGCAATCACTGCGAAGACGCGCCGTGCGTGACCATCTGCCCGGTCACGGCTCTCTACAAACGCGACGACGGCATAGTCGATTTCAACGGCGACCGCTGCATCGGATGCAAGTCCTGCATGCAGGCCTGCCCCTATGACGCACTCTACATCAATCCCGACACCAACACGGCTGAGAAGTGCAACTTCTGCGCGCACCGGGTCGAAACGGGCAGAGAGCCTGCCTGCGTAGTGGTCTGCCCGGTGCAGGCAATCGTGTCGGGCGATCTCGACGATCGGGAGTCGAAAATTTCGCGCCTCGTTTCTACTCAAGAAACTCTCGTGCGGAAACCGGAAGCCAATACCCGACCCAAGCTCTGCTACATCGAGGCCAATCCGTCCTCTCTCGTTCCAGTGGAACAGACGCACTCCTGCGGGTATCTGTGGTCGGAGCAACAGGGCGACGCGCTGTTTCGTGACGCACAGGCGATGGCTGAAGCTGAAGCCGGCGCGCGGACGACTTACGATATCGCGCACGAGCGGCCCTGGGGCTGGAAGGTGTCAGCATACCTGTGGACGAAATCTATTTCGGCAGGCGCGTTTCTGATGACCGCTCTCGGACTGGGGCTTGGGTTCGTTCAACTCGACTGGCTGCTGGAAACCGCC
>CAZPQE010000709.1:0-2467 GCA_964588615.1 uncultured Clostridia bacterium | reverse complement strand
GGGTCGCGCCGCGATATTTTGCGGGCGGGAGCGAAAACGTCCACTGGCCTTCTGACAGAGCGCATCTGCCCCGGCTCCCGCAACGCCCAGGCTCATTTCAGCCAGATAGAAGTTAGATGTCAGAAGGGTGATGAGGTGATGAGGTGATGAGGTGAAACAGACCGACCACTGACCACCGACCACTGACCACCGACCACTGACCGCTGACCACCGCTCATGGAAGAGGGACTGCTCGCTTTAATACTTCACGCGCATCTGCCCTTCGTGCGCCATCCGGAATATCCTGAGTTCCTCGAAGAAGAATGGCTGTTTGAAGCCATCAGCGAAACCTACATCCCTCTGCTCCACATTTTCGAAAACCTCGCCTCAGACTCCGTGCCCGTGCGCGTCACTCTGGGGCTGACTCCTCCGCTGTGCGAGATGCTTGCCGACCCTTTGCTTCAGGAGCGATACCTACGTCACGTGTCCAGGCTGGTCGAGCTTTGCGAAAAGGAAGTGCTGCGCACCTGCAAGCATCCGGCGATGCAGGAAACGGCGCGGATGTATCTGGAGCATTTCACCCTCGCAAGAGATTTGTTTGAGAATCGATACGGAAGAAATCTGCTTCGAGGTTTTCGCGCGCTTCAGGACGCGGGCGCAATCGATATAATCACCTGCGCGGCGACTCACGGGTTCCTGCCGCTGATCACCCGACCGGAGGCTCGACGGGCGCAGATAGAAACTGGTCGGCGAAATTACATAAAGCATTTCGGGCGCGAGCCGCGAGGTATCTGGATTCCCGAATGCGCTTACGACCGTGGGATAGATTATCTGCTGGCGGAAGCGGGGCTGAAATTTTTCATAGTCGATGCGCACGCCATCATGTTCGGCACGCCTCAGCCGCGCCGGGGCATTTACGCCCCGACGATCACTCCGGCAGGAGTAGCGGCCTTTTCGCGCGATGTTGAAACGAGCGAGCAGGTTTGGAGCGCAGATATAGGTTATCCGGGCGACCCTGATTATCGAGAGTTCTATCGCGATCTGGGATTCGACGCTGAGTATGACTACATCAAACCTTATCTTCATGCCGATGGCATAAGAAGGAACCTCGGCATCAAGTATCACCGGGTGACGGGCAAAGTCGATCTTGGGATGAAGCAGATGTACGTGCCGTCGTGGGCCAGGGAGAAGGCGGCAGTGCATGCGGGTCATTTCATGTTTCACCGTCAGGCGCATGCCCGCTGGCTGAGAGAGGTGACGGGGCGCAAGCCAGTGATCGTATCGCCTTACGATGCGGAGTTGTTCGGCCACTGGTGGTTCGAGGGGCCGCAGTTTTTGAATTTTCTCATTCGAAAGATTCACTACGACCAGCGCGACATCCGGCTGGCGACTCCGATGGATTACCTTGCAGAGTTCCCCGACAACCAGCAACAGGAGTTGAGCACATCGTCATGGGGAGCGGAAGGTTATTACCGGGTATGGATCAACGGCGAGAACGAATGGATGTATCTGCACCAGCACGTAGCCGAAGAGCGAATGTGCGAGCTTGCGCGCTCGCATCCGCACGCTGAAGGCTTGATGAAAAGGGCGTTGAATCAGGCAGCCAGAGAGTTGTTGCTTGCGGAGTCATCCGACTGGGCATTCATCATCACCACGGCGACCTCGGTGCAGTACGCCAGAAAGCGATTCCGCGACCACATCCACAGATTTACCAGGCTCTATGAAATGATCAGGAGCGACGGGATAGACGAGGGGTGGCTGGCTGATGTGGAATCGAAGGACAACCTATTCGCCGAGATCGATTATAGGGTTTACAGTTGAAGCCGCAGGGCAACGGACATAGAATCCCTGTGAAGGCGGAAAGAAATATGGACACGTCTCGAAGCAACATCTCTGCTGACGAATTGCTCAAAGCCGCCAAGCAACTGCCTCTCATGGAACTCGAACGATTCGTCGGCAGGGTCATAGAGATGCAGGCCCATCGCAAAGCGCCGCATTTATCTTCTGACGAATCAACCCTACTCGCGCGCATCAACGAGGGCTTGCCTTCCGACCTGGAATCGATACTTGACTCACTGACGGCCAACCGAAAAAAAGGGAATCTCACAGAGGAAGAGCATGAGGAACTGACCCAACCTACGGATCAACTGGAAGAGCTTCATGTGGCCCGTGTAGAGGCTCTGTCAGAACTCGCTCGACTTCGCGGCATCGGCTTGAAGATGCTGATGGATCATCTGGGGATTCGCTTCCCCGATCATGTCTGAAAAACATATTCCGGCCTGGCTCATATTCACTCGCGGGCCAGAGACATCTGCGAGTACTGTCGTAGTCAGGAAGGATTCGCTCCGCGTTCGTTTTCGGTTGAGTACGTCACCTCTATTGTTGGCTACAATTTTCTATTTCCTGGTAGTACTACTCAGCCAGTGATTGCATCTCTGCCGCTTTGATGTGCCGACAGGCTATGCCTCTTTGTCAGCCTCCTTTGCTT
>CAZPQE010000708.1:0-2470 GCA_964588615.1 uncultured Clostridia bacterium | reverse complement strand
CCAAGGGACTGCTTGACGAAATCCGCCTTCTGGTCGAAGAGACAGTCAACTCCGCCGCGCACGAAGAGCGAATCGATTACGCGGTCATAAAGGAAAAAATTCGACTGGCCGTCAAGAGGTACGTTCAAAAAAGCACAGGCCGCCGCCCTATGATAATCCCCGTAATCATCGAAGTGTGATGGCTGCGCCGTTCAGCCTTTTCGGAGTCGGTCGAGGAGGTTTTCGGCAAGACGCCTGTCTCTGAGGTTTTCATGCTCCCACTCAGGGTCGATTGGAGAGGAGATTATTTTTTCAAGCAGCGAGACGGCGCGCTCGTGTTCTTTCATATCCAGAGCGAGTTCTGCGGCATAAATCAAAGTCACGCTGTTTGACGGGGCTATCTCCAAAGCGCGGTCGTAATACTGACGGCTGCGTTTGTTGCTGCCGCCGACAAACCATGGGGCTTTGTGATAAATCCGGCCAAGCACCCTCAACGGCCCCGCGCCGTGATAAGCGGGCGCGATCTTTTCGGCCTTCTTCAACTCCGCCTTCGCCTCAAGGATGGCTCTCATCGCTTTCAAACGCCCTAGCTCCTGCGCCGCAATAGAGAGGTTGACGCCCAGCCAGAACCGGCCTTCGACTCTATCGGGGCTTTCAGCGACCGCCCACGCTCCCGTCCTCATCGCGTCAAGCTGCACCTCCCACGAATCGCCCACTCCCTCCTGACGCAGAAAAAAAAGGGCGCGAGACATCCGCCATAGCACTTCATAGCGCGACATGCCCTCGCTCACTGACGACAACAGAAGGACTGAATCTCTCACTCCCGCGACATCAGTCCGGCGCAGGTAGGACTGGTCGGCGCTGTGGATGGCCGAGATGAGATCGACTTGGGATGAAGCATCCGAAGGGAGGTCTTCTTCTTTGGGTTTCATCGAATGGAAATCTGTTTGAGGTTTTCGCGTGTGAAAGTGGAATCGGGAATCTCTCTGTCGTACCTGACGCTGAGGGTCTCGAAGCGTACCTTCTTGCCACGCGCTATGTTATCGACCGACCACACCTGACGAGTCCAGTAACCGCCGACCCGTTCGAGTTTTTCCACAGTCACACGCCGGGCCAGTTCGTCCTGGCTGTAGTAAAAATCGGCTCCTGCAAGAGCGAAGCTGTCTTTGGCCAGATAGACCACCAGCCGCTGAAATTTCGATTCAGCTCCCGCTTTGAGTTTTCCGTCGAGTTTGTAGACCGGGACCTCGCCCGATTTGTCTTCGCCTGCGAGTTTGAAGTCGTACTTGTCGGGCTGCCCGTCGGCAAGCTCCTGAAGTGACATCCCGAAAAGGGAATCCTCGCCGCTGACGTTCTTCGAACTGACATAAGAACCGGTGCTCTGAGCGTAGCGTATGCCTTCGATATCTCCCTCCGGGCTTATCAGTATCAATCCCGAACGGTCGCGCTGCTGGCCGGGGAACTGGACGAGCAGTTTTTGAGCCCCGTCTTCGGCGCGGTTTCGATAGACCGTCATCTCGATTTCCTGCGCGCTTCCGTCGGCTTCAGTGATGCGCGCGCGCGACTTGACCAGGCTCGACCTGTAGTTGTCCGTGTCCTTGTAGCCCTTGATTATTTCATCGACCGAAACTCGCAGAGCCGGGGTCGCGTCGGGTTTGGCCGCGCCCGAAGGCGTATTGCCGCAGCCGGTCATCGAAACGGCAGAGAAACACAAAACCATGAGCGCGATAATCCTTGAGACGCAGCTTTCTCCTGAAGTGAAATTTCTGTGCTGTGATTTCATAAATCGTTCCGGTCTATTTTTCGGTCGAAGCATAAACGGCTTCCGTGACCTCGGCCTTGTTTGCAGCGCCTCGCGCGATGCGGTCGAAGAGACTGGTCTTCATCAGCGCGGGCAAAAAGATCAGATCGGCTGCAAGCGACGTGATTATCACTATCACCCACAGCAACCCGGCCACTCGAACCGGCTTGAAGGAAGAGAGCATAAAGATCAGATTGGCAGCCACCAGAGTCAGGTTGGCAAGCGCCATAGGCTTTCCGGCTCTGAGCACCGAGAGCCACATCGTCCAGCCCTCGTCGCTTTTTGTCCCGCTCTGACGCTCGCCGAGCGACTGTCGATAACGCCTTATCATGTGAACGGCATTATCGACAGCTATTCCAAGAGCCGCGCTCGCAACGAGGCTGGTCGTTATATCGAGAGTGATTCCCATCCAGCCGAGAAACCCATAATAGCAGACTATGGGCAGGAGGTTGGGAATCAGAGCCAGCAGCCCTGTGGAATAGGAGCGAAACAGGATGGCCATCATCAGGAAGATAGAAATGAGCGCAATCGCCATGCTCGATTTCTGCGACTTGGCCAATGCGTCAGATGCGTCGTTGAGCAGTATGAACGACCCGGTCGGGCGAGCGGTGACCCCTGGCGGGAGGTTGGCTTTCGACCACTCTTCAAGTTTACTGGCCAGCCCCCTGAGCTCATTCGATCCGAAAAGAT
>CAZPQE010000707.1:0-2471 GCA_964588615.1 uncultured Clostridia bacterium | reverse complement strand
GCGACATCTGCTGCACGTCGGCCATCGCCGTAGCGTTCATCCGCTGCCTGGAGACCGACAGGATAATTTTCACCCCTGTCCTCATCCTCGGCAACTGGGTCAAGCGACAGGTGCCGGAAAAAGAAGTAGTGATCTATGACGGCGCGTGTCCGACCCACGATGTGCTGCGCGGAGCCAACGTCAGCAAGGCCCGCGTCGCTTTCCCCGATTCAGTGGTCATAGCTCACCCGGAATGCCGCGAAGACATCATAGGTCTTGCCGACGAGGTATGCTCGACGACGGCGATGCTCGGTCGCATAGCGAAGTACCCGCAGGTGAAAACATTCATCGTAGCCACCGAAAGCGGGATCATCCATCAGATGAAGAAGCGTTATCCTGACCGCGAGTTCATCATGGCCGACGGCTGCATAGGCTGCCGCCTGCACTGTCCGTACATGAAAATGATCACTCTTGCCGACGTGCGCCGCTCTCTGACGGAAGACAAATTCGAGATCACTGTCGAAGAAGACGTGATGGAAGGCGCGCGCCGCGCCCTCGAACGCATGCTGGCCGTTCCGCGCGACAACTAGATGAGCAGATGAGCAGGGGAGCGGGGGAGCAACAGAACGCAGATTCCAGTCTCCCCATCACATCTTCATCCTCTTCACCTCATCACCCTGTCTCCCTGGTACCCCTGCTCCCCTGCATCTGGCTCCTGCTGCTCACAGATAGCGCGCTATAATATCCAGACTTTCGAGCGTCGGCCCGGCTCTAATGGGTCAGAGGGGTTCGTCAAAAGAAAGTTGGAGCTTGCGATGAAGAAGTTTTTCCTTTTCAGCCTTGTGCTTGCCGTCACGCTGGCAGGCGCAGCCGCGCTGGCTCAGCGCCGTATCAATCAGGGTCAGATACCGCCCAACCCGCGAGGTCGACAGCAACGGCCTTTTCCCGGCCCGCGCAAGAACCTGCCGCCGCCGGGGCAGAAAGAAAAAATTCAACGTCAGTTGATGGAAGCCATAGGGCTGACTTCCGACCAGCGGTTCAGAATGGCCGATATCCGCCGCAACAATGAAGACGGGGTGATTTCGGCAGGCCGACGGTTCCGGCAGGCCCGCAGCGCGCTCGACCGGGCCATCATGAGCGAGGAGTATGACGAGCAGATTATCAATCGCCGCATCGATGAACTGGCCGCAGCGCAGGCCGAACTCGTAAAACAGCACTCGCGGGTCCGCGCGCAAATGCGCAGCGTTCTGACCACCGAGCAGGTGCAGCGATTGCGCGAGCTTGAGCGCGAATGGATCGAAAGAAAACGACAGCAGAAAGACCGCGAGATGAAAGACCTCGATCAGAAGGACAAGGAATTGAGCGGCGAGCTTCTGTTCGATTCCGCGCCGGAGGTCGAAGAAGACTTCATTGCCTGGCTCCTGTTCGGCTGATTTCACCCGACGCTAGACAGACCGCGCTCCCGCCTATTAAAATCAAGCCGAAATCTCAAAAAAATCGGGAGGATTTGATGGACCAGCCTGAAGGACAGACCGCAGAAGGAATCACCTACCACGCTGTGGAAAAAGACGGCGTGGTGACAGCTATCTGGGAGATGCAGGGTCGCAAGCATCTGCGCACCATCGACCCGCGCAGCGAAGAGGGACGACATATCCTCGGCTCGCACACCGTCGATGAACTGCACGAAGGCGGCGCATCTGAAGCCCAGGCCGCTCAGTAAAACGGCGAGTGACAAGTGACGAGCAAGAGCGATAGCAAGTCGCCGCCTGTTTGACCAAAGCTCCATACTCGAATTCATAAGCTTCAAATTCTTCCTCTCACTTGTCGCTCATCGCCTCTCCCTATTGATTCCCGCTCATCCAATCGCCTCAAGCATGTTGGTATTTCGACAGACACGGGCTATGATTTTCTCCCGTGAGCAATGCTGTTGGATTCCTGTGCGTCGAGTGTAAGCGTCGCTTTTCCGCAGATGAAGTCCGCTATGTCTGCGCGTGCGGCGGCAACCTCGATGTGCTTTATGATTACGAGCGCATCGCAAAGCAGTTGAGCCGCCAGACGCTCGCCGCTGATGGCAACCTCACCATCTGGCGATACCTGCCTCTGCTTCCACTCGAAGCGGATTCCGCCGTGCCGCCGCTTGCCGTCGGATGGACTCCGGTTTATAACTGCCCGCAGATGGCCGCTCATTACGGCGTCCGACAACTGCTCATCAAGGACGAAGGCCGCAATCCGACAGCCTCGTTGAAAGACCGTCCGAGCGCGCTTGCTGTCGCAAAAGCGTTGGAGGCAAAAGCGAGCGTCATCACTACCGCATCGTCGGGCAATGCCGGGAGCGCGCTCGCAGGAATGTGCGCCAGCATTGGGATGAAGTCGGTTATTTTCGTTCCCGCATCCGCGCCGCCCGCAAAGATCGCCCAGCTTCAAATCTTCGGCTCTAAAGTAGTGCTGGTCGAAGCGAGTTACGACGAGGCTTTCGATCTGTGCGTCGAATC
>CAZPQE010000706.1:0-2472 GCA_964588615.1 uncultured Clostridia bacterium | reverse complement strand
AGTTGATAGTGTCGAATCCTGAACTCGAAGAACTGATCGTCGAAATCCTTCGCGCGATAGACTCGCCCGCCGATGTCAGAACCATTCGCCAGTTGACGCTATCGAAAATTCCGCTTCAGGACTATAACGTCGCTTCTCTGGACGAGCCGGTGAGCGCCGAAAACGGAGATGAACTGCGCCGCGAGGCTGCCGACACGCGCGGGACGCCCGAAGATGCTTTGCTTCGAGAGGAGCAAAACCGCAGGGCTGCGCGAATGGCTGAAGATTTTCTCGTGTCGCTGCGGCGGGCAGTAAACAACAATGAGCGTCGCTACTCCCGCCTGATTCGAACTCTCTGGCATTGCTACTACGATCCGCAGGAGCCTTCGCAGTTGGAGATAGCCCGCCTGCTCCAGGTATCCGATTCGCTCGTAAGCGACAACCGGCGACTGATCGAGCACGAATTGAAGAAGCTCCGTATGTCGGTCGAAGACGGCCAGATTTTCAGCGAGGCATTGAAGCGACTCGTGACGCGGGCAAATTGAGAAGAATCGAGAGAGAAGCCGAGCGCAGGGAGTGAGCAGAGAAGTTTCTCTGCTCACTCCCTGCGCTTCAAGGCTTTGGCTTTTTTTGAGCAAGAAGCTACTTTTGCCCTTTGCCTTTTTTACCTGCCTTCTCGTTTCACCGCATAGTCGGGCCAGCAGCCGAATACTCTTTCGACGTTCATCGGATCGAAAGGATCGTCGCTCACGCCGAACGGGAAAAACGGAGTCGGAGTGGCCGGAGCCGCAGGCGCAAACTTGGGATCGAGGGCTTTGGCTATCTGGTCGCGCGCGTCTTCGAGATGAAGCCGCGTCTCGCGCGTCGCGGCTCGCGCAATCGCGCGGGCGATCATCTGATCAAGCGCGCGAAGCTCTCCGCGAATGAAAGGCCGCTCGTCGCTGCTGGCCGCCCTGCCGTTGAGCTTCTCGGATATCAGCGCGATGTAAGACCGCTGGAGGTTTCTGCGGTAGACATCGATTCGCACCTGCGAGGCAGAATCGAGCTCGCGCCAGACGCCTCGCCGCACGTCCTCGAAAAACTGAGCTGGGCCATAGGCCGACGCTCCATCGATTGCTTCCTGCTCGACTATCCGCGCAAACCGCGACGCGCTCATCAATAAATTGAGCACCCTCGATTGCGCCTGCCTCACGCGGTCGACGGCGCCTACGGGTTCGATGCGGCGCAGTATATCGGGCTTGATCGCCCACGACGGAGTTGCGAATGCATTGTCGTTGAGAAACTTCACTGCGGCGGCCTGTCGCTCTTTCGCAACGGGAGTGAACCTCACCCCATCCTGCCCGGCGTGTTTCTGCTGCGAGTTGAATCCGCCGACTATCGCCGTCACATGCGCAAGCTCGGTCGCCCACTGACCGAGCATACGGCCATAGAGTTCTTCGAGGTCATCGTAAGGCTCGCCGGGCTGCGACGTGGCCGCGACGAGCATGTTGGCCACTCGCTCAAGATTCTTTATGCCCAGCGCCGTCGATTTGATGGCATCTCCATCACCGACCGCTTCGGTCAGCTCTCCCGGATCCGAGCCGCGCGAGCCTGCGGTCGAGAACCTCAGCCACGGGGTCTTGTCCTGCTCTCTGGCCCACTCGTCGAGAGTCTTCTTTTCATCATCCGAAGTCTTCGCACCGACGACAGGCTTGTAGCCCCACATCGTAGCCCAACGGTCATAAGGGCCTATGCCGGGGATGAGATCAGACGGATCGATTTTATCTTCGGGCTGCGCGACGTAGTTGAAGCGCGAGTAATCCATCAGCGTGGGAGTATGGCCCATCTTGCGTAGCCACTCGCGGTCGCGCACTTTGTCAGACGGGTAAGTGGAGCTCGCTTTCATGTTGTGCTGAAATCCGAGAGTGTGGCCGACTTCGTGGGCGACCACGTATTCGATGAGCGCGCCCATCAGATCGTCGGGCAGCGGGAGTTTCTGCGCGCGGGCGTCGAGCGGGCCTGCCTGAATGAAGTACCAGTCGCGGGCCAGGTTCATGACGTTGTGATAAAACTGGATGTCGGATTCCAGTATCTCACCGGTTCGCGGGTCGTGAATGTGCGGGCCTACGGCGTTTTCAATCGTCGAGGGCAGCCATCTGATGACCGAATAGCGCGCGTCTTCCGGGCTCCAGTCCGGGTCCTGCTGCGCAGAGGGAGCCTCTCGCGAGAGTATGGCGTTTTTGAATCCTGCTTCTTCGAAAGCCGCCTGCCATTTTTCGACTCCGCGCTTCACAAACGGAACCCATTTCTTTGGCGTTGCCGGATCGACATAGTAGATGATCGGCTTGACTGGTTCGGAGAGCGCGGCATTGGGGTCTTTCTTTTCCAGACGCCAGCGTGTGATGTAGCGTCGCTCCGACACTCGATGCTCATCGGTTCCGAAATCATTTTGTCGAACTGAGAAGTAGCCCACGCGCTCATCGAACAGACGCGGCATCATGGGTTTTTCGGGCA
>CAZPQE010000705.1:0-2472 GCA_964588615.1 uncultured Clostridia bacterium | reverse complement strand
CAACCCGCTGGCGTCGGCCTTTTACATAGTTTCTATGGGGCTGCTCTGCCTGCACCTGAGTCACGGAGTAAGCAGCACGTTTCAATCTCTCGGACTCCGTCGCAAGTCTTTCGCGCGCGCGCTGGACAGAGTGGCCAAAATATCGGCGCTGATAATTTTTCTCGGCAACTGCTCGATCCCCGTGGCGATACTTGCAGGACTCGTCAAGAAAAACTGGTGAAGAGGTGAAGAGGTGAAGAGGTGAAGAGGTGAAGAGGTGAAGGGGAGCAGGGGAGCAGAGGAGAAAGGGAGCAGGGGTGCAGAAGAGCAGAGGTGAAGAGGTGATGTATTACACGAACGCCAATCCCCCCTGCTCCCCTGCACGCCCGCTTCGATTGAGAGAGTGTAAGCTATGAAACTTGATTCAAAAATTCCGTCCGGTCCGCTGGCGCAGAAGTGGACTCGCTATCGACAGGAAGTCAAACTGGTCAACCCTGCCAACAAGCGGAAATTTCATGTCATAGTCGTCGGCTCAGGGCTTGCCGGTGGTTCGGCTGCGGCCACCCTTGCCGAGCTTGGCTATAACGTCAGTTGCTTCTGCTTTCAGGACAGCCCGCGCCGCGCCCACTCAATTGCCGCGCAGGGAGGCATCAACGCCGCTAAGAATTATCGCAACGACGGCGACAGCATCTACCGCCTCTTCTATGACACGATCAAGGGAGGAGACTTCCGCGCCCGCGAAGCCAACGTTCATCGCCTGGCCGAAGTCAGCGTCAATATAATCGATCAGTGTG
Organism: uncultured Clostridia bacterium; assembly: GCA_964588615.1. Classification (GTDB taxonomy): domain Bacteria; phylum Acidobacteriota; class Blastocatellia; order UBA7656; family UBA7656; genus UBA7656. The sequence continues at coordinate 1,699 of CAZPQE010000705.1, read as the reverse complement.
TCGCTCAGGGTGTCCCCTTCGCCCGCGAATATGGCGGGCTTCTGGACAATCGCTCGTTTGGCGGCGCGCAGGTCTCGCGCACTTTTTATGCGAGAGGACAGACCGGACAGCAGTTGTTGCTCGGCGCATATCAGGCTCTCAGTCGACAGATATCGCTCGGAGCGGTGAAGATGCGCCCGCGCACCGAGATGCTCGATCTGGTTGTCATAGATGGCCATGCCAAAGGCATAATCACCCGCGATCTGGTCACGGGCGAAATATCGGCGCATGCCGCCGATGCTGTCGTTTTGGCGACGGGCGGCTACGGAAATGTGTTTTATCTCTCGACCAACGCCCAGGGGTCGAACGTGACCGCCACCTGGCGCGCGCACCGGAAAGGCGCGTTGTTTGCCAATCCCTGCTACACGCAGATTCACCCGACCTGCATTCCCGTTAGCGGCGATCATCAATCGAAGCTCACGCTGATGAGCGAGTCTTTGCGCAATGACGGGAGAGTGTGGGTTCCCCAAAAAGCGGGCGATGAGCGCGCTCCGCAGGATATACCCGACGCCGAGCGCGATTACTACCTTGAGCGCAAGTATCCGAGCTACGGCAACCTCGCCCCGCGCGATATTTCTTCGCGCGCGGCCAAAGAAGCCTGCGATGACGGGCGGGGAGTCGGGCCGGGCGGGCGAGGAGTCTACCTCGATTTTTCGGACGCGATCAAACGACTGGGCGAAGATAAAATCCGCGAGCGATACGGCAATCTCTTCGATATGTACGAGCGGATAACCGGAGACGACGCTTACAAAACGCCCATGCGAATCTACCCGGCCATTCATTACACGATGGGTGGACTCTGGGTCGATTACACGTTGATGAGCAATCTGCCGGGCTTGTTCGTTTTGGGCGAAGCGAATTTTTCGGATCACGGAGCCAATCGCCTCGGCGCAAGCGCGCTGATGCAGGGGCTGGCCGATGGATACTTCATCCTGCCTTACACGATATGCGAGTACTTCACTTCGACTCCAAAGTTTCTGCCTTCGACCGATCACGCGGAATTCAAAAAGGCCGAAGAGGAAGTGACTGCGCAGACTAAAAAGCTGCTTTCGATAAAAGGCAAGCGCACGGTGACGGATTTTCATCGAGAGATCGGAAAGCTGATGTGGGACAAGTGCGGGATGGCGAGAAATGAAGCGGGACTCAAAGAGCTTCTGGAAAAAATTCCCTCGATACGCGAAGAGTTCTGGGAAAACGTCAACGTGCTGGGCGAGGCGGAAGAACTCAATCAATCGCTCGAACGCGCTGGTCGCGTGGCCGACTATCTTGAGTTCGCCGAACTGCTGGCGCTCGACGCGCTCACGCGGGAAGAAAGCTGCGGGGGGCATTTTCGCGAGGAGTTTCAGACCGAAGACGGCGAAGCCCGCCGCGATGATGAAAACTTCTCGCACGCTTCGTGCTGGGAGTATCAGGGCAAAGACCAGCCGCCTGTCCTTCACAAAGAACCGCTGGTCTATGAAGAAGTCAGGATGACTCAAAGAAGTTACAAGTAATAGTCTGGGGTCGAGAGTCTGGAGGTAACTACTCAGCGGCGTTAGCGGCGCGTTGAATTTAGCCCGGTCTTTCAAGGCCGGGTCGTCGGCAAGGTTGATCTTCCTCGTCGCCTTAGCGACGATTGAATGGCGCTTCGGAGGTTCAACCGTCGCTGACGCGACGCGAT
>CAZPQE010000704.1:0-2474 GCA_964588615.1 uncultured Clostridia bacterium | reverse complement strand
GGCAACACGCTGCCGGTCGCGCGCATGCCGCCGACGGATGCGCCCTGCTGAGAGGTCGCCTCTTCGATCTTCAGATGAGCGTTTGCCAGCTTGTCGGGCGAAAGCGTGATGACCGTTTCGCCCGCGCGAGGAGCGGTCGAAGTAGTCATGTTCGATCCGAAAGGATCGATTGCAGGTTCAGGCACAGGACGCCCGGCAGTCGAAGTCCGACTCGACCCGCGCGTCAGCATGAGCGCGAGAGCGATAGCCGCGACAACTAAAATCGCAACCCCGACAACGATCCATCGTCGGAGATGCAATCCTTCGGTTGATGGCTTTTCTACGGAAGCCGTTTCCTGTTTTCTATCATCGTGGTTCATAAAAAAACTCCTCATAAAAACAGTAGTCAGTGGTCAGTGGTCAGTGGTCAGTTGCCAGACAGTTTTCATTACACTCCCCTGCACCTCTGCGCCTTTCAGATCAACGAACCTGTTGCGCCACAGTCGAAGGCGCTAACGGTCCTGAGACGCGCTCTATCTCGACGAGCGCGTCGAAGTATTCTTTCAGCACTTGGGTGTAGCCGGTTTCGACTTCCACGAAGCGTCGCTGCTCGGCGACATAATCGAGCGCAGTCTTCTGCCCCAGCACGTAAGTCTGACGAACGATGTCGAGATTCTTCATCGCCTGATCGCGCACGCTGTCTCGATAGACGGCCATCGCGTCGCGCGCTCGCTCATATCGCGCGTAAGCCGACGCTACTTCGTGTCGCGCTACAAGCTGGGCGAACTCACGACGCTTGCGCGCCGCTTCCATCTGCGCGATGGCCGATTCGATGTTGCCCTGATTGCGATTTCTCACCGGCAGCATCAGCCTCAATCCGAAAGTCAGGTTGTGAAAAGTTCCTTCGACCGGCGCGAGCGCGCCCGAACTGTTCAACCCGCTCACGTCGAAGCCGGAGCGCATACGCTCGTAAGAAGCAAAGAAACTGGCGTCCGTCTTTCCCTCGATGCGCGCCTGCTCGGCCTGCGCTGAGGCGAGGTTTTCAGCGGCGCGAAGAAAAGCGATGTCCGGCCTCTTTTCCATCGCCTGTCGGATGGCTTCTTCTTTGGGCGCGGTCTGTCGGTCGAGCAAAAATTCGCCGCGCAATCGCAATACTTCATCGGGAGGCATCCCGACAGTCTTTTTGAGTTCGAGAAGGGCGACCTCCGCGCGGCCCTCGAAGTTTATCCTCATCGCAGCGATGCGATTGAGCTCGACCGAAAGGAGGTTTTGTTCGAGCGGCGCGCTCTTGCCGCGCTCGACTCTCACGCTCACCAATCGATGCGAATCCCTGGTGAGCGCGAGCATATCTTCGGTGAACTTGAGATTGCGCGCGGCGGCTATCGCTTCGCCGTATTTCATGCGGGTTTCAGCGGAAAGTTTCCTTTCGAAGTCAGCGACTTCCGCTTCGCGCATTTCAAGCTCTCGCTGGGCGACCGTCACCCTCGCTCGTCGTCGTCCACCGAGTTCGAGCGGCAGTTCCGCGCCGAACATCACGATGTTGTCTGTGGCGTTGAGGGTCTGAGTGCGGCTGGCTTCGATCATCGGATTGGCTTTGAGGCCGGCCTGACGGATGAGGGCGCGCGCCTGCGTGATGGCGAGGCGAGCCGCCTGAAGATCGCCGTTGCCCGCAAGCGCGTATCGAACGAGGTCTTCGACCGAAAGGCCATCGACCGGATCGATGAAGCGCGCGTAAGCGGAAGGCGACGAGGCGGCTTGTTGCTCCGGTCTTTCAGCCATCACCAGTCCGATCTTTTCATCTGATTGCGGCAACGCGGTCGCGGAAAGACACACGATCATCAGGGCAATAGCGATGGCTTTCCTGTAGGGGTGGCCCTCTGTGGCCGCCCCTGATTGGTTTTGAGAATGATCGATCAAAGGCGGCCACATACCCCCGCCCCTACAGATGGCGTCGTTGATCTTTTGTCTTTTCATAATGACTCCGCTTGAAAAACTACAAAGCGACTTCTTCCCTCTGCTTGGCCGCTTCGCCTTCGAGTTCTCCACGACGTTCCAACTCGCGCTCGCGCAGCCAGTAGAAAATCACCGGAGTGACCACCAGAACGTGAAGAAGTGATGAGACCATGCCGCCGAGAACGGGCGTAGCCAGAGGTTTCATCACCTCCGCGCCCGCGCTGGCGCTCCACATGATCGGCATCAAACCCGCAACGACCGTCGTCACTGTCATCAGCTTCGGCCTGAGCCTGAGCACCGCGCCTTCCATCACCGCCTGCCTGAGCGAATCGCGCGTGAGGCGGCCCATCTCGCGGCGTTTGCGCTCGACCGCTTCGTTGAGATAAATCACCATCACCATTCCGGTCTGCACCGCTGTGCCGAACAGCGCGATGAATCCCACCCAGACTGCCACCGAAAAGTTGTAGCCCAGGGCATAGAGCAGGAAGACCCCGCCCGCCAGCGCGAAGGGCACTGCCAGCAGCACCTGGGACGCATCGAGG
>CAZPQE010000703.1:0-2480 GCA_964588615.1 uncultured Clostridia bacterium | reverse complement strand
ATCCTCCGCGGCAATCTCATAGCGAACTCGACCAGATGGTGATCCAGAAACGGAACCCGCGCCTCGACGCTCGTCGCCATCGTGAGTTTATCGACTCTCATCAACAGGAGTTCCGAAAGCCTGAGTTTCAAATCCAGATAGATCATCTGCTCAAGCTGATCGGCATCGGGCTTTTCAGCCATCAGGCGATCAAGGTCTTCTCTCACCACCGAGCGCGAGTTGAAGCGACCGCCATTGAATCGCGGAGTGAGCAATTTCTGTTTTTGCGTCTCATCGAAAAACAGCGCGCCGCCCCAGAAAAGCTCTTCGCCCTCGGCAAGTCGCCGCAGCAAATCGGGCGCGAACTTCCGGCTTTTGGGAAAGAGGCGCGCAATCGCGGCTTTGTAAAACACCTGTCCGGTCGCGGCCATCGCTCGACGCGCCGCGCGGGGCAGTCGCTCGACCCTCCGCCACAGGTGATCGTAGAGATTCAGGTATTGAACATAATTTCGATAGCCGCAGAAAAGCTCATCCGCGCCCTCGCCCACCTGCACGACTATCGTTCCCGTTTCGCGCGCCAGACACGAGACGAAATAAAGCGGCACGCAGACGGGATCGGCAATGGGTTCATCCTGATGAAAAATCAGTTGCGGCAGAAAATCGATCAACTCCTGATGGCCGATCAATACTTGGTGATGATCCGTGTTGAAATGCCGCGCCACCCGTCGCGCTTCTTCAAGCTCGTTGTAGCGCGGGTCGTCCCGAAACCCGACGGTGAAAGTCCTGACCCTTGACACCAAACGGGCCATCAGAGCCACATTCGCGGTCGAATCCACTCCGCCTGACAAAAACACTCCGAACGGAACATCGCTCATCATCCGCTTCTCGATGGACTCGTAGAGAAGACGGCGCAACTCCGCGGCTAGTTCTTCTTCATCGCCCGCCGCGCTCCCCGGAGAGATTGCGTCCCAGTAGCGCGTAAAACTCATTTCGCCGCGCGAGTCCAGCGTCATCATGCAGCCTGCGGGAAGTTTGTTTATTCCCTCAAAGAGCGTTTGCGGCGCGGGAGTGGTCAGAAACGACAGGTAATGATAAAGCGACTGCTCATCGATTTCGCGCGAGACCGACGGGTGCGCAAGAATAGCTTTTATCTCCGACGCAAAGATCAATCTCCCGTCGGCCACGCGATAATAAAGCGGCTTGACTCCCATCGGGTCTCGCGCCAACACGAGCCGTTTTTCTTCTTCGTCCCACAACGCGATGGCGAAATCGCCTTCGAGCAGGCGGACGAAATCCAATCCGCGATCTTCGTAGAGATGAACGATGGTTTCGGTGTCGGTGAGCGAGCGGTACTCGTGTCCGCGCTCGATCAACTCGGCGCGAAGTTTTTTATGATTGTAGATCTCGCCGTTGAAAGTTATCCAGACTCTTTCGGTTTCATTCGGCATAGGGTTGCGGCCCGCAGGCGAAAGATCGACTATCGATAGCCTTCGATGGCCAAGTCCCACGCGCCGGTCTTCAGTAATATACACACCGGCATCATCAGGCCCGCGATGCTCCATCGTATCGCGCATCCCCGTTATGAGCGATTCACTCACCGTAGGCTCGCTCACGCCATATTCATAGACTCCGCAGATTCCGCACATAGGCAGTTGTCAGTGGTCAGTGGTCGGTGGTCAGTGGTCAGTATATCGATCACCTCTTCACCCCTACTCCCCTACTCCCCTGCTCCCCTGCCCCCCTGCTCCCTTTCACCCTTCACTTTTAATCAAAATCCCCGCCGCTTTCGATTCACAGCCGCGCCTGAAGGGGATGAGCAGTGTTTTGTTTTCAAAAGGCACTGAAGCACTAAGACGACATATCATACCAGACGAGCCGACGCGCTCACCGTAAGCAGGCGACACCCGGCGGTCGACTATTTGTGTCTGAAAAGCGTGGCCTGAAATCATCGCCAGCATCAACCCGGCTTCTTCTCCAAGCGCGATCACTGTGCCGTCTTCCTGCAAAGCGACTTCGATCCCGGCGTCGAAGTTGAAGAAGAATTCAAACGCATGCGCGCCTTCTCCGGTGAATCGGTCTTCGACTGTCCAGTAAAGATCGTTTTTATCGAATGTGATTATGCGGCGATGCGTGATTGAAAGATCGCTGTAGCCGTGATGCTCTGCATCGAGCAGGTCGCGCTGTGCGTCGCTCTTCCAGTGATTTATTTTCGGTCGCACGTTTTCGCCGAGGGCGAATAGTTGAGTTTCATCGATTCGGCTTACGTCCTGCCCGTCTATGCGAACAGTGTTGTGATAAGCGGTCGAGCGGAAGAGATTCCTCAGTTCGGGATTGCCGGTATAAACGAAGGTTCCGGGGTCGCGCAGAAAAGTTTGCCCGTAGGCGAAGACTTCGATTGAAAGCGCGTCAGAATGCGCGTGCGAGCCGCGCCCGCGCAGTCCGTGATCGCCGCAATCGATTACGGCATAAGCCGGTCCCTGTCGAGTGATGAAAATCTGCGA
>CAZPQE010000702.1:0-2482 GCA_964588615.1 uncultured Clostridia bacterium | reverse complement strand
CATAGCCGCTGACCTGCTGGCGCAGGCCGAACACGACCAGGAAGCTTCGGCTGTCTGCATAACAACGAGCGAAACGACAGCCCGCGAAATCGTCCGCGAAGTCGAACTTCAGCTTGCTCAACTTGAGCGTCAGCAGACGGCGCGGGCTTCGATAGAAAAATACGGAGCGGTCTTCGTTGTCTCTTCGATTGAAGAAGCGTGCGAACTCGCTAATCTTTTAGCGCCTGAGCACCTCGAACTGATGACTGAGGACGATGAGCGTGCAGCCGCGTTGATCGAAAACGCGGGCGCGATATTTTTCGGCCCGTTTTCGCCCGAGCCTGTCGGAGATTATTTCGCAGGCCCCAACCACGTGCTGCCCACCGCAGGAGCGGCGCGGTTTTCCTCGCCGCTCGGCGTTTACGATTTTCTCAAACGCCAGTCGGTCATTCGCTACACTCGCGCGGCGATTGAAAAAAATGCCGACGCGATTTCCGCGATGGCCGACGCCGAAGGGCTGACCGCGCACAAGCAGGCAATCGTCATCAGGCAGAATGCGGCGAGCGAGGAAACAGAGAAGAGTGAATCCCTCGCTCCCCTGCTCCCCCGCACTGCCGCTCCCCTGCGCAAAATAAAGCCAGCCGTGCGCGCAATCTCCGCCTACACGCTTCCGCCTTATCGCGCCCGGATCAAGATCAATCAGAACGAGAATCCGTTCGATATGCCTGAAGAGATCAAACAGGAAGTCCATCGACGGCTCGCTGATCGACAGTGGTCGCGCTATCCGGATTTCGCGCCTCAAAGTTTGCTTGAGAGGCTGGCCGCGCACGCCGGGTGGAAGGCGGAAGGCACGCTTGCCGGGAACGGCTCGAACGAGTTGATTCAGGCATCGCTGATGGTGACTGTTGGGCAAGGCGCACGCGTATTGATCCCTGAGCCGACATTCACTCTCTATCGCCAGGTGGTCGCGGTGCTTGGCGGCGAGGTCATCAGCGCGCCGCTCACCTGGGATTTTCAATTCGATGTGGAAGCGATTCGAGAGCGAGCGATCAGGGATCGCGCCGACGTGGTGATTCTCTGCTCGCCCAATAACCCGACGGGCTGTCGCATCGGGGATGAAGATTTGATACGTCTGGCGCGCGACTTCTCCGGACTGGTGATAGTCGATGAGGCTTATCACGAATTTTCAGGCCGGACGGTCGTGCCTCTGCTCGAAGAGTTGCCCAACCTGATCGTGCTGCGCACGTTTTCAAAAGCAATGGCGATGGCCGGGCTGAGAGTCGGCTACCTGCTCGCTTCTCCTGAGCTTGCCCGCGAGGTTCATAAAGCGACGCTTCCGTACAATCTGAATTTCTTCTCGGCGACTGCGGCAGAGGCGGCCTGCGAAAGGTATTATCTGCTTCGACCCCGGATAGAAAAAATCATCATCGAGCGTGAGCGATTGTTCGACGGCTTGAAAGCCATAGCGGGCGTCGAGCCGGTTCCTTCGACGGCGAATTTTATGATCGCCCGCGCGCCGATCGCTCCGCGAGAAGTTTTCGAAAAGCTTCACCAACGGGATATACTCATTCGCGACGTGAGCCGCTACCCGATGCTCGCGGATTATTTCCGCATCTCGGTCGGCTCCCAACAGGAGAATGATCGGTTGGCTAGTGCGCTCGCTGAAATCCTGAGCGCGAAGTGAATAACATGGCAAGAACGGCGGAAAAAAAGCGCGCCACGAAAGAGACCGACGTTGAAGTGAAGATCAACCTCGACGGGCTGGGGCATGCGAAGATCGCAACCGGGATAGGCTTTCTCGATCACATGCTCGAATTGCTGGCCCGGCACTCGCTCTTCGATCTGGAGATAGAGTGCAAAGGCGATCTGCACATCGACACGCATCATTCGGTAGAAGACATAGCCATCACTTTGGGGCAAACTTTCAGCGAAGCTCTTGGAGATAAAGCGGGCATCGTTCGATACGGCTTCTCTTATGTTCCTATGGATGAGGCGCTCGCGCGCGCGGTCATCGATCTGAGCGGTCGCGCTTACCTGGTTTATCGAGTCGACAACCCGCGAGACCGCATAGGCGAGCTCGACACGGAACTGGTCGAACACTTCTGGCGCTCGTTCGCGGGCCAAGCGCGGTGCAATCTTCACATAGAACTTCTCTACGGAGCGAACCAGCACCACATAACCGAAGCGATTTTCAAAGCGACGGCGAAGGCTCTCTCTGCAGCCACGCGAATTTCCGAGCGAATAGAAGGCGTGATGTCCACAAAAGGAACCTTGTAGATGCCAACTGCAGGCGGCGCACTCTTATCGACAAAGAGCTTTCTTCTTGCCATATCGCCGATCCCTCTTCCGAAAAAGTTCGTAGTCCTGCCTTCAGGCTGAAGGCCAGTACTACGAACCGTTTTTCATCCTTTCAGGGCGTCGCGCAGCGACATGAAGGCTCCTCAGAAAAAAGTCTCAGTAGATCCAAATTTGGCTGAAATACAGCCATAGGTCCTTGACAACA
>CAZPQE010000701.1:0-2493 GCA_964588615.1 uncultured Clostridia bacterium | reverse complement strand
TGAAGGTGACGCTTGCTACGGCAGTGTTGTCGGTGGCCGACGCCTGAAGGGTCACCGTGCCGCGCACAGTCGCTCCCGTCGAGGGAGACAGCAGGCTAACGTGCGGAGCCTCAGTGTCGCGCGTGCCGGAGGTTCCTGCCGCCATCTCTACCGCTCGCCCTACATCAACCCTGCCCCATCCATATTCTCCGTCCCAACCGGGCGTTCCGAGATCGAAGGCCGACTGCTTGATGATGTCCTGAGCCTGCGCCCCGTCGAGCGCGGGATTTTCCGAAAGCACCAGCGCGGCCACCCCCGCCACTATCGGCGCGGAAAACGATGTGCCTGATTTCGATCCGTAGCCGCCGCCTTTGGTAGTCGTGTAAACGCCCACTCCGGGAGAAGCCACATCGAGGTTGCTGCCCCGCGTCGACCAGGAAGCCAGCGTGTCGGCAGAAGAAGTCGCGCTCACCGTCAGCGCGTATGGATTGTCCGGCGCGGTGTCGACCGTACCGGTGTTGCCAGCCGATATGGTGACGACCCCGCCCTTGCTCTGGAAATACTGCGCGGCAGTCGCTATCGAAGCGTAGTTGGACGCGGCGTAACTTATATTGGCCACGCGAGCGCCATGATCGGCGGCCCAGGTCAGCGCTGTCGATATCATGTAGATCGAGGCATAACCCGAAGCGTCGCTCACCCGCAGCGGCATTATCCTGCATCCCCAGGCCACAGACGCCACGCCGACTGTATTATTTGCCGCAGCCGCAGCCGAACCGGCCACCGAAGTCCCATGGCCGTAGACATCGCTGGTGTTGTCGTTGTTGTCAAAGAAATTCCAGCCGGGGATGAGCTTGGACTGAAGATCAGGATGCAACGGATCGACGCCGGTGTCGAGAATGGCGATGACGATGCCGTCGCTGCCGGTGTTCATCGGCCAGGCGGCGGAACTGTTGATTTTGGGAAGATGCCACTGGCTCCCGTACATAGGATCATCGGGGTTCATCTCGGCGGGAGGAAGAACCGCGTCGAGCTCGGCAAATTCCACTCCGGGCTGTCGGCGCAACTCTTCGATGAAAGTTTCTTCATCCTTGCCTTCAGGCACTTCAACGGCAAAAACTCCGGCGCTGTTCATTTCATTCTCAACACGTCCTGCGCCCCGGAGAGCGTCGACGGTTTCGGCTTCCGCCGCGTCAGAGCGAAATCGCACCAGCACTCGACCTTTCACGAAAGGCCCTGAATAGGACTGCGGGTTTTGCTCATCCTGCGCGAATGAAATTCCGCCGGGAAGAAAGGAAAACATCGAGGCGATAATTGACACCAGAGTCATCGTCAGAACCGCTTTCGATATCGCCGTTGAAAATCTATTCTTCATCACTATCCTCTCAAATCAAATAATCAGTGCGCCGGTCGCGGCAGCTATTCAGCGCAATGCTCATTACTCATCCACACACACCTGAGCCTTAGTGCAACGGGTGTACCAGTTGAGAACTCAGTTTTTCACGGCGCAAAAAATCGTCGATATCGAGCAAATCGGGGTCGCGGATTCGCAAAAAATACTCCCCCCTTACCCCATCAGGGTGAGGCGGGGGGGAAGTCGAGTCGCGTCGGGAGTCGTCGGGTATTGTGGCGGATTGCCATCGCCGAATTTCTTTCGGGGTGGCGTTAAATTGGACAGGCGGGCGATGATTTCGTGGAAAGATTCTTCGCTCTCGACGCAGGCAACCGGTTTGTGATATTTCGATCTCTTCGCGCAACAACCAAACGAGCGAGAATCAACTATGATGGAAACGGGAAAGAAATTCGAAGCGGGAGCGAAAGTCCCGCTGTCGCTGTTCAGAAAACTGCTGCACAGAGGAGCGCGGCAAAACGCGGCCAGGATTTTAGCCAAAGCCTATCCGGTCGATGTGGCGCGGCTGCTCTCGGCGCTCGGAGGAGCGGAGCGCGCGCAATCGTTTTCGATCATGCTCGAAGAGTGCGACATCTCGCACGTGGCCTCAGTGTTGAGCGAGATGTCGACAGACGACAGCATCGCGCTGCTTGCCTGGCTCGATCCCACGCGCATAGCGCAACTGTTGAGCGAGATGGCCGACGACGACGCCACCCTTCTGGCCTCCCGGCTGACCGAGCCGCTGGCTTCTCAGGTGCTCGCGCGCATGGAAGCCGAGCCCGCCGCAGACGTGCGCGAACTGCTCGAACACGAAGAGCGCACCGCCGGTCGAATCATGACCCGCGACGTTTTCACACTCGACGAAGACCTCACCGTCTCGGAAGCCATCACCGCGCTTCAGCGTCGCTCGGAAGAATTCGAAATGGTGCTCTATATCTACGTCCTCGACCGGCGCGATCATCTGGTGGGAGTCGTCAGCCTTCGACAATTGCTCACCACCCCGCCCTCGACTCAGTTGAAGCGCATAATGTCGACGAACGTCATCACCGCAAAGACGACCACAGACCAGGAAGAAGTGGCCCGTCTCGTAGCCGAGTACAACCTGCTTGCAATACCCATCGTTGATG
>CAZPQE010000700.1:1065-2500 GCA_964588615.1 uncultured Clostridia bacterium | reverse complement strand
CGGTTGGTTTCGTCACTGTGGTTATCGGGTTGCACGCACCTGAAAGCCGCTATAACGCGAACTCTGCATCAAGAGCAGAGGAGGGCGTGAAAAAATCCAGTGTAAACAGTCATACGCCAATTTACTCAAATAACGAATCGCTCGAATCTGATCGCCCACAAGGTCGAATCCGGGCCGCCGGCTGCCGCTTCTGCCATAATCCTTCTTCCGGGAGCAATCTTGTCTCCCTGAAGCCGCTGGCTCCCTCAAGCGATTTTGCAACAGCACTGAATGTGGCGTTGACTTTTTTCCGATTCAGAAAGCAGAATTGAGGGCGTCAAATCCGACGAGAGTCAAAATTCTATTATGAAAATGAAGCTCCTCCTGATCGCCGCATTACTGATTTCAATAACCGCATCCGCTTCCGCCTGGCAGAAGACCGGCTCTCTCAAGGGGAAGATCGAAGACGCAAAAGGCAAACCGCTCGTTGGCGCTGAAGTGCGCGCTATGGGCAGCCGAGACCGTCAGGTCAGAGAAACCCGAACGGACGCGGGCGGAAATTATTCATTCGAGCTTGAGGCGGACGATTACTCGATCAGCTTCGACGCCGAAGGATTCACGGGCGGCACGCTCATTCAGATGCAGCAGGTCGAGGAAGGCAAGGAAACCATAGTAAAGACCATCAGGCTGCAAAAGGCCAAACGCACATCGCTCCTCAAGGGCGCGGTGTTTGACAGCACAGGATTGTCGCTTGCCGGAGCGCGGGTCAAACTCGTCCGCATCCCGACCGACGAAGAGCAGAAGGACAAAAAGAAGATCGAATCCCTGTCGCGCGATTACATCACCAACAGCCGGGGCGAATTCGCTTTCCGCCTCCCGGCTCTGCGCGCCCGCTATCAGGTGACGGCCAGTCTTTCTGGTTACAAGCCTGAAACCAAAGTAGTCGATGTTGGCGAAAGCGAAGCCGTGCCTCTGGCTTTTTCGCTCGCGCCTGACAAACCGCCCGCTCAGTGAGAATTCAGATGGCTTCACCAAAAGGAAAGTCTTCAATTGCGGTCGCTGTCGAAAAACTGAATGACTCTTCGGAGCCTTCGAAAGAAAAACGCATCGAGTACCTGACCGCGCGCCAGTTGGCCGAAGTCCTTCAGGTGAGCGAGGCGACCGTTCATCGCTTGCGTCGCGCGGGAAGGATTCCGGCAGTCTCTCTGACTGACAGGTTGATCCGGTTCAACCTCAAGGATGTTCGCGCGGCCCTGCGCTCCGTTCAGGCCAAATCCGCGACGAGCGATGACAGGGATCAGGAGAACGACTCACAGCTTTCCTTCGACGATCTATTGTTGTAGGCTGGATTTGAATGATCCCCCAACTGCCGTTGGGGGGATTTGAGGAAGAGGGATGCGTTTGTTGTAGGCTGGATTTGAATGATCCCCCAACTGCCGTTGGGGGGATTTGAGGA
>CAZPQE010000700.1:0-965 GCA_964588615.1 uncultured Clostridia bacterium | reverse complement strand
AGAGGGATGCGTTTGTCGTAGGCTGGATTTGAATGATCCCCCAACTGCCGTTGGGGGGATTAGCTCAGGCTTTTGAAAACCTCACCCTCGATTATGTCTTCGAAGATCACCTTCGCTATCTCGCTCCGGCCTGATGTGGCGTGAGCGAGGTATTCGCCCTTCTCGGTTCTGAAGACGGCTGCTTTCGATGTGCCGGAGACTGAAAAAAAGGGCGAATCAGAATTGACCATTTTGGGCGCGACGCTCACCCTCACCCGGCCCTGCCAGATTCTCGCCCGACCGATGAGGCGGACTATGCATCCTCGCGCGCGGGCCGCTTCGATGAGCGACTGAGTTTCGCCTCCTATGCCGATGCGCTGCACTTCCGCAAGCCTGCACTCTGCGCCCATCAGTTGTTTTGCGAGTATCAGAATTTTTACCGCCGTGTCCTGGCCTTCGATGTCCAGCGCAGGGTCAGGTTCGGCTATGCCTTCTCGTTGAGCCTGAGCGAGCGATGCTTCAAAGGAAGCGCCTCGCTCCTGCATACGACTCAAAATGTAATTCGTCGTCCCGTTGAGCACGCCCCTGATTTCGATTGTGCGCTCTGCTCTCAACTCGTCGGGCGGGCGCACGCCGGTCGTGCCGGTGAATGCGATCCTGGAATTGCCCAGCCGGGCTGCCTCCGTGATGGATTCGAATCCGATGCCGAGCGGCCCTTTATCGACCGTCACGACGCTCGTTCCCTGTGACAGGGCTTTCAGGATTAGATTCAATGCGGGCTGGCCATCTTCAAGATTTGTCGGAAGCGATTCGACGAGTGTGGAAACTCCCACGCCGGGAAGCCGAGAGATGAAGTCTGAAAGATCGCTGATCCGTTCGTCGCCTGCGAAATCAGCTATGGATCGGCCTGCGGCTTTTTGCGCCAGCGCCGAATGGATTCGCTCACGATCATCGCTCAACAATCCGCCGCTTCGGTCTGCAAGGCC
>CAZPQE010000699.1:1417-2516 GCA_964588615.1 uncultured Clostridia bacterium | reverse complement strand
GGAAGCGAGAAAGATTTTATTCCATTGGCGGGGGCGTTGATCGTGTTTGCGCGCTTCACGCTCGACAACCTGTCTCTGGGGCAGGTGAACATAATGGTTGCGGCTCTTGCAATCGCGCACGTTTATCTCTTTGACAGAGGAAGAAAATTTTCTTCGATGCTGATGCTCTCGGTTGCGGTCTCTATCAAGCTGACGCCTGCCGTTTTGCTGGGCTGGCACATTGCAAGAGGCAGGTTCAAATACGCTCTTCAGAATGCGGCAGGCATCATCATTCTTCTCGCGTTGAGTTTCGTTCCGTTCGGATCAGACCCCCGCGCCGCGATAGATTCTTTTATGAACCGCACGGTGAGAAATGAGCAGGGCTTCGATCTTGCTTATCACGGCAACCAGTCGCTCCGAGGCGCGCTGGCTCGACTCATCGGCAACGCTGTTACAAGTGAGCGTCAGCCACTCAGCGCAGCCTGGCTTCTCGCTTCGCTGCTGATGATCGGCTCTTCGTTGCTGGCTTCCTCTCGCGCAAGTGACACTCTCGCGCAGGCTGCGCCTTTCTTTTGTTGTATGGCACTGCTGTCGCCGCTCGGTTGGAAGGCTCATTTCGTCGCGCTGCTCCTGCCCGCGTTTTTTCTTCTCAGGGAAGCGAGTGAAACCGAAAGCAGGCGAAAGCGAATCGCGCTCATTTCATCTGTGATTATTGCGGCGATATGTTTCAACCTCACAAGCCCCCGGCTCATCGGCCTCGGCGCTGCCGAATGGGCCGATTCGCATTCTCTCGTTTTTGCAGGCGCAATGAGCATATTCATCGCGGTGGTTGCTATCTCTGTCAATAGGAGACGGCGCGGCCCGACATCGGCGAGTCTGGCAAGCTCCCCTACGTTCTGCTAATCTCAACACTCACACGGAGCAGGTTATGGCCACAAAAGAAAAAACTCTGCGCAGGGCCGAGACCAGTTCGGGCATAGAGTTGGAAACGGTCTTTCGGCCTTCGGACGCCGGAACGGATTACTCGCGCGATCTGGCAGACCCCGGCCAGTTCCCTTACACGCGAGGCCCTTACCCGACCATGTATCGCGGCAAGCTGTGGACTATGCGACAATATGCG
>CAZPQE010000699.1:0-1407 GCA_964588615.1 uncultured Clostridia bacterium | reverse complement strand
CGGGCTATGCCACAGCCTCCGACACCAACGCGCGGTTCCGCTACCTGCTCGCTCAGGGGCAGACCGGACTTTCGGTGGCTTTCGATCTCCCGACGCAGATGGGCTATGACTCGGATCACACAATCGCTCAGGGCGAAGTGGGCAAAGTCGGGGTGGCAATCGATTCGCTCGAAGACATGGAATCGCTCTTCGACTCCATACCGCTCGATCAGGTCTCGACTTCGATGACCATCAATTCGACAGCCGCGATCCTGCTGGCGATGTATATCGCGGTTGCGAAAAAACAGGGCGTCTCGGCGGACAGGATTTCCGGCACGATTCAAAACGACATCCTCAAGGAATACATCGCTCGCGGCACTTACATCTATCCTCCCCGTCCGAGCCTGCGGATAGTGACCGACATCTTCGCTTACTGCGCCCGCGAGGTCCCGCGCTGGAACACTATTTCCATTTCCGGCTACCACATTCGAGAAGCCGGATCGACCGCAGCGCAGGAGGTCGCTTTCACTCTGGCCAACGCCATAGCCTACATTGAGGCGGCAATCGATAGTGGTCTCGATGTTGATGACTTCGCCCCGCGTGTGGCTTTCTTTTTCAACGCGCACAACCAGTTCCTCGAAGAAGTCGCCAAATTCCGCGCAGCCCGCCGCCTGTGGGCGCGAGTAATGCGGGATCGCTTCGATGCCAAAGACCCGCGCTCGCTCACCCTGCGCTTTCACGCGCAGACGGCAGGCTCGTCGCTGACCGCCCAACAGCCCCAGGTCAACATCGCGCGCACCACCATTCAGGCGCTCGCCGCTGTCCTCGGCGGCGCGCAATCTCTTCACACCAATTCGCTGGATGAAGCTCTGGGGCTTCCGACCGAAGAAGCCGCCAGAATCGCCCTTCGAACTCAACAGGTCATCGGCTTCGAAGCGGGCGTAGCCGACACCGCCGACCCGCTCGGAGGCTCTTACGCAATCGAACATCTGACGAATGAAATCGAGCGGCTGGCTTCGGATTACATAAGAAAGATAGATGAACTCGGCGGCGTGCTTCGCGCAATCGAGATCGGATATGTGCAGGGCGAGATAGAAAAGGCTGCCTACAGCTATCAGCGCGCGGTCGATGCCGGCGAACAGACCGTAGTCGGAGTCAATCGATTCACAATCGATGAGCCTGCAACCACTCCTGTATTCCGAATCGATCCTCAGCTTGAGCGCGATCAGATAGCGCGGCTTCGCGCTGTGCGGGCGCGCAGGGACGCGCAGGCCGCGTCGAAGGCTCTCGATCGCGTGGAGGAAGCGGCGCAAACGGATGAAAACCTAATGCCTCGAATAATCGATGCGGTCGAAAGCTATGCCACCATAGGAGAGATTTCCGACCGCCTGCGCGAAAAGCACCCTGAGGAAATCACCATCGTGCTTC
>CAZPQE010000698.1:0-2521 GCA_964588615.1 uncultured Clostridia bacterium | reverse complement strand
CTGCGGTTCGCGGTCTCGGACACCGGCATAGGCATCCCCCCCGAAAAACAGGCCGCCGTATTCGGGGCCTTCGAGCAGGTCGATGGATCGACTACTCGCAGATACGGAGGGACAGGGCTTGGGCTTGCCATCACATCGCGTCTGGTGGAGATGATGGAGGGCGCTGTAGGGGTCGAAAGCGAAGTGGGTCGAGGGAGCACGTTTCATTTCACCGCGCGCTTCGGCAAGAGCGCAAAGGCCCGGCCTTCGATAGACGGCCTTCCAATCGATCCGCAGGCGATGCGCGCGCTCATAGTCGATGACAACGCCACCAACCGCCGCGTGCTGGAGGAGGTGCTGGGAAACTGGGGCATGAAAACCGTCGCGGTCGAAGACGGGTTGTCGGCCCTCGACGCGCTCGACCGGGCCGCGCGACAGGGAGAGCTTTTCGATCTGGCGCTGCTCGATTATCACATGCCCGGTATGGACGGACTTGGCGTGGTTGAGGAGATGAGAAAAGACGCCAGGTTTGCCGGAACCAGCATACTGATGTTGACATCTTCGACCACACGCGGGCTTGGCTCGCGCTGCCGCGAACTCGGAGTGTCGGGCTATCTCATGAAGCCGTTCACTCAATCCGATCTATGGGACGCTCTGGTCGGACTGGGTGGAGCGCCATCCGAAACTCAAGCCGATCATTTCGACGCCCATCATGAGAGGCAGTCGAATCGAAGCCTGCGCATACTGCTTGCCGAAGACAACGAAGTGAACCAGCAGCTTGCAATCAGGATGCTCGAAAAGCGCGGCCACCGGGTGAGGCTGGCCTCCACAGGCAAACAGGCCATCGAGGCTTACCGCGAAGAAGCTTTCGACCTCGTGCTCATGGATGTGCAGATGCCTGAAATGAACGGGCTGGAAGCGACCCGCGCCATTCGCAGCCTCGAAGGAGAAACACACACTCCGATAATCGCAATGACCGCGCGCGCGATGAAAGGAGACCGCGAAGAGTGTTTGCGGGCGGGGATGGATGAATATATCTCCAAGCCCATGCGCGCCGAATCGCTCTTCAACCTCATCAGCCAACTCATCCCTGTCTTTGTCGAGGACGCTTCGCCGTCATCCGACAACGGATCACCGCGCCGCGCTGCGGTGTTTGATTTTGCCGAGTTGCTTGAGTGCATCGAGGGCGATCTGGAGTTCGCGCAATCGATAGTCAAAGGCGCGCTCAACAGTTTTCCCGCTCATCTGGCCAGTTTGCGCGAAGCGATAGATTCGAACGACCCGGCGCTGCTCGGCGATGTCGCTCACAAACTGAAAGGCTCGCTTGCCAGCATCCGCGCGGAAGCGGCGTCAGGAGCCGCGCGCGCGCTCGAAGAGACGGGAAGAACAGGTTCGATAGCCGAGGCGACCCGATATCTGACCCGGCTTGAGGAAGAAATAAACCGCCTTGAGCCTGAGCTTGTTGCCTTCATCGAAAAGGGATAAATTGTCATCTGCAAGGAAGGAGGTAGTGTTATGCCGGGCCTTGCTCATACGATCCTTCTGGTCGATGACGAGCCGACCAGTCTTATGCTCCTCTCCAGGCTGCTGGAAAACCTCTATCGGGTATTGACGGCGAGCTCAGGCCAGGAGGCTCTGGAAATACTTTCCAGGGAAGAAGTCTCGCTGGTTATAACCGATCAGCGCATGCCCGGCATGACCGGGACCGAGCTTCTGAGGAAAATACACGAGACTGATCCTGATATGGTAGCGATAGTGCTGACGGCCAGCCCCGATGCCGAAACGCTGGTCGAAGCCCTCGGCAGCAGCGGCGCATCCCGCTACATAAACAAACCCTGGAAACGCGATACTATACTCGATGCCGTCTCGATCTGTATCCAAAAACATGAGCGCAACCTTGAAAACAAGCGCGCTCTCGATCAACTTCGCCAGATACGCGAGAAACTGAAAACCGGAGTGGCCGACCGATAACCCAGCCCGCCCCTATGAAAGATCAGCCATCGAATACACGCCAGGCCAGTAGAGAAGAACTCGTTCGAACGCGCAGCGAAGACGGATTTCGACTCGATGGAGTGTTGATCCTACCTGCCGCTATCGACACAAGGCCCATAGCCATGGTGTGGGTGCATGGACTCTACTCGGCTTTTTATCATTCGCCGGGAGTGGAGACGGGCCGCGCGCTCGCCTCTCTCGGTTATGCGTGCGTAATCGGAAACACTCGCGGTCACGATTTCGGCGCGGCCCTTGTCGGGCGCGATGGCATTCCCGTCTGCGCAGGCGGAGGCTGGGAAAAATACGTCGATTCGCCGCGCGACATTGCAGGCTGGATAGATTTTGCGCTTGAAGCGGGATTCCAGCGAGTCGCGCTCGTCGGCCACAGCCTCGGCGCGCGCAAAGCGGCTTATTATCAATCCGAGCGTCAGGACTCAAGGGTCAATGGGGTCGCGCTCGTTTCGCCCGGCATGGTTTTCCTCGACCCGCAGGACGAGGAACTCGATGAGGTTCTTGAGCGCGCAAAGCGCATGGTCGAAGAAGGCCGGGG
>CAZPQE010000697.1:0-2522 GCA_964588615.1 uncultured Clostridia bacterium | reverse complement strand
GAAGTGATAAGGCTTGCGGGCGCATACCTCGAAGGGCTTCAGCGCGGCGGGGTGCTGGGAGTAGGCAAGCATTTTCCTGGGCTGGGCGCTTCCGTCCCCGACTCGCACTCGACGCTGCCGCGCATAGACGGCTCGCGCGACGAGATACTTCGACGCGACGTTGCGCCCTACGCGGAGCTCTTCAGCAAGATCAACGCCCGGCTCAACGCCATACTCGTCGCGCACGCCCATTATCCGGCCTTTGACGGCCCGTCGCCGCTTCCCGCTTCGCTGTCGAAGAACGTGGTAACGGGGCTTCTGCGCGAGGAGATGGGATTCAAGGGACTGGTCATCACCGATGACCTTGAGATGGGCGCGATCACTTCGACGCGCGATATGACGGAAGCGGCCATCGAAGCAATAGAAGCGGGCAACGACATGGTGATGGTGACAGGCTCATCGGAAACCGCTATGGCAGTCTGGCAGGCGATGACTGAGGCCGCGCAGCGAGGCCGCATCACCCGTTCGCACATCAGCCGCGCCTTCGACCACATAGCCCGCATCAAGGCGATGCTCTCGCCTCCTCACGCGCTCAACGACGGAGGCGTGTCGAGACTCTGCGAGCGGATAGCCGAACTCAATCTGATATTGCAGCACTCGAAGCAGTAGTCAGTGGTCAGTGGTCGGTTATGAGAACCCTTTGAATCATGAACACTCCACCTAAGCTACGGCGCGACATCAACACCCGCAGACAACGGACAACGGACAACAGACAACGGACAGCCCTCGCTCTGCTCCTGGTCGCGCTTCTTCTGCCAACCGGTTGCCGACGCCGCGCAGAGCCGGGAACGCTGGTCATCGCCATAGAAGCCACGCCGCGCGGATTCGATCCACGCTTCTCGACCGTCAACACTTACTCAGCCCGGCTGATGCAGTTGATCTATGACACGCTGCTCATAAGAAACGAGCGACTGGAGTTCGTTCCGTCGCTCGCTGAAAAGTTCGAAGAGTCTGATGACCGGAAGACCTTCACTTTCCATCTTCGATCAGGCGTCAGGTTTCACAACGGCAAGCCGCTTACTTCTGCCGATGTGAAATACACCTTCGATTCGCTCCTTGCGCCTGAACTCAAATCTCCGATTCGCGGCGCGCTCGACCGCCTGACTTCGATAGAAACTCCCGACCCCGGGACGGTGGTGTTTCGCTGCCGCGAGCCTTTCCACACTTTCATCGGAAGCCTGCCCGCCGTAGGCATCATCCCCGAAGGCGCGGGAGCCGAACTCATCAACGCGCCCATAGGCAGCGGCCCTTTCAAATTGATCTATTTCAAAGAAGGTGAAATCGTAAAACTCGAAGCCAACCCCGACTACTGGGGCGGAGCGCCGGGTATCCCGCGCGTCGAAGTCAAAGTTGTAGCCGATAACACCACTCGGCAGGCGGAACTGATGAGCGGCGCAGTCGACCTGGCTTACAACGTCGGCTTCGATCCTGAAACCATTCGCGCGCTCTCTTCCCGCCGAGGCATTCAGGTAGTGCTCAAGGAAGGAGCCAACGTCGATTACCTCGGACTCAATCTCACACAGAGTTCTCAGCTTGCCAGTCAGAAACTCCGGCAGGCGATAGCTTTGGCGATTGACCGCGAAGTGATAATTCACAACCTGCTGCGCGATCAGGCACGCCGCGCGGAAGCGATGATGCCGCCCGAACACTGGGCTTATTCGCCAGGCTTGACCATCTACGATCACGACCCGGAGCGCGCAACGCAGTTGATGGATGAAGCGGGCTTTATCGATCCCGACGGCGACGGCCCGCTGACGAGGCTTGAGTTGAATCTTTACACGACGACGACGCAGATATCGCGCAACATCGCTTCCATCCTTCAGGACCAGCTTCGCAGGGTGGGCATTCAACTCAATCTTCAATCGCTCGAACTGGCCACGCTTCTCGACCGCATAAACAAAGGGCAGTTCGATATGTATTACCTGCGGGCCATCGGCTTCAATCAAAGCACGGACGTGTTTCAGTTCGTCTATCACAGCCGCTATCAGAACGCGGAATTCAACGACGCCATAGCGAAGTTGCGCGCTACGACCGACGCGGCGCAAATGCAACCGCTGTTTGATCGCCTGGCAAAGGTTCTGAGACCTGATCGCGCCTTGAGATACCCGGACTCAGTAAACGTCAGAACCGACTATTGCCGGAATTTCGAGGTCATGCGACTTGCCGCGCAGGCCGAAGAAATGGATTCGAACGCGGATGCCGCAGCGAAGAAAGAACTCTATCTGCAAATCGCCAAACTCCTGACCGATCGCGGCGGGCAGAACCGCATGCGATACTGCAATCCACAGGTCGATGAGTGGATAGTCGAAGCCGAGCGATCGAATGATCGCGCCGCGAAGATCGCGCTCTACGCGCGGATTCAGAAAACTATCTCTGAAGAGTTGCCGCAGATTTATCTGTGGTATCCGTCTAACGCGCGCGTGGCAAGCCGGCGAGTCGCAGAGCTAGAAATCGACCCTGCCGGCTCGGGGTCGTGCATCGCG
>CAZPQE010000696.1:0-2552 GCA_964588615.1 uncultured Clostridia bacterium | reverse complement strand
CATCGGCGCGCGCGGATGGGTGACTTCACCTGTGGGGCGTTCTAGCGATGGAGAACCTCGACCGCGCCGCAGTTTCTCTCCTCCGACTGATGTCATCACCCGTCCGGTAGTGACGCGCAATCGCCCGACGGATTCCGACTCCGACAACAGGCCGTCCCGCGAACGTCGTCTGCTCAATCCGCGCAAAGACACGCGCGGCGACTCGGGCACGGTCGTGCATGCGCCCGGCGAGAGACGCTCTTCGCACAGCGATGATCATAGCGACGGCGATTCTTCAAAAAGAGGAGATCAAGACAGCGATAAGGATAATCGCTGGACTCGTCCGCGCAACGATGCAGGCGCGCGCGCCTCGTCGAGTGATCGAAACCGCGACGGCGACCGGGAAGACTCCAGCCGTCGCAGGAGAGGCAATGACGACTCGAACAATCGCAGGAACAAAGACAACGACGACGATTCGAGCGACTCCAGTGACCGGAAGCCGCGCGACCGCGACAAGGATTCCGACAACTCGAATGATCGCAGACCTCGAAGTCGGGGCAATGACTCGAACGATTCTGGCGATAAATCACCGGGCTATCGCTACATTCCGCCGCCCAAAAAAGAAGGCGATTCAACAGGGTCGGGTCGCAGCCGCGAACGTCGCTCAGGCGACAACAACGGATCGAGCGATAACTCGCGCCCTCGCACAGACGACTCATCGCGCAATCGAAGCAACAACGATTCGTCGCAAAACAACAACAACAACTCGTGGCGCAATCGAGACAACAGCGATTCGCGTCCGCGCGTGAACGAACGCAGCAACGACAAACCTAAAGACTCGGATCGCGGCAACTCGCGGCAAGACCGTGGAGACCGCAAGAGAGGGAATGATTAGTAAAACGTAACCTCCGAGATGGAGACTTGTCCTGCGTGGCTCGACAAACGAAGCGATCTATTACGTTTTACGTTTTACGTTTTATTCCCCCCGGTGGCGCGTGCTGGGCGGATGGAGAGCGAAGTTGATAGAACACCCCATCTGCTTCATCCTCTTTTCGCTCGCTTCATCCGTCTGGTAGGCGCCACCGGAAAACAAACTCACCTTTTTCGACCGCCGGTCGCGCTCGCTCGCCGTGACCTCGTTCCAACCGAAAGCTTGCGATTGATCGCAAGTCAAATCTTTCAAGGAGAACCCGTGATGAAAGCATTGAAGGTTTTTTTCATCCTGCTCCCCTACGTTCTTCTCTGTGCGGTTGCCGCTCAGTCGAGACAAAACATGATCTCGCAGGAGCGCGCAACCCGCACCCCGCCCGATGCTATCGCTCAACCGAAAGAGGAGCGGCAGGCCAGCGAAAATATAAGACTCGCCGTCGATCTGGTCGTCCTCGATGCGCTCGTTCTTGAGCAGAAAACAGGCCGCGGAGTCGGAAGCCTCAAACGCGAAGACCTCACTCTTTTTGAAGACGGCATTCAGCAGCAGATAACTCATTTCAGCCAGGACTCGCTTCCTCTTTCGGTCATCCTGTTGATCGACAGAGGCGGCTGCCTCGACCCTTTCTCAGAGACGATGCGACGAGCGACCCTCGAAGCCCTGCGGAGACTGCGACCGCAGGATGAAATCGCGTTGATGACTTTTCATGACAAAGTTGAACTCGTAAAACCGTTCGGTTCAGCCAAAAACGATATAGCCTCGTCGATCCTTCGCGTGCCCGATCACGATGAAGAGGCGGGCCACTGCTTCAACCGGGCCTTTCACGAAGCCGCTCGCTACATGAAAGCCGCCGCCAATCCAGATGGCCGAAGAGTGATCATCATGATTACCGGAGCCACTCGCGCATTCGATTGCCCCGGCCCGACGACTGATGAGACCCGGCTCGCGGTTCTCGAATCGGGAAGCGTCGTCTGCGGGCTGATCCCCAAAACGGCGGCGCAGCGTATCGAAAACAGCGTAATGGCGGCAGCCGCAGGCATCGGCGGGATGTTCAAGATGAAATCATCCAACCTCAAACAACTTGCCGAAGAAACAGGCGGCGAGATTATGAGCGACAAACCTGAGAACATCGACAGGGCTTTCAACAACCTGGTCGATCATCTTCGAACCCGTTACAGCATCGGGTTCGTCTCGACGAATTCGAAGCGCGACGGCAGTCTGCGAAAACTCAAACTCGATGTGGCGCAATCCGCCCAACAGCGCGAAGGACGGCTTGTCGTAAAGACCCGTCGAGGATATGTCGCTCCGCGCGCCGGCGGCGAGCGACCGGGCAGGGAAGAGAAGCGATGAATAGTGTGATTCCGGTTTCAGCCGGGGTCTTGACACCTCAAGAAGAGGCCGATAGAGTCGCGCGTGATGGCGGATGCGGCTGATCGGATCAACAGCATACTTACCAACAAGGAAGGCGAGTGGCGATGTCTGTGGCGTGTGCTCGCCTTTTGCTTTTCGTTTCTCATCCTCATGTCGTTGTTCCTGGCGTTGTTCGGGACGATAGCCTCGTTAATACCTCAACTCAACACAGCCGTAAGCGATATGGTCGAAGGCAAGAGCGCGCCTGTCGGTCGCAGCCTCACAGTGCTTGCCC
>CAZPQE010000695.1:0-2583 GCA_964588615.1 uncultured Clostridia bacterium | reverse complement strand
CCAGAAGGGGCGATGAGCCTTCGTTGAAGGGCTTGATGACTGGAAAGCGACATCGGCCAACGAAGCAACCTCGGAAGTTCTACAGGGGCGACCAGGGCCGCCCCTGTTTGGTGTGCAATCAGGCAGTGTGCGAGATGGCCTGCTCCGATCCTAACGCGGCCTGCGCTGCTGCCAGACGTGCGATAGGCACTCGATAGGGCGAGCAGGAAACATAGTTCAGTCCCACTCGATGGCAAAACCCTACCGAAGAAGGCTCCCCGCCATGTTCGCCGCAGATTCCCACCTTCAGGTCAGAGCGGGCGGAGCGGCCTCGCTCGGTTCCAATCTTGACCAACTGACCCACGCCTTCCTGATCGAGAACCTGGAACGGATCGTTGGCCAGAACTTTGTTCTCGATGTAAAAGGGGAGGAACTTGCCTGAATCGTCGCGCGAGATTCCAAACGTCGTCTGCGTGAGATCGTTCGTGCCGAAGGAGAAGAACTCCGCAACCCCGGCTATGCGGTCGGCAGTCAGAGCCGCGCGCGGAAGCTCGATCATCGTCCCGACCAGGCATTCGATCTTCTGCCCGGTTTTGGCGATCACTTCACCGGCTACGCGGCGGACGACATCGGCCTGAAGTTTCAATTCTGCGACATCGCTCACAAGCGGGATCATGATTTCCGGCAGCACCTTCACGCCGCGCTTCTGAACCGAGGCAGCAGCTTCGAAGATGGCGCGAGCCTGCATCTCGGTTATCTCAGGGAAGACCACCCCCAATCGACATCCGCGATGGCCCAGCATCGGGTTCGCTTCGTGAAGAGACTGCACTCTCGCCCAGAGGTGTTTGGCGTTGGTCTTGAGCTTGCGCGCCAGCTTGCGAGTGCCTTCTTCATCGTGAGGCAGAAATTCATGCAGAGGAGGATCGAGCGTGCGAATGGTCACGGGCAGCCCGTCCATCGCTTTGAAAATCCCCTCGAAGTCCTTGCGCTGAAGCTTGAGCAGTTCGGCAAGACCGCCTTTGTACAACCTGCGTGGCTCCTGGATTTCCTTTCGGAGTTTCTTTATGGCTTCATTCAGTTCCTTGCGTTTGCGCGGCGAAGTCGATTTTGCGAGATCGGCCTCGACTGAGGCGATTTCTTTTTCGACTCTCTTGTAATCGAGCGAGCCGAGGATCATCTGGCGAACGAGGTCTATGCGGTCGCCTTCGAAGAACATGTGCTCGGTGCGGCAAAGCCCTATGCCTTCAGCGCCGAAGCTGCGCGCTATAGCGGCGTCGCCCGGCGTGTCGGCGTTGGTGCGGACTTTGAGCTTGCGATGTTTGTCGGCCCACTGCATCAACTGGCGGAAGTCGTCTCCGATTTCCGGGTCGATGAGCGGCGCGTGTCCAAGTATGACTCTTCCGGTAGTGCCATCGACCGTTATCCAGTCTCCCCGCCGCACGCGCGTTCCGTTGACTGAAAATTCGTTCTTCGCGTAGTTGATATCGATTTCGCCCGCGCCGACGATGCACGGCTTGCCCCATCCTCGCGCTACGACTGCAGCGTGACTTGTTGGTCCCCCTGTGGAAGTGAGTATCGCCTGCGCAGCGTCCATGCCGCGCACGTCTTCGGGCGAGGTCTCGCGGCGGACGAGGATGACTGCTTCGCCTTTTTCGGCCCATGCTTCGGCTTCGTGCGGAGTGAAAACCACACGGCCTGAAGCGGCTCCGGGGCTTGCGTTGATGCCGCGAGTCAGCACATTGACTTCAGCCTTGGGGTCGATCATCTTGTGCTGGAGTTGATCCAGATCGCCTGCCGGAACGCGCTGCAAGGCCGTCCGCTCATCGATCAAGCCTTCGCGCACCATATCGACTGCCAGCTTGACCGCAGCCGGTCCCGTGCGCTTGCCGTTTCGAGTTTGTAACATCCACAACTTGCCTCGCTCGACGGTGAACTCCAAATCCTGCATATCCCGATAGTGGCGTTCGAGTTTGTCGGCCACCTCGACGAACTGGGTGTAAATTTCAGGCATGTCCTGATTGAGTTCGTTGATGTGCTTGGGGGTGCGGATGCCTGCTACAACGTCTTCGCCCTGGGCGTTGGACAGGTAATCGCCGAAGAGCGCCTTCTCTCCGGTCGCGGGGTTGCGCGTAAATGCCACGCCCGTCCCGCTGTCGTTTCCCATATTGCCGAAGACCATAGTGACCACGTTGACCGCAGTGCCGAGGTTGTCGGGTATTTTTTCGCGGCGGCGATAAGCTTTGGCGCGCTCGCCGTTCCACGAACGGAAGACGGCTTTGACCGACTCTTCCATCTGGCGATAAGGATCGGTGGGAAAATCGGAGCCTGTTTCGCGGCGGACTATCTTCTTGAATTCTTCGCAGACCGCTTTGAGATGATCGGAGGTCAGATCGGTGTCGAGCGCGGCTTTAGCTTTTCGCTTGGCTTCGGAGAGCGCGTGCTCGAAAAGTTCTCCGTCAACTCCGAGGACGATCTTGCCGAACATCTGAATGAAGCGCCGGTATGCGTCGTAGGCGAATCGCTCGTTGGAAGTGAGAGCGGCCAGTCCCTTGAGGGTTTGTTCGTTGAGGCCGAGGTTGAGAACGGTGTCCATCATTCCGGGCA
>CAZPQE010000694.1:0-2584 GCA_964588615.1 uncultured Clostridia bacterium | reverse complement strand
TCGCCGAGATCCTGCGCGACCTGCGGACGCAGTACCTCATCGGCTACTACCCGACTGACCCGTCGAACGGCAAATTCAGGCGAGTGGAGATAAAAGTCAAAGACCGACCCGATGTGACTGCGCGCCATCGCCTGGGCTATCTGGCCTCGGTCGAGAACGAAAAGAAAACCCGCCCGGAATCGAGAGAGGATCGGGTAATAAACGCCATTTCATCCCTGGTTCCGGTTCGCAGCATCAGGGTGTCGCTGCAATCGATTGTCGAAGCCGCAAGGCCGGACGGCGCGCGGGAAGCTCAGATGGTCATACGCATCGATGCCGAGTCCTGGCCTTTCAGACAGGAAGGAGATAATCGCCTCGCCTCATTCGATGTGGTCGGATTCGCTTACGATCTTCAGGGCAAGCTCATCGATGGTTTCAGCAAGACCTACAACGTCAGGCTCAATTCGGATCGTTATTCAGCGATGCTCCGCAATGGGATGAACCTGCGCGAGGCCATAGGCATTGGAAAGAAAAAGCTGTGCAACATCCGCGTGGCCGTAGTCAACCGCGACACGGAAGAGATCGGCACGGCAAGCCAATGGCTCGAATCCAAACCCTGATCCGCAGATTTCACAGATTCCGATTCCGCGCCTTCACGCCGGTCGAGCGCCGCGTGAATCAAAAATAACCTGCGATATTTGATACTCAGGCAGATCGAATGAGAATCTGCGTGAATCGAAAACAATCTGCGAAATCTGTGGATGGTTATTTGGTGTTCAGGTATTTGTCATACCACGCGAGATATCGCTCAAGGCGGTCGCGCAGGTAAGAAGGCTTTGCTATCTCGTGATACTCGCCCGGATAAATCACCAGTTGAGTGTCAACTCCGAGGCTGCGAAGCGCCTGATACATCTGCTCGGAGTTTAGCAGCGGCACGTTGAAATCCTTCTCGCCGCAAAGAAACAGAGTCGGCGTTTTGATGCGGTCGGCATGCAGAAACGGATAAGAGAGTTTTATCCACGTATCGGCGCTGCGCCAGGGCTGGCCCAGTTCGCGCTCGTATTCGCGTATGTACATATCAGTGCCGTAGCCAGCCAGTATGTTCGACGCGCCCGCGCCGCTTGTGGCCGCTTTGAACCTTGGGTCGCGCGCTATCACGTAGTTGGTCAGTATCCCCCCATAGCTCCAACCGCCCACCCCTAACCTGTCGGCATCGGCTATGCCCTGAGCCATCGCATAATCGACGGCTGCGAGAACATCTTCGACATCCCTGTTGCCCCAGTCGTCGTAGATGGCTTTTGAAAAGGATCAGCCCCGGCCCGAACTGCCGCGAGGGTTGGCGGCGACGACCGCGTATCCGCGCGCGGCGTAGACCTGCCAGTCGAAAGAGAAATTATTGTAGAACTGCCACACCGGGCCGCCATGAATGCGAAGTATCACAGGATACTTTTTCCCCGGCTGATAGTCGGGCGGTTTGACAAGGAATCCGTTTATGGCCGTCCCATCTTTGCTTTTGAAACTTATCTCTTCGACTGCGCCGAGTTTGAGGCGCGACATCAGTTCGGTGTTTTGATGCGAAAGCTGTCGAGGCCCTTTTGCGTCGAGCGCGAAGACCTCGGCAGGCTGATGAGGACTGCTTGAAAGAACCGCCAGTTTGTCGCCCGCGCCGAGATCGAAATCGCTCACTTCGCGCCGACCTCCGAGCGCGCGCTCCACTTGTCCGCCTGATGACGACACTCTGGCCAGGTGGATGGCGCGATCATCTTCGAGGAGGAAATAAATCCTTGAGCCGTCGTCAGACCACTGCGGATTTGTCATGTTGCGATCAAGCGCGGGCGCAAGCAGACGAGGCTCGCCGCCCGCAACCGAAATGACCGCGAGTTGATAGACAGCGTAATAGATCAGCTTAGGGTCGCCGCCGCGAACATAGGCTATCTGTCGTCCGTCGGGGCTCCAGGCCGGAGGGCTTGCCCAGTCGGGGTTGCAATCGGCTCCCGCGTAGGTGGTGAGTTGTCGCGCTTCGGCTCCGCTCTTCGCATCGATCACGTAGATGTCATAGTTGTCATCGCGGTCAGGGTCTTTCCCGCGCTTGCTCACGAAAGCTATGCGCGAGCCGTCGGGCGAGAAGGCGGGAAACATCTCGTCGAAAGCGCCGGGAGTGAGAATCTCCGCTTTGCGGGTTGCGAGGTCGAAGAGGTAAAGGTGCTGGCGAAGTTTTCCAAGGTATCCCGTTTCGTCGAGCTTGAATTGAAAGCGGTCGATGACAATCGGCTTTGGAGTTTTCTTCTCTTTGCTTTTTTCATCCTGCGCTTCGGGGTCGGGGTCTTTGACTATCAGCGCGAGTTTTTTTCCATCGGGCGACCATGCGTAATCGGCGACGCTGCCTTTGAAGTCGGTGATTTTTTCAGCCTCGCCGCCCGCGCGATTCATCAACCACAGTTGATCGATTTCGTTTTCCGTTCCCCGATTCGAAATGAAAGCGAGGTAACGCCCGTCGGGACTCCATCGCGGCGCGCTTTCACTCTCAGGGCTGTGCGTGAGTTGAAGGCTGCGCCCTCCATCCCATGAAGTCATCCAGAGGTCGCTGGTTTTCCGGTCTTCCTTG
>CAZPQE010000693.1:0-2645 GCA_964588615.1 uncultured Clostridia bacterium | reverse complement strand
CTCCGCTCATTGCAGCACGACACCTGTTCTTTGACCGTGTTGCCGAACTTGTCGAGCTTCCTCAATCGCGTCGTCGAATTGTTGGTCGCAAGATCAATCCATTCGGTCGTCCCCGTCACATTGCCGCGCACCGTCTTCGTAGCGTCATAAGTCGAATCGTGGCCTGGCGGCTCAGGCAGGCCCGTATAAACTTCCATCCCGCCCATCGCCGCATAATCGTCGTAAGCCAGCGCGGACTTCGTTATCAAAACGTCATCGGCGTCGCTTGTGTTTTGCAGCGCGTCGAAAATCTCAACCAGAATCGGCAGGCTTCTGAGGTAAGCGTTGATGTATGTCGAATCCGTTTTGTAAGTCGTGCGCGAGCGTCTTCTCACCACCCACGCGCCGCCGACCTGCCGACCATACTCTCTGCGATTGGTGACGTTGCCATAGAGGTCATAATCGAAATCGACTTTCGACGGCGTTCCGGTGTCGTCGTAGCCGATGATCGCAGCGACCTGCGGCGATCCGCCCGCGTCGTTTGCGTAATCAAAAACTGTCTTTGCGAACGTAGCCCCCACGCCGCTTTTGAGTTCCGATTCGATGACCAGCCCGTTTGCCGGAGATGATGAGTTTGTCGAACGAGTCAACAATACCTGCGAAGCGTCGGGCTGGGTGATGGTGAAAATCTTCCTGCCGGAAACATCCTGCGGCGGCGAATAAGTGAATACGCTCGAAGGGCTGTTGGTCGCCGTCTCGGTTCGCTGAGTGAAAGCCGGAGCATCGGTCAGCGATGAAGCGACTGTCGGATAGTTGAAGCTTGTGGCCGCGTTCTCAACTCCGTCGCTGATCGTCGAGCCGTTGATGGTCATCTGTCGTCGCGCGGAGTAGCTGTAAATCATGCCGTAGGCGGAATAGGTACACAGGTAGCCGGTGTCGGTCGCCGGAAAATAGATGTGGCGAATCGCAGGAACCGGGCTTGATGGGCGGTTCTCGACTGTAAGCCCCGAAAAGCTGTTGCTGATGGAAATGTTCTGATAGTCGAAATTGACCAGCGTGCGAGTGAGCGGGTTCTGACTCGTCCCGCCAAACGCGGGCGCGCTGATCGAAGTCAGGTTGCCGGTTGAATCGTAGTTGAATTGAATCCTGCGCCCGACGGTGTCGGTGATGTAATCAATCGCCGTCGCGGGACAAAGCGGCGGGTTGAGCAGAGTCATATTCTCATCGTAGACAGGCACGCGATAAGTGACCTGAACGAAGTTGCCATTCGAATCCTGAATGCGGTCGGGCAGCAGGCGATTGTTGATGCGCGAATAGGAAACCAGAGTCCCGTCATTGAGGCGAACCGCGATGCCGTTGAAGCTGCCGCTGAAGCTTATATGAGAGCCGTCCGAAGTCTGACCTGAGATTGGATAGTTCAGCCCACTGCCCTGGCCCAGGTAGCGACGAGTCCCGTCCGCGTCGATCAGGACGTATTTCATGTTGCTGCCTGCCGTGTATGTGACGATGCGCCCCAGTCCGAGAGAGAAGCCCGGACCTGGCCAGCTTGCGACCGGGTCGAATGTCACCGCATTGCCATGACGAGTCCAGACGCGCGAGTTGTAAAACAGAGACACGCCCGCGCCGATGCCGCGCCCGCCGAGACCGACTATGGGGATGGCCATGCGGAAGTTGCTCCCTTCAGGCATCACTGCGCCCATGCGAGTCGGCTCTACAATGCGATTGCGGGGCGACCCGGTCAGGTTTTTCGCATCGCTCCAAACTTCGTCGTATGGGAAATCGGTTCCGTTGTATCCGCCGTTGGATTGAGCGTGCGCGGTGGGAGCGATCGCGCTTGAAACTTTATCGATGATCGACTGCGCGCTTGCGGACGTGCCCGTGCTGTCGGAAAGCTTGAGACTCGATTGATCGATTCGCCATTCCGTGTCGGATTGATGAGGTCTCTCTCCCGGTCGCACAAGCACAGGAGCGGAGGATTGAGCCGCGCCCGCTCGACAGGTGATCCTCGCTTTGCCGGGTTGAAGGAAGACAGCGCGACCAGTGTCATCGATTTGAACGATGTCCGGGTTTGAAGATTCCCATTCGACTTTCACGCCCTGAATGGCTTGTTCCGCAAAGTTCACAGGCAGGGCGGAGAAGTTCATCTGGTCGCCTGTGTAAGCGACCAATTTCATCGGGGTGATGTGAAGCCTGGCGACGTGAGACAGCCTGTCGTTGAGTTTTTCTTTACGCGGTCGCTGGGGCGAAGCGGCAAAAAGCGAGATGAAGAATTGCCATGCATAGCTGGCAGGGCCGAGTGTTAAATCGATGGTTGTGGCGGCAAGAGCGGGCATCTGGCGAAGAGCGAGACCCGAATCAGACAGAATGAAGAGGCTCAATATCAGCGCGAGAGCGAGAAATTTTCTGCGAGCATTGCGACGAAAGAGACGGCTCGATTTGCTAACTGAAGGGGGGGGCTGAACTTATGCGCATAAAGAGTCTCCGTTTGAGCGCAAAGAACTGCCCGCGCCCGTCATAATGAAAAGGTTTTCAATCCCGCGCTGCCCGCCGATTGCCTCAGCGGGCGAAAGATCATAAATCGCAAGCCGCTGGCTCGCGCTACAAGATGCGAAATAAAACGGGCCGGATTGTATGCGATGTCTCTGCAAGAGTCAAGAAGAAATTTA
>CAZPQE010000692.1:0-2646 GCA_964588615.1 uncultured Clostridia bacterium | reverse complement strand
CGTTCCCTTTGATGGTGTAAGTGTCGAGCACTACATTGTTGCCCGAAAAATCCTTCCCCGTCAGATTCTCCGACAGAGTGTAATCGGTATCGCTGCTGGTATAAATGAAGCGACCCGAAAAATCGACTCTCTTGAGTAGGCTATGCACATTGAAGCGCGTGAACGGCGTCTCTCCGCGCGTGGGAAGATCGCGGGTGAAGGTGTTGAGCGCGCTCTGATTCGTCGTGTTGTTGCCCACCGAAGGCACGGGCAGCGAGTAGGTGCTGTCTTCCTTGAAGAATCGCCAGCCCTGCTGGAATCCGAGGTCGAACACCCAGAGGCGGGCGTCTGCGCCCACGCGATATTCGTTCGATTCGTATCTTGTGGGCGAAAAGATCGGAAATTCATCGCGCGCGTAATCGTAGGTCGTCAACGTCGGGCCGCTGGTGCGGTTGAGCGAATAGCCGAGCGTGAAGTTGACCTTCTCGTTTTGCGGAAGTATGACCAGATCGAAATCGCCCTGACGGTACTCTGTCGCTGATGAGTGCTGGCCGAGCGCGATGTTCGAGAGCGCGCTGTAGTAATCGACGCGGCGATAATTGGCGTCGAAGCGATAGGCTCCGGTTTTTTCCGCATTGACCCGCAGATATTTGTCAGGGTCATCCGCCCATCCGAACGTGCTCACCATCAAAGTGTCGAACAAAAAGCCGTCGTTGCCGGGCGCTTTCATCAGCAGGCTGGAGTCCAACAGGCGGAAGCCCGGAGTGTAGTTGAGATCGGTTCTGTACCGTTCAGGATTGCCGTCGAAGACGATGCCGCGCACACCAAGCTCTATGCTCGAATTGACGGTGTAAGGGCCGACCTGTTGTTTATCTCCTGGAGTCTGCTTCGCGCCGCTGTTGTCCGTAGATTGCGCCTGCGCCGAGGCGAGCGCCAATGCTGAGAGCAGCAACATCAGCCAGGTGAATCTCATAATGCTTTTCATAGCGACTGTACCTCCCCGTTTGGCATCCTTCACACGCTTCGTTCATCGGAAGAAGAACGGATGATTGTTCGATCCATGAATCTTCATGTGACAGACCGTGCAGTTCTGGAATCGCGCGGTCGTCAGGTTGTGAAAGCTCGGCGTGTTGGGCGTGCCTATCTCCTGAGTGTTGGTATGGCATTCAAGGCAGAGTTGCTGCACCTGGTTGCGTTTGAGCAGCCTGGGATTGCCCGCCCCATGCGGAGTGTGGCACGCGGTGCAGCCTTCGACCTTGAGCGGCGCATGCTCGAAGACGAACGGCCCTTGTTTGTCCGAGTGGCATTTGATACAGGCAGCGTCGGCGCCGGTGGCGAGCCGGGTCTGCTTCTGCTCGAATCCGCCGTGCGGATTGTGGCAATCCGAGCAGTTCATCGCCCCTTCGAGAACCTTGTGATGGAAAGGCTGCGTAAACTGCGCCTTCGTCTCGTTGTGGCAGGTCAGGCACAACTGCGGCTGAGTTTTTATGAGCATCTTTTGAGGAGGTAGGTCGGTGGAGTGTGTAGGCGGTGTGCTTATCGATTGCAGCGCGGATGGCTCACCTCCGGCCTTTCGTTCGGGGCCAGCCTCTTTGTCGCGCGTCGAAGAGTGCGGCGAATGGCAACTGGTGCAGCCCACATCGTTGCGCCAGTGCTCGCCCCGGCGATAGTTGTTGTGCTCTTCTTTTCCGGCGTGACACTGAAGACAGTTTTCTGAAATCTGTTTGGGAGACTCGCCCTCGAAGGTGCGAATTTTGGATTTGTCTCCGCCCCCTTCTACATGAGCCTTGCCCGGCCCGTGACAGGACTCGCATCCCTGTTTCTCAGCCTTCCGTCCCGCTTTTTCCAGTTTGGCGTGAGCGGTATTGGAGAAACTGTTGAAATGATCTTCGTGGCAGGTTTTGCAGGTTTCAGTGCCGACGTAATCATCCGCGTTGTAGTTTGCAGTCGCGGGCGTCTTGTCGTAATCGGCTGCTTTCGATAATGAACTTGAAGCTGCCCAGACCATCGCCGCTAAAACCCAACTGCCAATCAGCGCCGCCTTGATGATTTTCAACTGGCCCATGATGTTGCCTCCTCTCGGTCAATCCGGCTGTGAGAGCAGTCACCTTCCCGGCGACTCATCGCTTGCCATAAAATACTTCGACCTGCTACAGGCAAATACCGTTCACAAAATGAAAGATCGAAGTTTAGAGGGGCTTATCGTTGCCAGCGCATCATTTGTGAGGGAAGCGGTTTTGAGGCGAGAAGAAATCTGCGGATAATCGCGCTCGCCCCCCGCGTGAATTTCCCCTCAAGGAAAAATGAAGAGGCCCGATATCGAGCCTCTTCATACTGCTTCAGGCGTAAGAGTGAAGACCAGGCAGGAGGTAGCTCACTCCAAGCCAGGTGAAGATGACCAGCGCGAATCCCAGCATTGCGAAATACGCGCTGCGACGCCCGCGCCAGCCGTGAGAGATTCGCGTGTGCAGAAACGCCGCGTAAGCCATCCACGCAACCAGCGCGCCCACTTCCTTAGGATCCCATCCCCAGTAGCGTCCCCACGACTCGTTGGCCCACACCGAGCCCGATATCAACAGCAAGGTCAGCAGCGGAAAGGCCACGCTCACGCGTCTGTAAAGCAGCGCATCAATCGATTGAATCGATGGCAGGCCGGACATAACTGAA
>CAZPQE010000691.1:0-2655 GCA_964588615.1 uncultured Clostridia bacterium | reverse complement strand
GAAAACAAGAAGAAGCGAATCGTAAGCGGCATGCGGCCTACGGGGAATCTGCACCTGGGCAATTACGAGGGCGCGCTCAAAAACTGGATACGCCTTCAGGACTCCGGCGAGTACGAATGCTTCTACTTCATCGCCGACCTGCACGCGCTCACCTCGGATTACGCAGACACCAGTCAGATCAAACAGAACACTCTCGATATGGTATCCGACTGGCTCGCCGCTGGACTCGACCCAAATCGGTCGACCATATTCGTGCAGTCGCTCGTCCCCGAGCACGCCGAACTTCACCTGATCCTTTCGGCAATCACTCCGCTCGGCTGGCTCGAACGAGTGCCGACCTACAAGGAGCAGCGCGATAACATCACCGAAAAAGACATAGGCAACTATGCCTTCCTCGGCTACCCGGTGCTTCAGGCCGCCGATATCATAATGTATAAGGCCGACTACGTTCCCGTAGGCAAAGACCAGGCTTCGCACGTCGAGCTTACCCGCGAGATAGCGCGCCGCTTCAATAATTTTTACGGCGATGTGTTCCCCGAACCGCAGGCTCTTCACACCGAAGTGCCGGTACTGCCGGGAACCGACGGGCGTAAGATGAGCAAGAGCTACGGCAATGCGATCTATATAATCGATATCAACTCGGAAGACGTGCTGCGCGAAAAAACTCGACTGATGATAACTGACCGCACGCGCATACGCCGCTCAGACCCCGGTCATCCTGAAAGCTGCGACGTGTGCCAGATGCATCGCTTCTTCATCCCTGCTCCACAAGCCGACCGCTTCGACGATGATTGCCGCAACGCCCGCATAGGCTGCGTTGATCGCAAACGCGCGCTTGCCGATTCGATCATCGAGAGATACGGCGAGATGGCACGCCGCAGCGCAGAGTTGAGACAGTCGCCTGAAACAGTGATCGCCACCATCAGGGAAGGCTCGCGTCGAGCAAGAGAAGAAGCCCTGCTCACGATGAAGGAAGTTCGAAGCGCGATCAAAATGGACTGGCAGCCAGAAGGAGACTTACCATGACGAACGAACAGGTGGAACGGGCAATAGAATTTCTTCTCAACAGTCAGGCCCAACTGAGCGCAGACATAAGCAGCCTCAAAGAGGTTCAGGCTCAGATCAGCAAAGACATAACTGCTCTGATCGAGGCCCAGAAACAGACCCGCGAAGACATAGCTGCTCTGGTCGAGATTCAGAGACACACCAGCGAAAACATGGCTGCTCTGGTCGAGGTTCAGAGACAGTCCAGCAAAGACATAATTGCGCTGGCCGAAGCGCAGGCCCAGACCACTCAGGACATTCATGATCTGGCCAGCATTGTGGCGAGGATGGAGATTGAATCCGAAGCCGAACGAAAAGCGACCAGCGAAAGATTAGACAGAGTGGAAGCTCAGGCCGAAGCGGATCGAAAGGCGATGATTGAGGGATTTGACAGGGTGGAAGCTCAGGCCGAAGCCGACCGTCTCGAAATTCGGGAAGCTATTGGCAAGTTGATCGATGCCTGCGAGGATACCCGAAAACTCTCTGAAGATGTCGCCCGGCTCGCTATACAGGTCAGCCGACGGGTGAGCGATCTCGAATCCAAGCCCTGATCGGATGGAGAACTCGTAAGACTGATGAAAAAAGCAACCGCACAGCAGATTGAACCGAGTCAGGATTTTTCCGAAAGCTCCGATCAGTACAAAGTAAAACTGGAAATCTTCGAGGGGCCTCTCGACCTCCTGCTCTTCCTCATTCGCAAGGAGGAAGTCTCTATCTACGATATCCCCATCGCGCGGATTACCGAGCAGTACCTCTCCTACCTGCGCGCGATGCAGGAGCTCGACATAGCGCTTGCCGGCGAATTTCTGGTGATGGCCGCCACTCTGATTCAAATCAAGTCGCAGATGCTCCTGCCTCGTGACCCCGATGCTGCGAACCAGGAAGCAGACGACCCCCGACGCGAGCTCGTCTATCAACTTCTCGAACACCAGAAATTCAAGGCCGCCGCCAACATGCTTCATCAGCGCGCGACCATCCAGGCAGCCGCCTTCCCGCGCGGCGTGCTCGAGGAGGACAAGGACAATCCTGAAATCGCCGCGACCGTATTTCAGTTGTTCGAAGTGTTTCGAGAGGTGATCGAACGCCGACGCGCTCTTGCTGAAATCGAGATAGCCCGCGAAGAGATGACGATGACTGAAAAGATCGCCGATATCAAACTGCGGCTCGAAGAGGCGGGACAGGTGAGCGCCAAAGAACTGTTCGAGAGCGCCGCAACCCGCCGCGAAATAGTGCTGATCTTTCTGGCTATACTGGAGATGGTCAAGGAACTCAACACGATCGGCGGGCGGCACGGAGTCGGCCGCATCGACATGGTCGAGAACCGCTTCGTCGGCATGAAGAGCCGCGGCGTGTACGAAGCCCCCGGGATGACGATTCTCTACGACGCCCACCGCGTCATCGAGCAGCTCACATTAGACCGCGACCTCACGCACCTCCGCGACCGCCTCGCCCCGGAAGTCGCCGAGATGGTCTACTACGGCTTCTGGTACACCGCGAAAATGGACGCCCTGATGGCCTTTAACCGCGAAGCCCAGAAACCAGTCACCGGCGAAGCCACGCTCGGCCTCTACAAAGGCAACGTCATCGTCCAAAGCCGCACCAGCCCCAACA
>CAZPQE010000690.1:0-2670 GCA_964588615.1 uncultured Clostridia bacterium | reverse complement strand
GTAATTACTAACATAGAAAAGCCGTCCGGGGCAACAGTGATTTCAGAGAGGGGTATTTCGCAGACTCAGAGGAGCATCGGCCTTGAGGGGCGGATTATTTTCACCTCGCGCGTCGCCTGATCCGATTCATCGAGCCGAAACACCCGGTTAAACCCTTCAGACTCGATCTCGTCGAGAGTGGTTTCGAAGAGATAGTACTGATTTCTCAAGGCCGCTTCCGGAATCTTTCGGTCTCTGGATGCATTGCGGGCGAGGCAGACCGAAAGCGGAACATCGAATAGGATTGCGATCGAATGGAACCCGAAGCGGCGCGCTGTCAGGCGGAACGGCCTGCGCTCCTGGAGGGTGAGGCTGGTCGCGTCGGCTACCGTCATTCGGCCAAGCAGAAGGCGTTTGCGTATGATGAAATGAAGCAGGTCGAAGGCGTGATTCGAGACGCGCTGGTTGGTCGCATCGTCTGAAATGAGCGCGCGGCACTCATCTGAAGAGACAACCTGGGTGCGAAGAAAATGGCGCGCGGCAAAAGTAGACTTGCCGCACCCGGCAGGGCCGCACAATACGACGAGCGAGTTTTTAGGAATTACGATTTCAGTCAACTCTGGAATTTGACAGCAGGGCGAATCCCTGCCGGGCATCGGTCAGGCTTGCGATACTCCCACTCGACACAGCCATCATCCCCAATTTTTGGAGCAGGCAAATCTTCATCCAAAGGCGCAAGCCTTATTATGAAATTAACGTACTGGGTGTCGTCTATTTTGCCTTCGATCCAGGCAGGGGGTTGCTCTGCGGGGCGAGTGCGCCGGAAATACTCGATAACCGATTCCGACTCGAAGCGAGACTTTTCATTCATAGCCAGTTTGTACATTTCAGGGTCTTCGATCTGCATCCACCCGCCCGAAAGATCGCCGGGAGGGTAAGCGAGGATTTCCACCAACCAGGCTCCGGGAGCCACTTTCAGGCTGCACCCCGCCCAGAACGAGCCACCGTTTTTCGCAGGCTCGATCTCCCTGATCTCGCTTTCGATGTCAGGCGTGAGAATCCCCGAAACGATCATCTCGCCGCAATCGAGCGCGAG
The DNA here is from genome assembly GCA_964588615.1 of uncultured Clostridia bacterium. Taxonomy (GTDB): domain Bacteria; phylum Acidobacteriota; class Blastocatellia; order UBA7656; family UBA7656; genus UBA7656. Next base: position 1,595 of record CAZPQE010000690.1, on the reverse strand, counting down.
TTTCCATCGCGCTCTCGCCGTCCATTGAGACTCTTCCTCCTGGCTCAAATCTCCCTCGACGACCCGCACCAGATAGCCGTCATCCTGATAAAGACTCAAAGGCATCATCCCGCCGCGCTCTACCAGTCGGCTCAGGCTCTCCTCGCTCTCGCCTGAAAAGACTCTGTAGAACTCAACAGGCGAAAGGCCGCCGAGGTCTCTCGGCGCGACCCATATCAAACAGCCCGCTTCCTCGATTATGAATTCCGTGCGGTTGCTATCGGTCATCATGCCTCCATCAACTGGTATCGTCCCGCTGAACCGGCCTTGATCCTTCCTTCTGCTTCCAGCTTTTCCAGATGCGCCACTGTCGAACGCTCGGCAAGCCAGTAGAGCGAGGGTGAAATGTCGGTGTATGCATGCGCGACTATCTCAGATGGAGTTGCCGCGCCCCGGCTGACGGCGTCGAATATTTTTTCTTCGCGCTCTGAGCGATGAGAGATGTACTCTTCGATCTTGTGTCGCGCTGAACCTATAGCCGGGCCGTGCGCGCCGAAGAGCGACGCCAGTTTAGGAAGCTCAAGCAGTCTCTTGAGGGAATCGAAGTACTGCTGCATGTTTCCTTCGGGCGGATCGATGACCACCGTGCCTATGCCGACGACCAGATCCCCGGTGATTATCGCCCCCGTGCGCTCGTCGTAAAAACAGAGATGCCCGCGCGCATGCCCCGGAGTGTGAAGCGCGCGCAATCGCCAGGCCGGGTCGCCTTCAAGCTCGATCAACTCGTTGTCTTCGACGAAGCGATCAACGGCGATGGAGCGACCGACTCTCTCAGCCGTGAGTTTGTGAGCGATGACCGGCGACTGGAGATGCTCACGCAGGTGATTGACTCCTCCGACGTGATCCGAGTGATGGTGGGTCAGGCAGATAGCTTTCACGCGACGGCCCTCAGCGATCAGGGTGTCGATAAACAAAGCGAGCTCGCGTTGTTCTTCTTCGAAGGGCGAAGCAGGATCGATGATGATGACTTCGCGGTCTCCGACGATATAACAATTCGTGTGTGTGGCTGGAGGGAGCGTGTTGGTTTTGACAGGGAAGAGAAATATGCCGGGGAAAAATTCTATTCTCAGCACGTCCCCGCGCTGCGCTTCCGGGACGGCGGTCAATGCGCGCGGGTATTCGTCTATCCGATGGCTCAATCGGGCCAGCGTGCGTATGATGTGAAGCGTAGGCGGAGCCATGATGATTTCGCCGTGATGCCATCTGGCCAGCGCATCCGAAGGGCGAATCCATTCACCCGATTCGAGCTCGCCGTGTATCACTTCGGCCTGCTGATGGTCATCGAGCCAGGCGAGGAAAAACCAGGTGTCGAATCGTCTGGGCGCGAATGGAGGCGTAACCCATCGGCCTGCGCTGATGAGCGACGAGCCGGCGATTTTCAGGTCGTGCTCTTCGATGATTTGATTGAAACTCTTTTCGTGATGAGTCAGTTTGTGGCGCAACTCGGCGAGTTGATCGCGCGTGAGTCGTTGGACGCCATCGGCGAGGAGCACGCCCGCTTCCTCAAAGAACTCACGCGCGGCGCATGCCCGCATAGCCCGTGCCGACTCATCATC
>CAZPQE010000689.1:0-2693 GCA_964588615.1 uncultured Clostridia bacterium | reverse complement strand
TTTTCACCGAGTACAAAGACGGCAAGCAGACGCGCCAGCATTATCAACCTCATTACGAGAAGATCACTTCGCAGAATCAGGTTCAGATTTACGAGGAACTGGTGCAGGACGCTAAAGGCCGTTTTACGACGAGCTTTATCCATCGGGATACTGACATAAAAGACAACCGGCTCCTGCCTCGCGGGTGGTCGAAGAAAGGGCCGAGCGCCGCAATTCCGTTCGATTATCTGGAAGCGACGTTTCCGAAAGGGGGCGCAGCCCAAGACCCGCAATATCAGGACGGCAGCGGGACAGATGTGATCACTTACGAAGTGGCTTTGCCAAAGGGCGTTGATGCGGCCAATGTCACGGTGCAGGCGACCTTGTACTATCAATCGATCCCGCCGTTTTATCTCAACATGCGTTTCCGAACAGCGCCGCAGGGCGAGGCGACGAAGCGACTATATTTCATGGCCTCGAACCTCGTTACCGAACGCACGGAAATAGACGGCTGGCGGCTCAGACTCGTCCGGGCGCGGGCGAGCCTGAGCAAGTGAAGACCCCCCTGTGCGCTTTGAGGGTTAGCGATAAGCCGGAAGGCTCTTTATAATAAAGCGGCTATGCCAATCACCTACCAGATAGACAAGGCTCGGAAACTTGTCCGCACCAAGTGTGTCGGAGACGTAACCTTTAACGAAGTCATGGAGCACTTTCAGGCGCTCTGCCGGGACCCGGACTGCCCTCAGCGTCTGGACGTGTTGCTGGATCTGAGCGAACTCAATGCCATACCTGACCCTCAGCAGATCAGGGAGGTCAGCAACACTATAGGAGACATACGCGACCGGGTTGAGTTCAATGCCTGCGCCATCGTAGCCCGGTCAGACGTGCTTTTCGGCATGGCGAGAATGTTCGCATCTCTGGCCGAAAATCAATTTCACGCGACAAATGTTTTTCGAACTGTCGATCAAGGAGAGATGTGGTTGATCTCCCACAAGGCAAAAACCGCCTGAGTTTCCCGAAAGACCGATGACCTCGACTGGCTCTGCAACGCAGGCTTGCGCCGGGGCCGACAAGTGTGATTTAACAACCCTCCGCAGCATTCTCTCAGTGGAAGACAACGATACTTGCAGGAGGCTTCAATGAAGCGAGTCGTCACTTTCATTTCCGTGTGCGCAGTTTTGCTTTCTCTCAATCCGCTCTCATCGGCTCAAAAGAGCGATCCTCTGGCTGAGAAGGCCCGAAAGATTCATTTCTCTTCCGTAGTCCTCGACACTCACATCGATACCACTCCGAGGCTTCAGCGCAAGGACTGGAATTTTGCCGAAGAACACAAAGACGGCCATATCGATCTGCCCCGCATGCGAAAAGGCGGACTCAACGCCTTGTTCTTTTCCATCTATATGTCCGGCACTGTCACCGGCCCCAAAGCCGTCAACGATTCGATCGAGCGCATAGCCTCAGTTCACAAACTCGCTGAGGACATGCCCGATGTGGTCGCGCTCTGCACCACTGCCGAGCAGGTTCGCCGCGCCCGTCGTCAGGGCAGGATAGCCGCGCTGATGGGAATGGAAGGCGGCCACATGATAAACAACTCGCTGGCGACCCTCAGAACGTACGCCGCGCTCGGTGTGCGCTATCTCACGCTCACGCATTCGGTCAACACCGACTGGGCCGACTCTTCGGGCGATCAGCCCAAACACAACGGCCTGACCCCGTTCGGCAAGGATGTCGTCCGCGAACTGAATCGTCTCGGGGTGATGGTCGATATCTCGCACGTGTCGGACAAAACATTCTTCGACGCTCTGGAAGTGAGCAGCGCGCCGATGATCGCTTCTCACTCGTCGTGCCGCGCCATTTCTGGCCACGCCCGCAACATGACCGATGAGATGATAAAAGCTCTGGCGGCAAAGGGCGGCGTCATCCAGATAAACTATCTCGATCAGTTCATCGATAACGATCTGTTCGAGTACTTCAAAAAAGCGCAGCCGATGATGCGCGATCTCAGCCAGCAGTACCCCGGACCTGAGAATGCCGCAAGGAGGCGCGAAGAGATTGCCAAACAGTTCGGCGCTGCTCCTCGCGCAAGCTGGGAAAAGATAATCGAGCACATTGATCATGCCGTGAAGCTCGTCGGAGCGGATCACGTCGGACTCGGATCAGATTTCGATGGCGGCTCGATGCCCGCAGGCATGGAAGACGTGACTCACCTGCCGCAGATAACCGAGGCCCTGTTGAAGAAAGGCTATTCGGAATCCGACATCAGAAAAATTCTGGGCGAGAACACTCTCCGCCTGCTCTCGGATGTGGAGCGCGTGGCCGCGCAGATGAAAAAAAACAAAACGTAAGCAGGGGACAGGGAACAGGGGACAGGGGACAGGGGACAGGCAGGGCCGCTTTGAAAGACAGCGGTCGGTGGTCAGAAGAAGAATGCGGAGTGCGGAGTGCGGAGTGCGGAGTGCGGAATGCGGAGTGCGGAGTGCGGAATGCGGAGTGCGGAATGCGGAGTGCGGAATGCGGAGTGCGGAGTGCGGAGTGCGGAATAAATAGATAATCCGGCTCAAATCTATTCCGCATTCCGCATTCCGCATTCTACATTTCTCCTGTTCCCTGTTCCCTTTTTGCTTCAATGCCTCAAACAGAGATGGAATCGAGTCTCTCATTTCGCCATCAGCCATTTCTTTATCTGGCTGCGGCCCTGATCGCAGGCATCCTCT
>CAZPQE010000688.1:0-2706 GCA_964588615.1 uncultured Clostridia bacterium | reverse complement strand
TTTGTTGTCAAGGACCTATGGCTGTATTTCAGCCAAATTTGGATCTACTGAGTCTTCTCTTCCAGGTCGTCACAGAGATGAAAAAGACGAAACGGAGTCCAGGGTGTGGCCTTGAAAAATCGCTCGACTCTTTCAGCAAAGACAGGGCGCAACGCGATGGGTTACAGGTCCAATGAAAGCCATTCCGGAAGGAAGTGACTCGGGCGTGGAGGGACAATAATCCCGATCATGTAAAGCAATATGACGAAGGGTATCGAAGAAAAAACCGGGAAAGAAGACGCGAGTATGACCGACAGTGGCGCGAGGAGAATCCAAGCTACTGGTGTGACTATCAGAACAAACGCCTCAGAACAGATATAGATTATCGCCTGCGGAACTACATCGGCGCAGCCATACGAAGAGCTATCAACAAAAATCGCCATTCGGTGTTTAACATCCTGGGGTACTCAGTTGATGATCTTCGACATCACCTCGAATCGCTCTTTCAACCTGGCATGTCGTGGCACGACTATGGCTCTGAGTGGCACATAGACCACATCATTCCAAAATCCTGGTTCAACCTGGCGAGTGAAAATGGCGTTGATGAGTATGAACTCAGACTGTGTTGGTCGCTCGAAAACCTGCAACCATTGTGGGCGAGCGAAAACCTCGAGAAGAAGGACAGACATGTTTCTCATAGCGATTCGCAAATGACTTGCAATCAATTTCGCCTGACCCTCGAAGTTTATAAACAAAACGGAACCTCGTCTGACATGCGCGAACTGGTTCAAGTCGCGATTCAAAGCAGCAACAACAAATTCGACTACACCGTCAGCCCATCAGTCAGCTTGCGAAAATGATAGCCCATCGCCGCCAGCTTGACTGCTTCGGCAAATTTTTCACGATGCTCGGCCAGCGCCCTTCCCAGATAGAGCCAGAACTCTCTACGCTCCCTGTCAACCACTCCAAGCCGGTAAACTATACGCGCAAACGCCGCGACGCTCTCTGTCAGGCTGCGATAGCGCGGAGCCATCTCGTCTTTTGAAACGCGCCTGAGACATTCGAGAGCGCGCGCGTAGTATTCGCCGGGGCTGTAGATGGTTCGCATCAGCGACTGATACCCTTCGATCAATAGCTGCGAATTCATTCTGGGGACGAAGTTCAGCAGTCCGTTAGTATTGTTCCCGTCGCTTTCCGACAGAAGCCGCCCTTCCCGCTTGAGGCGACGCCAGAGTTGGGTGTCGGGAAGCGCATTGAGCAGCCCGACCATCGCCAGCGGGATCGCGCTTTCACGGATGAACTCGATCTGACGCTCGAATATGTCTTCAGGGTCGTTGTCAAACCCGACGATGAACCCGCCCATCACTTCCAGGCCATAGCTTTGAATTTTCTTTATGGAATCGAGCAGATCGCCTCGCGTGTTCTGTCTCTTGTTTGCTTCCTTGAGGCTCTCCTCGACCGGAGTTTCAATTCCGAGGAAAACTCGACGAAACCCCGCGCGCCTCATCCCGTCAAGCAGTTCATCATCTTCTGCGAGGTTCACGCTCGCTTCGGTCAGGAAATAAAACGGGCGATTGTTCTTCTCCTGCCACTCGCACAGCGCCGGAAGCAATCTCTTGACGCTCCGTTTGTTGCCGATGAAATTGTCATCGACTATAAACACCGTGCCGCGCCAGCCCACGCTTTTGAGCGCGTCGAGTTCGGCCAGAATCTGCTCATTGCTCTTGGTTCGCGGAGTGCGTCCGTAGATTTCGATGATGTCGCAGAACTCGCATTGAAACGGGCAGCCGCGCGAATACTGCACAGACATCGCGCTGTAGCGTTTGAGTTCTGCAAGATGAAAATCGGGCACGGGAGCAGCCGAAAGCGGCGGACGCTCTTTGGCCTGATAGAACGGCTTCGCCTCGCCTCGTTCGAGGTCGCAGACGAACTCAGGAATCGTCGTCTCCGCTTCTCCGAGAAAAATATGATCGGCCTGGGGCAGGCTGCCGACGCTGGTGGTCACGAAAGGGCCTCCGACGGCCACGCGCCTGCCTCGCTCCCGGCATAGCTCGACCACCCGCCTGAGCGAATTCTTCTGCACGAGCATAGCAGTCACCAGCACAATGTCTGCCCATTCGATATCGGACGATTTGAGTCGTCGCACATTCATATCCACCAGCCGCCGCTCCCAGGATCGCGGGAGCAGAGCGGATACAGTCAACAGACTGAGCGGCGGAAAAGCTGATCGTTTCCCCTCGAATGACAGCGCGTGCTGAAAACTCCAGTAGGTGTCAGGAAACTCAGGATTGATGAACAATGCCTTCATAATGCCCTCCCCGGAAAGGCGCAGCAGACCGCAGAAATGATGATCGACCTGAGCTATCTTACGATTTATCGATGGACTTTCTTGTAATAGTTCGGTAACAGTTTGCAAGCAACGAGTAGATTCTCACCAGGGGAAATGAAAGTAGTGATGGCCGATGAAGAATACAAACGCGCCTGAGATTATCGCCGCGCACAGGATCATCGAAACCCATTGCCCGCCCCCTCGTCTCATTGCGCTCACTGCTGTCAGGCTCACAGCAAAGCCCCACACGTAACAAACGGGACTGCTGCCGATCCGCTCGATCCACCACCCGTTCCCCGCGTTATAACACACGCAGTGCGGCACGAGAGGCAGAAAGGACATCGCCAATACGGCTGTCAGAAACCAGGGTGAGAAAAAACCGGCTATGCACAGGATCG
>CAZPQE010000687.1:0-2727 GCA_964588615.1 uncultured Clostridia bacterium | reverse complement strand
ATCAGTTGTTTGCCATAGCCGAGAAGCATTGACCGACGGCCTGCGATTATGCGGCGGTCGGTCAGAATGAAATTTCGGTCAGGTCAGTTTGAATAGTTTTGCAATATGAGTTTTGCAGAGGCATTTTGACGCAAATCTAAATGTTGAAAACCGTCGAGTTTGAAAGGATGCCGCAGACGTCGATTTGAGGCACGGGGCTTGCCTATATATTGGCCAAGCGACAAATGACAGATGCACGTTAGCCACACCGGTTAGACCTGTTTGCCTGCAACCAACCGGTGTGGCACCTCCCTTCCAAAACCGCAACCCCATCGGTTCGCGCTCAAAGTTTGCCGGCACTTCCTGCGGGTGTATAATCACGGCAGGCTCGGTTATGGAACGCGAAGAAACCAACATCTTTCATGAGCATCTCAGGCGCGAACGATTGAAGCGGACTTCTCAGCGCGACCTCATACTCGATGTGTTCCTCGACACCGAAGGGCATGTGTCGAGCGAAGACCTCTACGCGCTGGTCAAGGTCAAAGACCCCTCGGTAGGATTTACAACCGTTTATCGCACGCTCAAGCTGCTCAAGGAATGCGGGCTGGCCCGCGAACTCGAATTCCACGACGGGCGCACTCTCTACGAGCACGACTACAAGCACACCCATCACGATCACCTGATCTGCACCCGCTGCGGCGCGCTGATAGAATTCTACAGTGAAGATATCGAAAGGATTCAGGACGAAATCACCCGCAGGTACGGCTTCAAACCTCTCCACCACAGTCATCGCATATTCGGCGTCTGCGCCGAATGCCAGAAAGCGGAGCGGGCTGCTTCGAGCACCGCAGGCAATTAGAACATTGCCCTCGCTCCCGGCTGCGACTTATATTCTCGTATGCCTTCTCCTCTGGTCATAGCGCATCGCGGAGCCTCCGGGCTTGCGCCTGAAAACACGCTTGACGCTTTCCGTCTCGCGCTCGACCTGGGAGCCGAAGGCATCGAGCTCGATGTTCAATTATCATCTGATGGCCAGGCCGTAGTCATTCACGACGCGCGAGTCGACCGCACCACCGATGCTTCGGGCCGCGTCGCCGATTTCACCGCAGACCAGCTTGAAGGTCTCAATGCCGGCAGGTGGTTCGAGCGACGACTCAGCATCAGACCCAGGCTGCGCGCTATGGTCGAGCGCGCGCGAAGAGACGGCTTTGCCCGCCCCTCAGTGCCGACTCTGGAATCGGCGCTCCGATTCCTTGCCGGCGCGCAGTTGAAGCGGATTTACATCGAGATAAAAGGCCGAGCCTCGGAGCGCGAGGCTCTGGTCGAAGCGACGCTCGCGCTTACGCGCAGGTTCTGGCTTGAGCGTTCAGTCACCGTGCTTTCATTCGATCACGAAGCGATCCGTCTGGTGAAGGAAATCGCTCCTGAGATTCGAACGGCGGCGACTTTTCCCATAACCGGGCGCGCGCTGGTGAAGGCCGGATCGATCATCGCTTCGGCAAAGAGAGTCGGCGCAGACGAAGCGGCCATTCATTTCGGGCTTGCCACTCGGCGGGCAGTCAGAGCCATGCATGAACATGGTCTGGCCGTTTCGGTGTGGACTGTAAATCGCCCGGTGATGATGCGACGCGCCGTCGAAGCCGGCGTCGATGCCATCATGACGAACTTCCCGAATCGTTTGATAGAAGTGATCAATCGAGACGAGCGAAGGTGATCCCGATGAGCGACAGAAAAGCCATCATTGAAAGCGAGTCGTCGTCGCCGCCGTCTGCCGAGATTCAGCGGTTCATTTCAAGACCGCAGCTTACGATTCGCCACACTGCCTGTCGCGATTGCGAGTTCGAGCCTCATTCACATTCCGCCTTCACCATCACCACTCTGTTTGCGGGCCGGATGATGACGACCATAGGCGAGGAAAGTTTCGAATTGTCAGAGGGGCAGACTGCGCTGACCGACGCGAATCAAACCCATTCGGCTCGCGCGTCGGAAGTCGAATTTGTCTCTATTGCGATCAACCCGATTCTGGTCAACGAGCTTGTCACTGAAACGGGGCTTGCGCGCGCATCGGCGGAGATAGTTTTTCGCTCGCGCGTGACCGAGGACGAAGCGATACTTCGGCTGGCGCGCAGCGCGGCGGCGGAAGTGGCCGATCTTCACGCCGGGCACGAAGCGATGCTCGACGCGCTGGCCCGCCAGTTGGTGATTCATCTGCTGAGGCATTATTTCATGGTTCGTCAGAGCGCGCGCATAGAACTGTCGCGAGCCGGGCCGGTCGATAGGAGGCTCCGTCTCGCAATCGAATTCATGCACGATAATTATTCGCGCGAGCTTGCGCTCGAAGAGATAGCTTCTGCCGCATATCTTTCGGAGTATCATTTTGCGCGCGTGTTCAAGCAGATCACCGGACTGACGCCGCACTCTTACCTTGCAAACATCAGACTGGAGCGCGCGCGAAAACTTTTGACGGAGACGCTTCTGCCCATCAATCAGATAGCTGCTATGGTCGGCTATCAGAGCCAGAGCCACTTCACAAAAATCTTCAAGGCGGTGACCGGAGTCACCCCTGGCGCATTCAGAGAAAGCAGCGGTCGTTGATCGAAAGCAGTTGATATGCGTGCTCAGAGTTGTTGAAGGAACTGTTTGAGCGGATCGAATGCCGGATGATTCCAGTTGATATAAGAGTCCTTTGCTGCCTCACCGAGCCGCTTGTCAGGCTCGGCCTGAGTTGCGAGCCAGGCATGCGCACGC
>CAZPQE010000686.1:0-2734 GCA_964588615.1 uncultured Clostridia bacterium | reverse complement strand
GCCGCGCTCGTGAGCGAAGCGGTCATCGCCGTAAGCGAGCCTGCAAACAGGCCCCAAACCGTAAGCCCCAGCATCACGAACGCGGGATATGGAAGCCCCGTGTCTCCTACCGAAATGACCCGGTTGCGCGACAGAAACGTGAAGATCGCAACCGTAACCAGAGGAGGGCCGAGCGCCCACACATAGCCCAATACGGATTGCTCGTATCTGGCGGCGAAATCGCGGATGAAGAGCCGCCATATCAGTTCGCGCGCCCCTGTCACATCGCCAAACATCGCGCGCCACGGCGCGGCGGACTGAGTGGACTGATAAATTATCACCTGTTGTTCGCGCATTCGATTTGAAACACGTTTGAAAGCTCAGGATAAACAGGCGTGAAGGCTTCGAGAAACAATCGCTGCAACCGCACTATGGCTCCATTGAAACTGACAGGCGAGCAATCCGTCCTCGCATGCACATATTTTTCACGGTCAAAGATTCCCTTCCTGATGATGAAGAGTTGTTTTCTGGCAAGCGGGGCCGGCAGCGAAATTTCTTCTTCGAAACGAATCCAGAAGCGGCGGCAATCTTCATCCTGCAAGGTTGATCGAATCTCCTCTACCCATCGGTCGTACCTTTGACCAAGCGTCGCTTTGGCTATGAAGTTGTCATTGAGCAAATCGTAGAAGCGCGACCACACGACAGTGGCATTCAGTCGCCTCGACAGTGCAGCAATGTCTTCGTCTGTGGTGAACGCCTGAAAGTCGCTGGGATTCTTCGGCAGGAAGCGCGCGTCGCCGGTCAGTCGCAAAGCCTCATTGAAGTTGAGCGCGTTCTGCATCTCGAATATGACAGCCGCGCCCGGCTTTGCCACGCGAATCATTTCAGCGAGTATCTCGGACCAGTTATGAAAATGGAGCAGCAGCCAGAATGAAACCACTGAATCGAACTGCTCATCCATAAACGGAAGCGCGAAGGCCGAAGCGCGAACGCAATCGGGCGCGCGCTCGTTCCTCGATGCGATGCCGAGCATCTCCGCGCTCAAATCGATTGCGGTGACGCGACGGCCTGCGCCGACGAGAGCCGACGAAAATCGCCCCGTGCCTGCGCCCACATCGAGGACGCGGCCTTCGGCGAATCGAAGAGCGCAGTCAAGCTCAACCTGCATGCCGGGAGAGATGCGCGAAACAGCCTCGAAATACTTCGACGCGGCTGCGGGCGACTGCCACGCCGATTGTTTGAACTCGCGCACCGCATCCGGCGTCAGCGCAGAGCGGGTGTCAGCGCGGCGAAGCAGTTTTTCGTAAAGGACGTTTTTGAGGTTGCCGAGGTTCATCGAGTCAGAAATTCAACTATTCGGTTTGCAGCTTCTCCGTCTCCGAAGATCGCGGGAGGCGACGACTCAGGGCGAGCGAATCCGCGAATCTGCGCGACGATTATTTTTCTGTCAGCGCCGCATACGACATTCCACCCCGCTTCTACCGTTTCTATCCATTCCGTCTCGGGTCGAAGCGTCAGACAGGGAACGCCGAAGAAGAAGGCTTCCTTCTGCATGCCGCCTGAATCCGTCAGTATCATCCGCGCGTTCTGCTCCAACGCCAGCATATCGAGATAGCCTACAGGCTCGGTCAACAACATCCGGCCTGTCTGTCGAAACCCGAGCGCGTCTATCCTGTGGCGCGTTCGCGGATGAACCGGAAAAATTATCCTCTCCCGGCTCTCCACAAACGCGCTCAGAATATTTTCCAAAGCTTCATCGTCGTCCGTGTTGTAGGGGCGATGTATGGTGGCCAGCAGATAGCTTCGCGGCTCAAGATCGAGCCTCTGCAATATGGTCGATCTCTGCCGGGCAGTCTCCGCAAACTGCAATACCGCGTCATACATCGTGTCGCCTGTGAGATATACGCCCGCGGTGATGCCTTCGCGCGAGAGATTTGTGACCGCCGTCTGAGTCGGGCAGAAAAGCAGGTCGGCGCAGTGGTCTGTCAAAACGCGGTTATGCTCTTCGGGCATCTCGCGGTTGAATGATCGAAGCCCCGCTTCGACATGCGCGACGGGAATTCGCAGTTTGACCGCCGCAAGCGCGCCTGCAAGTGTCGAGTTGGTGTCGCCGTAGATTAGCGCGCACGCGGGCTTCTCGCGCTGCATAACTTCTTCAAGGCCCGCGAGCATCAGGCCAGTCTGCCGACCGTGAGAGCCTGATCCGACTTCGAGATTTATGTTCGGCGCAGGCAGTCCCATCTCTTCGAAGAAGACCTGCGACATAGCGTGATCGTAATGCTGGCCTGTGTGAACCAGAAATTCAGTGTGACCTGACTGGCGAAGGGCGCGGCTTACGGGAGCGGCCTTGATGAACTGTGGGCGCGCGCCGACGACCGTCAGTATCTTCAATCGGCCTCCGAGTGAAACTCCGCCACAGCCGCGACGACTGACTGAAGCATCTGGTCAGTGAGTTCAGGGTAAATCGGGAGCGCGAGAGTTTCTCTGGCCGCCTTCTCGCTTGCCGGCATATCTCCGCTGCGGTGGCCAAGCTCGTTGAAGCATTCCTGAAGATGCAGCGGCACGGGATAGTAAATCTCGCTTCCTATCTGCCGCTCTTTCAGATGAGTCATCAGTTCATCTCTCCAACGGCTGCGGATGACGAACTGATTGTAGATGTGACGACGGTCTGCGGCTTCATGCGGAAGCGTCACTTTTCCGAAATCATCAGTCAATCCCGCTTCGGCAAACAAGCGACGGTAGGTCTCGGCGTTCC
>CAZPQE010000685.1:0-2748 GCA_964588615.1 uncultured Clostridia bacterium | reverse complement strand
GCTTTTCTTCGCCACCTCTGGCCCTCAGCCTTCCGCTTCTCCACAGCGTCTTATCGTCGGAGAGCGATTTGAGTTCGGCCCTGTAAAAAGCATAGTCGCCGCTTTCGAGTTCGAGTTGCAGCGTGACGTAATCGGCGCGCGAGGGAATCGTAAGAGTCGGGATGCGGCTGATGTCGCGCGAGGGCGGAGCGAGCGTGAAGGGAACGATATCGATCTCATCAATCGATGGAGACGGTTGCTTCTCAAGCCGGGCGATTTGACTGCGAAGATTTTCGATTTCCTTTCCTTTTTCCGAAGCAGACTGGCGCTGGCCTGCAATCTCGTTTTGCAACTGCTCGTCGCGCTGCTCGATTGCGCGCCGTTCCGACTCGGCCTGATTCACTTGCTCACGCAAACGCAGGTTCTCACGCGCCAGCCACACGCCCCCGACCACCATCAGCAACACGGCAGCGGCCATCCCCCATTGCAAAGCGGGAGCGAAGAAAAACCGCCGCAGTCCGCGCGGTTCTGTCTTTCGCTCGACGAAACGCTGTTGGTCTCTTTGTCGGGCGACGCGGACGGCGGCGGTTTGAAGCGTCTGAGCGAAGCGAACTTTTTCACGCCTCACGGGCGATGACATATAATGCGAGTCGAATCGTTCGAGAGTCTGACCCGCAAGCTCGCCTCTCGCGTAAGCGTCTACGAGATCGTCCTCGACGGCCTGCAATCGCCCGGCGAACTCATCGTCGGTAAAGCTCAGTTCATCCAGCCGCTCGGTCTCCTCTTCAGACAGAGAGCCGAGAAGATAATCGATTATGAGTTGATCTTTGTATATCTGTTTGTGCAATCGAGGCGTCTCCTTCTTAAATATAAGACGAAACTCGAAAAGTATTTCACACTTCAGCCGCCGCAGCATTTGCCGACGCACTCTTCCAGGCGTGCGCGGATGCGGCAGGCGCGAATGCTGAGGGCGTTGACAGTCAGCTTGATGCGGGCGGCCAGCGCCCGGCGATTTTCGATCTTCGCGCGCTGCTCTCCCAGGTAGTATTGAAAGATCAGGTCGCGGTTGTCGGGATCGAGTTTTTCCATGCATCGCTCAAGGCAGTCGAGCCGTTTTTCCTTGCCCTTCTGCGACTCCTGGGCTTCGACGAGGGCCGCCGGGTTGATCTCCGGGTGTTTGAAATCGCGCGTTTCGTCGAGACTCATTTGCTGATGCTCGGCCCCGCGCAGGTATTCGAGGAAGACGAACTTTGCGATTGTATAACAATATCGGGCAGGCGTGGTGTTTGTAATCTCGCCTTCTTCTTCGAGTCGGCGGGCCACGCGGTTGAGCGTTTCATCGGCCAGTTCATCGGGCGACAGGCAGTTCTTGCGGTCGAAGTAAGAGACCAGTCTCCGGCGCATTTCAAGGTATTTCTCTCCGCCGGAATCCGCGCCCTCATCGAGCCAGACGAGAAGCTGACCGAGCGCGCGCTCGGTCAGCGACCAGTCTTTTTTCCGCTCCGCTTCGGGGATTCGAACGTCTTTCAATTACTCCCCTCCGTTCCCAGGCCGGCTTATTCATCGCGTGCAGGTTCGAGAGAGGGGTAGTTTAACAACACTTGAGTCATTTTTTTAAGGTCGGATCAAAACAGCTTGCGGCTGTCGAGCAGAATCGTAACCGGCCCGTCGTTGGTGAGGCTCACCTGCATCATCGCCTGAAACACTCCGGTCTCGACCGTAAGTCCGTAGCCGCGCGCCCGCTCGACGAAGTGTTCATACAACTCATTGGCTCGCTGAGGCTCGGCTGCGTCAGAGTAAGAAGGGCGCATCTCTGAACCGCTTCACCAACGTAGTGTCATGCCTGTTCATCATAGGCGCTCAGGTAAATCAGATTATCGTAGTCAATGATCGCCAGTCTGAGATTGCGCAGCCAGCCATTTCTTCCCAGCAGATTGCGCGCCAGTCCGGGATATTTGGCAAAATACACGAAGCTTTCAAAACTCAACCCGATGGTTTGAAGCGTTACCTGATGGCCATAAGCCTCCAGCGGCCCGCCCAGTGTGCTCATCACTATTGGAACCCCTTGCTTAACGGGCAGGCCGAGCTCGGCTCCATGTTCGTAACGAAACAGGCAGTGTTGTGCGCCAGTGTCAACTTTGGCTCTCACAAGGATTGTTTTTCCCTCATATCCGAGGACTGCCGGAAGAGTGATGCCGTCTTTTCTTTCAGGATAGTCGTACTGAGCGCTGAAAGTCAGAGTCTTGCTCATGATTAGAATCCGGCGAAAAGCGGGCCTTCAGGGTCTTCGACAAATTCCACCAGCGGCAATTTGACTCCGGCATCTCTGGCGGCGGCATAAACCTCGGCGGCATCGCTGCCGCAAGCAACCAGCCGGTCGCCATCGAGCGCCACCCATTGTCCGGCATACTGGCGCGCATGAGCGTCCAGCCATTCGGTCTCGCGGCTGATATCGGGCGGGGGCACTAACAAAGGAACTTGCCGATCTCTCTTTGTCGATTCGTCCAGACTGCCATTCAGAATGGCGCGCAGGTGAGCCACTTCGTCAGGCGGCAATTGCTTGATCCGCGCAAGAATGTCATCAAGCACAGTCGACATACGAAACTCCTTTCAATTACCGGTTGATTATAAACGCATTGGTTGTTTCATGGGTAGAAGGCAAACGGGGAGACCCGCGCGAAGAAATGAAAAACCGCCTGCGTGATTGATCGCTTAAAACAGCTTGCGGCTGTCGAGCAGAATCGTAACCGGCCCGTCGTTGGTGAGGCT
>CAZPQE010000684.1:0-2764 GCA_964588615.1 uncultured Clostridia bacterium | reverse complement strand
TGTGGGCCGCCGATCTGGGAGCGCGCGATGCGCGACAGGCGATTGCCGAGGCTCTCGACCTCGACAGCGCGACAAACGTGCGCGTAAGAAATATCAGCACGGGAATGGGCGGACAGGCGGTCGTCGAAGCGAGCATCGATGCGGCCTTTCGACTCGAAAAAGACAAGAGCGGTCGCTGGCGCGCGATCGAGGTTCGCGCGGGCGATAAGCGATGGGAATCCTTCGAACTGATTCATACCGCCATCCGCAAGGAAAAAATCCTGCGCACCACCGCCGATATGAGAACCCTGGCCACCGCGCTCGAAGCTTTTCGACGCGAGCGCGGGCACTATGTTCTGGCCGAGACCGGAGCCGCGCTCATCGATAACCTCGCGCCGACTTACCTCGGAGCGGTGATACGCATTGACGCCTGGTCGCGCGAGTTTCAATATCGAGGGAGCCAGTCGGGCTATCTCCTTGCGAGCCTCGGGCCTGACGGCAAGCCGGAGAGCGGCGATGAGATAGTCTTCGAAAACGGGCAGCAGGTCAAAGGAAACAGCCAGTGACAGGAGACACCTCTCAGAAGGAAGAATCGGCGCTTGCGCGCGTCGCCGCCGCGCATCGCACCAGCCGCATCATCGTGCTGGCCTTTGCTGCGAGCGTAGTAATCTACACCGTCATAGGAATCGCGCTGGGCGAGGGTCGGGCCGAGAGAGGAGCGAGGGCGCCATTTCTGCTGGCCGGGCTCGTGCTGGCTCTGGGATCGATGGCCGTCCGTCGCGCGCAACTCGGACGAATGCGGCTCGAAGCAGTCGCCCGCCGGCGCGGGGCGCGCGGGCTTGTCCGCCACATATTCATCACCACCCTGGTGTCGTCGGCGCTGGCCGAGGCCGCAGGGGTGCTGGGACTCGTATCGGGTCTCCTGGGCGGCAGCCAATTGGAAGTGATAATACTTGGAGTGATCGGACTGATGATGGTTCTGTCGAATTACCCGCGCCGCTCGGCGTGGGAAGATGCGGTCGAGCATTTCGCAACCACTCTGCCGCAATAGTCAACCCTAAACACAAAAGGGAGCAGTGCCTTGATTAGAAACACTATAAAACTGGGCGTGATCGTCGCGCTCTCGTGCCTCATTGCAACATCGGCTCTGGCGCAGGACAAACCTGTGCAGGCAGTCGATAAACGCGCGCAGGCGCTCAAGAAATACCTCGAAGCGCAGGACCTCGAACGCGCGGGCAACTATCCCGGCGCGGTCGCCGCCTTCAAGGAAGCCATCGCGCTCGACCCCGCATCGCCTGAACTCAAGACCGCCCTGGGCGCGCTTTACCTCAAAAATCGCAATGTAATCGATGCCGAGACGGTGGCGCGTGAAGCGGCGACGCTTTCGCCGGCAGACCCGAATGTGCGCAAGCTGCTGGCTCAGATTTATCTCGCTCAGTCGTTCGTCGGCGGAACGCTCGACAAAGACAAGGCGCGGTCGGCCATCAAGGAGCTTGAGGAAATAACCAAAACCAGTGCGCAGGCCAAAATCGAACTGGGCGCGGGCGACCCCGTGCCCGCTCTGGCCGTCATCGCCGAACTCTATGCCAGACTCGACGAGGAAGACAAAGCCATAGAGTCGCTCAAGCGATTGGCCGAAGGAGATTCTTCATCCCAAGAAGCGCACTCGCTGCTGGCCGAACTTTATTCCAGAAAGGGCAAATTCCGCGAGGCCGCCGCCTCTGCCCGCAAAGCCTACGACGCTAACCCGCAGTCTCCGCAGTACGCCGGAGTGCTGGCAAAGGCGCTACTTCGCATAGGGCGGTCGCAGGAAGCCTTGAGCATTTACAAGAAGGCCATCGGTTTGAAGGAAGGGCCGGAGGCGGGAATCGAAGAGACGCTGGGCAAAGGCGGCGTGCCGCTTTCGCCGCTCATCTTCGATTATGCCGAGGCGCTGGTCGAGACGGGCCGCTACGACGAAGCCATCAAAAAAGTGCTCGAGCCGCTGCTCAAAAACGCCCGCAGGGATTCGCCTCTCTACCTCCACCTCGTCAATATGAAGGGCAAGGCGCTCAGACGTTCGGGCCAGCGCGAAGAAGCCATACGAATCTTCGATGAGTCGCTCAAGGGACAGGACGTTTCCGAAAGCCTCGTCGTGCTCTACGCGCTTGCCGAGACCTACGAGGAACTTCTCAAATTCGACAAGGCGGTCGAGACCTACGAAGAGGCGCTGGCAGGGGTGGTCAATCCCGACGGCACGGTGAGCGGCGAAGAGAACGAACGCAACGCCGGGATAATACTGCGGAGGATCGCGCTGGCTCACAAGATGGCCGCTCAGACCGACAAGTCGTTTGCCACTTACGACCGCATGCGAAAAATTCTCGGCGCCAAGAGCTTTCTTGCCGATCAGATGACCATCGAGGCTTACCTCAACGACGGCAAAGACAAGGAAGCTTACGATCTGGCTACGTCAGCCGCCGAGCGCAACAAGGATGAGCGGTCTTTCAAACTCTATCGCGCGCAGGCGGCAGGCAAGCTGGGCAAGATGGATGTGGCCGATGAAATTCTGCGCTCGCTGCTCAAGAACACCGTCGAGGACGCTGACATCTATTTGTTCTGGTCAGGCATTCAGCTTGAAGCCAACCTCCTGAAACAGGCCGAAGAAACCGTCCGCAAGGCCATCAGCCTCGAACCAAACGACACATCGCCGCTGATAACCCTCTCCTCGATTCAGGAACGCCAGAACAAGCACAAGGAATCGGAAGCCACTTTGAGAAAAGCTCTCGAAATCGATCCCGACAATGCG
>CAZPQE010000683.1:0-2769 GCA_964588615.1 uncultured Clostridia bacterium | reverse complement strand
TTCCTGCGCGCCTTCTTCGACTATCTCACGAACTGTTTTCGAGTCGTCGAGCCCGGGTTCCTGTTCGAGGTATCCGACCGAGTAGCCGGGAGAGATGACGGTCTGGCCTGTGAATTCGGTATCGACTCCGGCGATGATGCGAAGCAGCGTGGATTTGCCTGAGCCGTTGAGTCCGAGCACGCCGATCTTCGCGCCGTAGAAATAAGAGAGATAGATATCCTTGATGACCGGTTTTTTGTCGTAGAACTTTCCCACGCCGACCATCGAGTAGATTATTTTGTCAGGCGCTTCACTCACTGGTAAAACCTCCCGCTGAATCATAGCTTTTTTCTGCGGCGAGTCAAAAGAAGAGCAGGGGCGAAGAGGTGAAGGGGAGCAGGGGAAATGCAGAATGCGGAATGTAGAATGCGGAATAGATTTGAGCCGGATTTTCTATTTATTCTGCATTCCGCACTCCGCACTCGGCTCGCTGACCACTGACCACTGTTCAGGCGAGCGGGCTTTCAGGCTCGGCGTCGTCGGGGAATTCTATGCGGTCGTAAACATCGAAGAGCAGCAGTCGGCATTTGATCGAAGCGATGTGGATGCTTTTGGTGAGTTCGATTTCGGACGAGTATTCCCATCGGCCTTTCGGCTTGCGAGTGAAGTGATCGATTGAGGGACGGGATTGCGAGACCAGAAGGTAATCGGTGAGCGAACGGTTCTGCTTGTAGCGAGTGAATTTTTCGCCCCGGTCGCAGGCTTCTGTGGATTTCGACACAACCTCGATTATCACAGTGGGATTGACGATCACATCGCAGTGCTTGTCGTGAAAGAGCGGTTTGCCGCAGACGACCATCGTATCGGCGTAGGAGAAGAGTCCTTTGAGAGACTTGTCCGAAAGCAGACGCGAATAAATCTTCATGTTCGGAGAAAAGACCACACAGGGTCGTCCTCGAAGTTGAAGTTTGAGAGTTGCGATGAGATTGCTGGTGATGATGCTGTGCGCGGGGCTTTCACCGGCCATCGCGTAAATGAGGCCGTCGAGCCATTCGTGCCGTTCTTCCGCCTCGCGTTCCAGCGCCAGATATTCATCCGGCGCATACAGAGCTTTTTGCTCTGGAAGGCTCATAAAACATCGCTATCATGCCGGGCCTGATGCGGGAAGATCAAGAGGGGGCCGAAGGCGCGTTTTCTCAACCTTGTGCCATAAGCAGTCGAATCTGAGACACCTTCTACAGGCGTATGGCATGTGTGACAAGGAGGCTTGCAATATGAGCGAAGCGCAGACTCAGCAGGCAGTCAAACCCAGGCGTTCGAGGCTCTGGAAGATAACGGGCATCGTCGTTGCGTTGATCCTGGTGTGGGCGGTTTATGATCTCTACGCTCCGCGTTCGTCGCAGATGCGCCGGTTTGATGCAAACGAGGTGGGGCGATTGGAAGCCGCGATGTGGCGATCATACTATCAGAAGCAGGAAGTGCGATTGTTCCGCCAGATGACCGAGCTTCTGCGGACTCAATACAACCTGCCCTTCATCAGATCCAACAAAGTGGCCTACAACGCGGCACGCGCGGCATTCGTCTTCAAGGGCGGCCACAATCGCGGCGAGTATGAAAAGGCGTTGCCGTACCTCGTGGATTTCTACAGCGCGATTCATCGCGTAAGCGATATCGATTTCGACGTTGACCGCGCCGCAAGGCTTGAGCTTGAATGGTGGATTATTCACCGGGAAAGAAAGAGCCACGCGAAGGGAGACCTTGAGCGCGCGCTTGCAGAACTCGCAGCCGAGCTTTATGGCGTTCCGCCTGAGCAGATGACAGAGCATGCGCGACTGCGGGCCGAGGCGATGACCATCCGCGACACCAAAGCCGACGAGGGCGGCGTGACCCAAGAAGACTGGAAGAAAATAGAAGAACTGCTGCGGTCTTCGTGGCTCTCGCTTTACGAAGCCGTACACTGATGAGGATGAAATGAACGCAAGTGAATTCGATCTGATCACCTTCGACTGCTACGGCACGTTGATCGATTGGGAAGGCGGGATTGCGACTGCGTTCGAGCGCGAGGCCGCGCTCGACGGATGGAGCTTCGACCGCGAAAACATCATCGCGGCCTATCATGAAGAAGAACCTTCGGTAGAAGCCGATTACAAGACCTACCGCGAAGTGCTTGCGGAGACTGCCGAGCGCGCAGCCTCGCGGTTGGGATGGGAGATCGAGGCCCGGCGCGCAGGATTTCTTTCTCAAAGCCTGCCTGAGTGGAAACCGTTTGCGGATACGAACGCTGCGCTTGAGAGGCTCTCGAAAAAATTCAGCCTGGGGATACTTTCAAACACGGATGATGATCTGCTGGCTTTGACGCGCAGGCATTTCGCCGTTGATTTCGATCTGATAGTGACTGCCGCGCAGGTCAGATCATACAAGCCCGGACATGCTCATTTTCTCGAAGCGCAAAGGCGGGCTGAGGGTAAAAGAATACTGCATGCGGCGCAGAGTTATTTTCATGATGTGGTTCCCGCGCGGGCGTTAGGATGGCCAGTCGTCTGGGTGAATCGCAAAAACGAGATCGCGCCTCAAGGCGGCGTCGAGCCGACGGCGGAAGTAGCCGATCTCGCGGCGCTGGCTTTTTTGCTGGGGGCGTGATTAAGAACATTAGAGCCATCCACTCACTTCTTGCTCAGGACAGCGAGAAGGTCTACTCTATTGGCTACGATCCTCAGGGAGCGCAAAAGGAATAATGGTTCATCACGAAACCGTGAGAAAAGGTGATAAAAATCAGCGACGAGTTTGACT
>CAZPQE010000682.1:0-2770 GCA_964588615.1 uncultured Clostridia bacterium | reverse complement strand
GCAGGCACGTGGCCTATGTGCAATCCGACGGAGACCGTCAAAGTTTGTGGGTGAGACAATCCGTCACCGCATCGCTTGTCGAAATAGTTCCTGCCGCCGAAGTCATCTATCGCGGAGTGACTTTCTCGCGCGACGGCGATTTCATTTATTACACGATGTACGGAAAGAACCTCGGACTGGGAACGCTCTACAAAGTTCCTGCGCTTGGAGGGGTTGCAGTCCGGGTGATTGAAGACTGCGACAGCCCGGCGAGCTTTTCTCCCGACGGCAGACAGTTCGCTTTCGTCAGGTTTTATCTCAAAGAGAGAGAATCGGCATTGGTCGTCGCCGATATCGAGGGAGGAGAGCGAGTCCTGGCGAAGAAGAAAACGCCTGAGCGTTTTTCATCTGAAGGTCCCGCCTTCTCGCCCGATGGACTAAGCATAGCCTGCGCGGCCAGAGTGATCGAAGGCGGGGTTCCTCACACTCTCATACTTGAGATCGACGCGCGTGACGGAACCGAGAGGCTCCTGACTCGGAAGAAGTGGAATTATGTGGGCCAGCTTGCCTGGCAGGGAGACGGACGGGGAGTCATCGCCATAGCCTGGGGGCAGGAAAGCTCCGTGCCTTCCGATCAGGTCTGGCGCATAGGCTACCCCGAAGGCGAAGCGCACAGAATAACCAACGACCTCAACGGCTATCGCGGCTTGAGCCTGTCGAACGATTCCATATCGCTTGTGACTACGCAGACAGTCAGGCACTCACAGATTTTCGTCTCGCCTGACCAGAGAGCGAGTCGAGTGGAGAGGATAACATCAGGATTCGGCGATTACCTCAGCGACCGGCTCGGCTGCGCGTGGACTCCTGACGGAAGGATCGTCTATTCGTCGTCGGCAAGCGGAAATCCCGACCTGTGGATAATGAATTCGGACGGAAGCTTCCAGAAGCGACTCACGGTCGATGATCGAGGGGACCTGATGCCTGCCGTCACGCGCGACGGGCGATACATAATTTTCGTCTCGGAGCGGATGGGGCCTGCAAACATCTGGCGCATGCGGATCGATGGGAGCGATCCCAGGCGGTTGACCGACGGAGCGGGCGAATACTCGCCCGCGCTGTCGCCTGATGGGAAGTGGGTGATTTATTCATCGGAAGCCGATGGTCATCCTTCGGTGTGGAGGGTTTCGATTGACGGCGGGACTAGGACGCGAATCGTTGACGGCCAACTGACCAACCCGGCGGTATCGCCCGACGGGCGATTCATAGCCGGCTTCCGGCTCGACGTTCAAAAGATGCAGATGATGATAAACATAGTTCCGTTCGAGGGAGGCGACCCGGTGATGGCGCTCAGGGACACGCCTGTGATTTATCCGCCGATGATTCGATGGACTGCTGACTCGCGCGCTCTGACTTACGTCGTCACGCGGGAAGGGGTCTCAAACATCTGGCTGCACCCGGTTGACGGCTCCCCGGCCCGGCAGTTGACCTCGTTCGACTCCGAACGCATTTTCCGCTTCGCGTGGTCTATGGACGGCCACAGGCTCTTATTCGAACGAGGTTCGGATATAAACGATCTCGTGCTGATAAGCAATCTCGACTGAAAATGGGCTGAAATCTTTCCTGATCGTTCATTTTGACTCGACAAAGAATGCTGACCGGCATGCGAAGTGGCCTTTCCCGACGGCATATTTCCGCTCTGACACTGATGTATATAGATGAGTTGAAATTTGTGGGAAGAAAGTTATTGACTTGAGAGGCATTATTTGTTATTTTGCGAGCCTCAAACCAGCCCATGCCGTCAGGCGGAAATATCGAGCGGGCGGAATGGGCAGATCAAAAGCAGGATCGAAATAAAGAGAACCAGAAAATCTGGCCCCGCAAGACCTCAAGAGACGAGACCTGATTATGTCGGAGATACTGGAATCGAGGCCTTTTTCGTCGGAAGAGAAAGAATGGCTGCTCAGGTGCAGGCAATCGGAGGGTGGCGAAGAGGCACGTCGGGCTGAGGTTCTTTTGTTGTCAGCCGATGGGAAGTCTGCCAGTGAGATAGGCTCTCAGGTCGGGATGCATCCGACCAACGTCAAAAAGTGGATAAGAAGGTTCAACAAAGAGGGACTTAGCGGCATACAGATGAGGAAGCGCGGGCCGCAGGGAGGGCCGCGACCGCAGTTTAGTAAGGATCAGGTCGGAGCGATCATCGAGTTGGCGACGGCTGACCCCGTATCGCTCGGGTTTTCCTTCAAGATGTGGACTCCTCAGAAGCTTGCCAGGGCCGCTTCCGAGCGAGGCATAGTCGAGAGCATCAGCCACGTGACGGTGAGGCAATTGCTGAAGCGGCAGTCAGAGCAGGCAGGGCAGAACGGCGATGGCGTAGTAGAAGATATCACTCTGCTGCTGGAGATGGGGAAGGCTGACCTGGCCAGAGCGCGTTATGAATCGGCGGCCAGTCGTTTCAAATCGGTTCTGGCAAGTGAGGGATTGAGCGCGGACGAAGAGGCGATGGCCAGATGCCTGTTGAGTCAGGCGCTCGATGAATTGAGCCGGTTTGATGACGCTTTCGATGCAATCTCGAAATACGAAGATCAGCATCATCTGAATGCGCTCTCCGTTCATGCGCGCGCCCGCGTCAAGCTGAGGCTGGGAAGGGGATATGAATTACAGAGAAATTATCCCAAGTCGATAGCTTCGCTCAATGAGGCCATGAAGCTGCTGCTCGAAGTGCAGGACAGTCTCGGATTGAGTGAAGTGAATTTTGCTTTGGGAAGGACTTATATCCGTATCAATGAATTCA
>CAZPQE010000681.1:0-2784 GCA_964588615.1 uncultured Clostridia bacterium | reverse complement strand
CGCCAAGCTCGCCATTCGAATCGTCGATGTGTTCAAAGCCGTCGTGACTCTCTTCGATCAGCGCGAGCATAATATCGAGCGCCGCTTCCGCATCGTCGGCGTCGAGGAATTCCATAGCCGTCTTTTGCACTTCGCGCAATTCGTTCGCCAATCCGCCGACGTGCCAGTAGGCTTCCGACATTCGCATGTGATCGAGGCTGTGCATGATGGAGCGCACTCGCCTACGATAGGCGGACGTATCGACCTTTTTGCGCTTCTCCGTTTTCGCCTCGCCTTTGCGGGAAACCGACGGCAGATCGCGCGCCGCTTCGACCCAGTCGCACAGATCGCGCCGCTCGTCGAGCAGTCTTGTCATCAGAGCCAGCAATTGATCCCGGTTGAGGTCGGCCAGAAGTTCCGCCGGTTTTTTGCGCGCGGCAAACTTCTCAGGCTTGTGAAGGTAAGCGAGCAGCAAAGCGACGATGTGCTTGCAGTAGCCGCCAAAATCATAAGGGCAACTGCAATCGGCAGAGCGAATGCCCCCGGAATCGAGTTCGACGCGCACTTGATAAAAAGGCGATTCAGTTCCTTCGCAATCGCCGCTTAGGGTGTCGCCCTGAATCTTCGCGTTCGAGATGGCGTCATGTTGATAAAGCTCCCTTCCGCGTTGAAAACTTTTCTCGCCCGCGCCAGCGCGGATGATGGCTTCGGTCAATTTCGTTCGGGTCATGGTATTCTCCTTTCCCGGCGCTACCCATTCGCAGGAGCGCCCGGCGCATCATGCTATAGATACCGGCAACAGACAACAACTGGTTTCAGGAGGGTTTTCAGGAGAGGCAGGTTCGTCAGACGAAATTGTCCGCGCCTTTCGTCGACGCGCTTCATACGACGGTCGAAGCCTTGATCGATCTTCTCCGACGGATGCTATAGTAGCTCTCTCGAATGAACGCTCAGGTCTTTCACGCACTCATCGCATTCGGCGCGGCTGTGATCGCCGGGATGATAAATTCGGTCGCGGGCGGAGGCACGCTCGTCTCCTTCCCCGCGCTCGTCTGGCTCGGACGCGATCCGATAATAGCAAACGCTACGAACGCCGTCGCGCTCTGGCCCGGTTCGCTGGCCGGCATGATAGGCTTTCGCCGCGAGTTGGAAGGCAGCCGAAAATGGATGCTCATACTTCTGGCTCCTTCCATAATAGGCGGTCTTGCGGGCGCGATCCTTTTGCTGCTCACTCCCTCGCCTGTGTTTGCCGCGATAGTTCCTTTCCTGATTCTGTTTGCGACCATCCTTTTTGCCGCAGGCGAGCCTGTCTCGAAAAAACTCGGCAACAACAAGGGCGAAGACGCAGACCCGACGCGCGCGTGGTGGTGGGGAGCGGCGGTGTTTCAATTCTTCGTCGCCGTCTACGGAGGCTATTTCGGCGCAGGGATGGGCATACTGATGCTTGCGGCTTTGAAACTGCTCGGCCTCTCGGACATTCACCGTATGAACGGGCTGAAAAATCTTTTCGCATTCAGCATCAACGGAGTGGCTTCGCTGTATTTTATATGGTCGGGAAAGATCGATTGGACTGACGCGCTGGTGATGGCCGCAGGAGCGGTCATCGGCGGATACTGCGGGGCCAGGCTTGCGCGCAGGCTTGGCCGTCAGTTCGTTCGCCGCCTTGTGATCCTGATAGGTCTCGCCATGGCCGTATCGCTGCTCTTCCGAGGCTGATCTACTTTGCGACTTTCTCAGCCTCGCGGCTTTCGGTCGTGCCTTCGATTGCGCGAAGGAGTTCATCGCGGTTGAAATCGCCTTTCTGAATCAACCTCACTGTGCCGACATCGACTGCCCGCCGCTCTTCGCTCGAAAGGCTGCGGGCCGTCAGCAGTATGACCGGTATGGTTCGCCAGTCGGGGTTGAGGCTCAGGCGATGAACCACCTCGAAGCCGTCCATCTCAGGCAGCATCAGATCGAGTATGATCGCGTCGGGCCGTTCGCGAGCAAGCTTCTCAAGAGCCTCGCGCCCGCTCCGCGCAGTGATGATTTTGTAGCCGCTGTCTTCTATGGCAGCCGAGGCCAGATCGAGCGAATCCGTGTCGTCATCGATTATCATCACCCGGCCAGTCCGGGGAAGCGTTCTGTGGTCGAGTGAGCGGACGAGTCTGGCTCGCTCGATGGGTTTGCTCAGAAAAATATCGGCCCCGGCATCCAGAGCGCGCCGCTCGAAAGCGGAACTGGCCGAGACGGCGACGAGCATCGGGTTGCTGTCGCCGCCCTTGATCTCTGAAAGCATCTGAAAAGCGTTGTCCAGAAGGTCTATGTCGATGGTGACGATGGCAGGCTGGGCCATGCGCGCTATCTCAAGCCCGCGCCCGGCGTCATCGGTCGCCGCAACCGAATAGCCCGCTTCAGTGAGATACTTTTTGATCAGGTAAAGGGATGTCGGATCGCCATCGATGACCAGCGCGGTTCGCTCCGTGTCGGACGGGGCTATTTCGGCCTCGGCAGGCGTCACTGCCGGGCCCTCTATTTCCATCGGAAGCAGCAGGGTGAAGGTTGTGCCTTTGCCGATTTCCGATACTGCGCCTATCGATCCGCC
Organism: uncultured Clostridia bacterium; assembly: GCA_964588615.1. Classification (GTDB taxonomy): domain Bacteria; phylum Acidobacteriota; class Blastocatellia; order UBA7656; family UBA7656; genus UBA7656. The sequence goes on along the minus strand of CAZPQE010000681.1, from coordinate 221 downwards.
CAGCAGATCGATGAGCCTTCGCGTGATGGCAAGTCCCAGGCCGGTTCCCGATCTCTTGGCGCGATCATCTCCTTCCGCCTGCCAGAACTCTTCGAATATCCTGGGAAGATCGCTCTGGCTGATTCCCACTCCGGTGTCGCTCACCTCTATGACCACCTCATCTGTTCCGGCCCGCCGCGCGCTGACTTTCACTTCGCCTTCGGGAGTGAATCTCACAGCGT
>CAZPQE010000680.1:0-2794 GCA_964588615.1 uncultured Clostridia bacterium | reverse complement strand
CTTGAACGATCCCCCAACTTCTGTTGGGGGGATTGACCGACTTTTGAAAACTGCACCCTTCATGTAGCTCGTAATGCTCGTGTAGAAAAACTGGCAACAAATCTATTGTCATTCCAATTTGTATTGTGTGAATCTCTCAGCGGTTGACTTTAGCATCTGCCTGGGTTCCGTCAAACAGCATTGCAATTCATACTTTGACAGACAAATCATGGAAAACCCAATTGGTAGAAATCGGCGATCAGTCGACTCATTTCGTCTGTGACTTCAGCAGGGAAACACACCCGGTCTATACGATAGCCGCGCATACCGCGCACCACCTCGGACACTTCGCTTATCTCTCGGATGGTCGCGCGCGGGCCTTCGGATTCGATGTAGATGAGATTTTTGGAATCGACGCCTTCGGGCGAATAGTAACTGTAGTAAGGCACATCAGCGGCGCGATCCATTATCAGATAATACTTCGTGTCGAATCCTGCGCGAGTGATTATCTCGCTTGCGCGATGCCAGAAATCCTGAGTCCGGTCGCCCAGCGAGCCGAGATCCATGGCCTTGAACAGTTTCCTGTCGATGAACCTGCGCGCGAGATCAGAAAGCACCGCGTCAGATTCGCGCATCCACTGCTTGAGGTGAAAAGTCACGTCGGTGTCGTCCAACTGAAGATATTCGCCTGTGGTAACATCCTGTCCGCACAACATCTTTTCGAACACAGAACCGCGATTGCGAAACCGCATCTCCTCGCGCTCGATCAACTCTCTGGCTCGCCGAAGCGTCGAAACCAGCACCGCTTCGGCTGAACGAAGCGTGCGATGAAAATAAACCTGACGGAACATGTAGTAACGCGCCTGCAAATACTCTTCGACCGCGTAAAGCCCTTTCGATTCGACGTAGACCCGATCCGAAGGTTCATCGATCTTGAGCGCGTGCAGCACCCATTCCAGATCATAGATTCCGTACTTGGCTCCGGTCATCAGGCTGTCGCGCAGCAGGTAATCCATGCGGTCGCAGTCGAGTTGCGAAGAAACGAGTTGAGAGACGAAGGCGGGCGTGTACTGATGGCTGTAGAGAGAAGCGATTTTATCAGGGAGCGAAGAGTCGAACCGGCGAAGCGCGCGGTTGACCTCGGTGTTTTCATCCAGGACGATTTGCCGCGACCAGTCTTCGTGATGGAAGTCGAAGACCTTTTCTATCACGTGCGAAAACGGCCCGTGTCCCAGATCGTGAAGCAGCGCGCCTGCTCGCCCCACAACCTGCGCTTCATCGCTTACGTGATGGCGCGCGCCGAGCAGTTTCAGCGCGCGGGTCATAAGGTGCATCACGCCGAGAGAGTGAGTGAACCGGCTGTGCTCGGCTCCCTGATAGGTGAACATGGCCAGGCCGAGTTGCTTGATGCGGCGAAGGCGCTGGAACTCGGCTGAATTGATCAAATCGACGATTAGCTGATCATCCGCTACGGATTCGTCGAGCGAGATGATGTTGTGCAGCGGGTCGCGGTAATTTCGTTGAGGCAAGATGAAACCTCTCAGTCGAATTCAGATTCAGATATTACCACAATGTTGAATCATATAGTCCGCTCTGTCGTCGAAGCTTTTGAGTTGCTAAGGGCGAGCCGCGAAGTTAAATTAAACGAGAAGCCCGTTGAGGAAATCCAATCAGAGGCGTAAGCAGTGATGTCAAGAATGTCGCTCATCGTCGTTTCAACAGCCGTCATCGCCTTGTCGGGAGCGACGCTTGTGGCGACAGGCCAGTCGGATCGAAAATACTCTTCCTCCAAACCGGTCATCAGATTGTCCGCGCCTGAGGGCGTCTCTTCCGAGTCGGCAGCCCAAAACGCCCGGCTTCGAGACGAACTCCAGTGGGGCTTCGGAGGGCGCGAGCAGCGCGGATGGTACATCTACCTCCCGCTGATTTCCAATCTGATCGGAGCAGATGAAGACGCCTCAAGCCGCGATTTCGCTCGCTCGCTGGCGCGCTGGCAGCAGGAGCGAGGGCTTGAGGCGCGAGGCGTGCTCGACAATCAGACCTGGATGGAGATGGTCTCTTTCTGGCAGTCGCGCAGGATAAAAGACCGCGACTACCCTCCGGCGGATCAACTCGTCACCATACCGGCGACCGATTGCTTCGACCCTGACCGGCCCGAGGAATTGCGCCAGGCAGAAGGCCGCGCTTATGAAGCTTACAAGCGGATGACGAGAGCGGCGGCGCGCGACCTCGGATTTGAAATTACAGAAGACGGCTCGATAGCTCCGGCTGAAAAATATCTCAAGATCATTTCAGCATTTCGCTCGCGCGAGTATCAGGAGCAGCTTCGTCAGAAATCTCCCTCAAGCGGGAGAGCGGGGCTTGCCGTCAACAGCCCGCACTTCACGGGACGCACCTTCGATCTCTACGTCGGCGGCGAGCCTGTCAGCACCCGCGACGAAAACCGCGCCCTGCAGACCCGAACTCCCGCCTACCGCTGGCTTGTGAAGAATGCCTCACGATTCGGCTTCCAGCCCTATTTCTACGAACCCTGGCACTGGGAATACGTCGGCAAGGATTAGCCGCGCGAGCTTGAAATTGACCCAAGCTCTTGAAAAAGCTCTGAGCTGCATCCACCGCCACGCCATGCTTGAACCTGCAAGCGGCGTGGTGGTCGCCGTGTCTGGTGGCGCAGACTCGGTCGCCCTCCTCGATATTCTCCTGCGCCTTCGCAGCGTGGAAGAATTCTCCGGCATCCGCCTGATGGTCGCCCACCTCGATCACCAGTTGCGCGGCGAAGAATCGACCGCAGACGCCGAGTTCGTCCGCGCCCTGG
>CAZPQE010000679.1:0-2798 GCA_964588615.1 uncultured Clostridia bacterium | reverse complement strand
CAAAGCGGCCGAGCCGCACAGAGTTCAAGTCTCACAAAGAGGCTGAGTAGTTACTCTTGGTAATCATTATTGGCTGCAAGTAATCTTCGGCGCTGTATAGCTAAGCCGTGAAAGGAAGATGCTCAGACGATATGGAGTGACTATCCCGCTCATTGACCACAGCATCTTGGGTCCAAATTGTGTTTCCCGGCTTCGCTATACAGCACCTAAACTTGAAATAGAGACTGAGCAAAACAAATGGTAAGAACAACGGCACCGCATCGGCTTGCTTTGACGCTAAAGCGCCTATGGCGCAGCTAAGGAAGAAGACCAGCCCGATCCAAGCCACAACTTTAAGGTATGTAATTTTTGCTCTGAGAAGCATCCATTCGATTTTAATTGGTAAGACACGAAATAATCCATTGCTCACTTGAATCTAGCAACCTAACGCCGCTTCGATCTCTTCTACGCTTTTCGGCACGAGGGCCGACAGCACCTCATTGCCGTCAGGGGTGACAAGCACATCGTCTTCTATTCTCACTCCGATGCCGAGATAGCGCGCATCAACGCCTTCCGAATCTTCGGCTATATAAATTCCCGGCTCGATGGTCAACACCATTCCCGGCTCAAGACGCCGCCATTCGTCGGCGACTTTGTACGGCCCCGCGTCGTGAACGTCCATCCCCAGCCAGTGACTCGTTCGGTGCATGTAAAACTTTTTGTGCTTCTCTTCCTTTATCACTTCTTCCGCGTCGCCTTCGAGCAACCCCAGTCTCAACATCCCTTCGACCAGCACTCTCAATGCTCGCTCGTGCGGCTCGATAAACGTCGCGCCCGGTCTCACCGCTTTGACAGCTTCCAGTTGAGCTTCAAGCACGAGGTTGTAAATCTCTCGCTGCTCCGGCGTGAATCGCCCGTTTGCCGGATACGTCCTCGTTATGTCTCCCGTGTAATAACCGAATTCAGTCCCCGCATCGATCAACACGAGGTCGCCGTCTTCGACTCTTCGATCATTAGTGGTGTAATGCAAAACGGTCGCGTTTGCGCCCGACGCGACTATCGGCGCGTATCCGACGCGCGGGCTGCCCCGACGTCGAAACACATAACGAAGCGCAGCTTCGATTTCGTACTCGTAAACTCCCGGTCGTATCGCTTCCATAGCCGCAAGGTGTCCGTCGCAGCTTATATCGACGGCGCGGCGAAGCAATGAAAGCTCGTCCGCCGATTTGACGAGTCGCATCTGGTGAAGCATCTCCGCCGGATCGATTATGGAAGTCGGGCCGTAGCCTTCGCGCTGGCGCTGGCGCTGGAAGCGTCGCATCAACCCGATCATTCTTTCATCGAATGTCGGGTCTGAACCGAAGCGATAATAAAGGCGATCCGCTTTTTCTATCAATCGGGGAAGTTCTTCTACGAGTTTATCGATAGTGAAAGCCTTGTCCGCCGCGTAATCGCGCGCGGCTCCTTCTTCGCCCGCGCGCCAGCCCGTCCAGACTTCCTTTTCGCGGTCTTTGGGCTGAACGAAGAGAATGAATTTATGCTCCGGGTGATCGGGTACGAGAACGGCGAGAGCACCCGGTTCTTCGAAGCCGGTGAGGTAATAAAAATCGGTGTCCTGACGGTATTCGTGTTCGACATCGCTGTTGCGAATCGCGACGGGAGCCGAGGGAAAGAGAGCCGCGCCGCCGCTGCCTACCTTCTCCATGAACTCCAGTCGCCTTTGCCTGAAGCGATTCTTTGTTGCCTCGTCGAGTATGGCCATCGATCACCTTCCTTGATCGCGCGCTGCCTTGATGCGAGAATTTCCAACTATACGGGGCGCGGCGCGCTTTCTCAAGTTTGCGCGCCGCGCAGAAAGGCCGAAAGTGAGCGATACATCATACACACTCATAGAAACCGCCGACGGGCTTGAAGGCGCGATCAATCACATAGCCCCTCATAACACGCTCGGAGTCGATACCGAAACGACGGGTCTCGACCCTTATCGCAGCCGCGTGCGACTGCTTCAGATCGCAACGCCTGAGCGCGTATTCATATTCGACCTCTTCAAATTCGACGCGCTGTCAAACCCTGCGCTGCGCGAAATTTTGTCTGACACATCGACGACTAAGATTCTGCATCATGCGAAGTTCGATATGAAGATGCTGCTGCATCATTTCGGTCTCGAAGTGCGGGGGGTGTTCGATTCTCTTCTTGCGAGTCAGTTGATCTCAGCCGGGCGCAGCGAGGGTAGCCACTCTCTGGCGGGCGTCGCTGACAGATACCTCGGAGTGAGCCTCGACAAAACGCAGCAGGTGAGCGACTGGTCTGTGGAGTTGAACCGCCTCCAACTGGAATATGCCGCAAGAGACGCGACCCTGCTGCTGCCGCTCAGAGAACGGCTCGAACAAAAGATCGTCGAACTCGGCCTCGAAGAAACAGCAAAGATAGAGTTCGAGTGCGTCTTGCCGCTTGCGGCGATGGAACTGGCGGGGATGCCAATCGATGCCGAGTGCTGGCGAAAGCTGGTCGCGGGAATCGAGCGCGCGCACGAAATACTGTCGAGCGATCTCAAACGTGAGCTTGCGTCGGGCGTGCAGCAGATGACGCTGTTTGGCGAAGCGAGCATAAACCTGGACAGCCCGGCGCAGATAATCGATGCGCTCGGACGGATGGGCATCAAAGTCGAAGGCACTCGCAACCTCGAACTTCAACCCCTTGCCGCCGAGCATCCGGTCATCCGAAAGCTGCTCGAATACCGCAGTGTGCAGAAGGCGCTTTCAAGCTATGGAGAGACGCTGCTCGAACACATTCATCCGCTGACAGGTCGCCTGCATTCA
>CAZPQE010000678.1:0-2807 GCA_964588615.1 uncultured Clostridia bacterium | reverse complement strand
ACTGACACCTTTAAGCCGCCCCCTTAACTTAATGGCATTGTCCTTTCAGGGCGTCAACAGGCTGGCCGACGGTTGTACATCCGTGACTCCTCTTCAGAAATAAGTCTGGAGTCGAAAGTCTGGAGTCTGTCGCGCCTGACAGGTCGCGCCACATCAAGGCAGCGGATGCCGCATCTCTGCGGCATCCGCTGATGTCATCGCCTACTGATTGTTGATGCCGTTGTGGCTAGCATAGAAATCGAAGCGATCAGTTCTCAGGCATTCATCCAGATGAGTGAGATCATCTGCCGCGGCCTGCATTTTCTGGAAGTAGTTGTCGTTCGTAAGCCCGCCGTTCAATCTGGTCTGACGATAGAGCTTGAGCATATCGAGCTTCGTCGGGCGATCAGGACATGAATCCGAAGTGTTCGTGTACCAGTCCCACAAAAAGCGCATCCAGTCTTCGTTCGTACCCGCGCCCGCCCACGAATCAGAGCAGCCTCCGCCCGCGCAACACTGATTCTCCAACCGACCGCCCGCATTATTTGAAGCGCCTAAGTTGTATCGCTCAAGATCGTGCGCCTGCGCAAACCACGTGAATGTCGCTTCGGTCTCTTTGTTGTTCCATATCTTGGCGGATATGAAATGAGCGAACCCTTCGCGAAATCCTACCGAATTCCATTCCTTAGAACTGATCGAATAAGACGGGCCGTCTGAGTCCTGCGTGCCGCAGGCGTTCGGGTTTACGTTGTGGCTCAGGCTCACATTAGGCTCTCCGCCATCCTGAGCGTCATCGTGATTGCCATAGTAGATGGCGGCTATCGCGTGGCCGAGTTCATGAGTGACGATGAATTTGAATTTGGTCGAAGGCGTGGCCGGATTGCCTTCCTCATCGACAGCGCCGTTGCCGAGCTTGATGTAGTGACGCCCATCGGTGATGTGGTCGTTCGAGTCACCGTAGTGAGCCGACGCGCCATAAGCCTGTGTGTCATCCATCCCGACGTGAAATGCCTTATCGCTCATCCCGTCGTGATAGCGATACAGCCCGAAGGCCAGCGTCGCCATAGCCGTCCACTTCGAGTTGTAAGAGCCGACGTGATAGGTGTCGCTCCCGCCCGAGGTCGGCGAAAGATTGGTGCAGAGAATCGAGTATGTCTGTCCGGGATAGCTTGAAAAATCGTTCGGCGAATTGTGAATGCGAATATAGTTGTCGGCTGAATCAGTGGCATAGCCATATATGCGCATCGAAAATCCGCTCGTTTCGGCGTGCGACCAGTTGAAGCTTCCGTCCGACGGATCGGCGTCGAAGGTTTGCTCCCACGCCCCGCGCGAGACCTTCACTCTTACGCCGCGGGCTATCACGCTGATGTCGTCGTTGGCGCCTATGTAATGATCTTCAGTCCCGCCGGCATTTGCCCCATTGGGAATCCCTACGCCTGAGTCGACTGTGCGGATTTGAAACTTGATGTAGGTCTTGTACTGATGAACGGCTGCCGGACTGACGGTAATCGCTGATTGTGATTTCTGTGAAGACTCCTCCTCTTCTTCGAGCTTCTCGTCAGGCTCGTCGTATCTGCGAGTGTCCGCGCTGCCTTTGCCGCCGTAGATGACGCGCGAAGTTATCACTCCCGCGGGTTCTATTTCCGCGCGACCGATCTCGCCTTTGAAATCGCCGCTGTTGAATTTTTCTATCAACGACTGTTCGCCATAAAAGGAAAGCAGCGAGGCGCTGGCGTTAGCCGGATGGAAATAGAGAGCAGGCGAATCGGTCTGGCGATAATTTCCGCCTTTTGGGAAAGCGCGCGCCGTTGCCTGCAACTGGCCTGAGTATTTCAGAGTCTTGAGCTTGAACCCGAATTTTCTGAGATCGACCGCTATGGCTTTCACGGCTGAAGGATCGAGATTGATCTCGCCCGGATTCTGTCTTCCGGTTTGCTGTCCTCCATCGTCAGCCGTCAGGCGAAGTTCTACGCGCAGAGGTTCAGCGGTCAGGTTTTCGACGCGAAGCGATGTGCGAGAAGCTTTTCCGACCGTTACAGCATCGGGCGCGGGCAATGCGTCCCACGACAGCCGCACCAGATCGCGCAATGCCGGGAGCGATTCGCCGTTGATGCTGTTGTCTGATCGAGTTTCCTGATAAGCGTTGATGGTTTTGGTGTTGATGTAAGGCGCGGCCAGAGTGGCGAGCGCGAATAGCGCCGCGACAGCAGCGTTGAAAAATTTACGTTTCCGATTTTCGATCATGATGCTCTCCTCCTGTTTTGAATCGAATCTGTCTCTCAGTTAGACAGTGAAAGGATGATCGAATGGCAGATTTCAGGCTGCGAAGTTGTTCACTTCCAAGGTGAGAGATATTTCACAAGGAAAAAGGAAGAAGAGGAGCGACTGTTCAACCATGCGGAGGTATTCAAACAGGTGAGTAGGAATCCCTTTCATTAACACCGCGATTGATCGCGGTGAGAGCAACGAGCGGACAGGTAACTGTTTTAACAGTTTCCCCCGTCGCTCTTAGTCGGCTTGATGTCAATCGCTCAGGTGTTATCGAGCCTGATAGCTTCGCGAACAGAAAAACTGTTGAAACAGTTTCAGGCTCCATCCTCTCGCTCGTCACCGCGATCAATCGCGGTGTTAATGAAAGGGTCTCTGTCCTGCTGCCCTCAATCTGTTTCCAAGCCAGCGTGCCGAAGCATACAGCCCGAATCATCAGGCTGCTAACGCGGCTGAGTCATTACAAGGCAGAAGCAGAAAAGCCCTTGCAACGAATCCCGCTTCATGGCGCGAGATTCCTTTTTGCCTTTTGCCTTTTTACTTTTGCCTTACTTCTGTCC
>CAZPQE010000677.1:0-2808 GCA_964588615.1 uncultured Clostridia bacterium | reverse complement strand
ACCGTCGGCCAGCCTGTTGACACCCTGAAAGGATGAAAATTTGAAGAACCAGCAGTCTGGCAGCCTGCTGTACCTTTTCTGAGGAGACCCATTATGAAGATTCGAATTATGACACTGTTTATCGGAATGATTTTTATCGCGGCCCCGCTATCGGCGCTCGGCCAGCGGCCCAAACTCGATCTCGGCGACAGGCTTCAGGTGAGGCCCGAAATTCGTCTTCAGCTTCCCGACCTGGTGGTCACGGATATTCAAACGACCGGGCCTGCTGAAACAGTCAAGGGCGCGGCTGAAGTGCCTCTGCGGGTGACGGTTAAAAACCAGGGGCAGTCGGGAGCGGCTCCCTTCAAAGTGTCGGTCGAGTACACTGCGGGAGCGGGCAGCTTCGTAGTCGCTTTCACGGTCGCGGGCGAAAGCAGTCTGTGGTATCCGAGCACTGACGCTCTGCTGCTTGCGGGCAAGTCAGTGACATTTACAGGGAGGTTGAGTTTCCACCCATCAGTTCATGGAAAGGTGTCGCTGCGGGCCACAGCCGACAGTTGTTCAGGCGACGAGTTCACAGAAAATCACTGTCGGGTGCGCGAGAGCAACGAAGGCAACAACCGCTCTGCGGCGATTTCGGCAGTGCTGCCCTGAGCAGATAAAGAATCAGAAACGACAACACGAAGCCCCGCTGGCTGAATTCGACTGTCGGCGGGGCTTCGTGTCATTTGCGGCGGCTGGGTTGAGTTCGTTTTCAATCTGCGCAATCTGCGGATTGCCGAAAAATCCGCTTTGCCAATACTTCATCGTGTGATAGCATACGGCGCGTTCGTCGGATTAACCGCGAGCGATTCCTTTTGATCGAGAAACGCCCTTTCAGGGTTTTGGTCGCCGTTCAATATCGTTGACGCACAACCGGGAGGATCGATATGAGCCCGGATGATTTCGCCTCTCTGGAAATATCTCGTTACGAGTTGCGGCTCATCGCGCGTCAGTCTGCGGATTTGCCCGCGTATCTGGGATCGACGATTCGCGGCGCATTCGGACATGCATTGAAGGAAGCCGTCTGTGTGATGAGCCACCGCCGATGCGAGCGATGCCTTGTGGCTGATCGCTGCATTTATCCTTATGTATTCGATACTCCTGTCCCTCCCGACGTTCCGCAGTTGCGAGGCCAGAAGCAGGCTCCGCATCCGTTCATACTGACGCCTCCTGCTCTGCTCATTCACGGGAGCGAAACCAACAGAGACAGTTCACGCGCAGAAGTGCATCACCTGTCGGACGGGAGAGCGGTAAGGCTGGTACACCAATCGGAAGCGGAAGCGCCGCAGACGCGGCGATGTATGAAGGCGGGCGAGGAGTTGAGTTTTGGCCTGACGCTGATTGGCAAAGCGGTGGAGAGCCTGCCTTACATCGTGTACGCGGCGAGCGAGATGGCGCATCGAGGGCTGGGAGTAGAGCGGGCGCGATTCGAGTTGAAAGAGGTTGTAGAGGTTGAAGAGGGAGCCGTCATATACACGCGCGAGTCGCAGCGCATAAGCGCGAAGGCGACAGCGGCAAGAAGCCTGAGCGAGATGATAAAGAAACGTCTTGAGAGTTTGAATGAATCGAGCGACCTGAATTCGGTAAGGCTGAGGTTTGTGACGCCGACGCGGATAAGGGTCGCAGATGATTTGCAGGCGGAGATAGATTTCGGATTGCTGGCAAGGAGCCTGTTGAGGCGGGTATCGATGCTGGCAGTGGTGCATGGGAGCGGTAAGTTGGAGTTGGACTATCGTGGCCTGATAGGGCGGGCCGTTGAGGTAGAGACAGTAGCATCGGATTTAGAGTGGGAAGACTGGGAGCGATATTCGAATCGCCAGCAGACGAAGATGAAGTTAGGCGGCTTCACAGGTGAGGTGGGATATGCAGGGAGTGCGATAAGAGAATTCCTTCCTTTGATCGTCGCCGGAGAGATTTTGCGAGTAGGAGCGAGCACAAGTTTCGGATTGGGCAGATTTGAGGTTGCGGTGTGATGCGAGTCGGCAAGGTTGCTGATGCAGGATATTGGCTTTGAACAGGAGTATATTGGGGACTTACACACCGCAGGAAGATAACGGAGCGATTATGTCGAACAACGCCATGAGATACCGCAATGCCCTGACGGAACGGGAAGGGATATGTCATATCGCTGAGGGCGAGATTGGCAAACATTATGTTGATACTAAAAGTGGGACACCGTTGTTATTGCACCAGAATCCATTAAGCCAATCTCTCGTTGGCCTTGCACTCGACGAAGTCGAAAAAGGCCGGAACTTTCTTATAAAGGAATTGAAAGAGCAACTGCATCAAGCCCAGGCGCAGATGGAACGGAAAAAAGCGCCGCTGGCGTGCGCGGCTGAGACGTTGAGCGGTACTATCGCAGGAAGAAACGAGTCATTGAGCAAAGAGGCCAACGCTATTTTGAATCTCCCTGGCGATGCAAGGCCGGGGAAGAATCAAGCTCGATTACGAGATCATTCCCTGATTGCATCAGGTATCACCTCAGCCATCTCCCTCGCTTTGTTAATAGGCGGTCGCAAGCCTGAAGAGATATGTGCCATCAATCGTATTGACGAGCAGGAAATTCTCGGCATGGCACGATTAGCTTCGATGTGCCGCGTCATCATTAAGCACTCGGATTCCACAGAGCAAAGCCAGGCTCTCATACGACAGATATTCGGCGGTGTGCTTGATGATGACGTGGGCGATAAAATTGCGAAAACGGCCAGTCGGCCTCCTTTGAGCGATCACCCCCCAGATGTTTCCGCGCCTGATACCTTGTTGCAGGAAATTATTTGTCATGCAGAC
>CAZPQE010000676.1:0-2826 GCA_964588615.1 uncultured Clostridia bacterium | reverse complement strand
CTACAAGGAAGCCATGCAGTTCGGTCGTCAGAAAATCTCTCTCCGAATCATCAGCCCTGCTTCGGGCGACAAGGCCGCCGCGCCGATTGCGCAGTAATTTCTCTCCGACACAGCGCGACTCTCCCGCAGAATTCGATGTGAATTTCATTTTTGCGTGATTGCTGCGCTGTGTCGCTGCGCGCCGGCGAGCGAACTGTCGAGCGAAGCGAGTCGCCGGGTGGCGATGGAGAAATACCGAACCTGCGACTGGCGATAGCGGTCTGCTTTTTCGAGCGTGGATGTGGAGGGCTGCCGCCCGCGCTCGACTATCAACACGAAGGCGACGCGAAACTCGCGCTGTGAAGCGGAAGAGTCCGGCAAACGCGGCCCTTCGTGGCGGATTATGCGGTCTATGGAAATCTGCTTTCGCCTGGCAGTCATCGAAAACCCGTTGACGGGCGAGCGCGACCGTATCAACTCTTTGAGATCCGGGTCAGTGTCGAGGTAAGAGATCATACCCACTTCATCGGCGGGCAGCAGTCCCATCAGGTAGAGGTCGAGCGGGCTGAAATGATTGACTGCCGACTCGATGGTGGTGAAAATCCCACCGCTCTCTCTCCAGGCATTGCCTTCCATCAGGGATGAATAACTGCCCTGCTCGTTGGTCCGCGTGTCGATCAGAAAACTCCAGTGCTCGCGGTCGCGCCCCAGAAGATCGTCTTTCACCTCGCGGCCCTCTTCGAACCTCACGTAAGAGAGCCAGCGATGTCCCTGCTCATGACAGACGATGCTTATGGCCGAGTTGAGCCCGACCACATGAGAGTTGGGATCGTCAGGCCAGTCGCCGACGATGTTGCCCATCGTCAGAATGGATTGCAATCGCTCGGGGCTCGCATAGACCGCGCCGCGATCGAAGGCGCTCATCCCTATGCCTGAAATCCGGTTGCGCACGTTGAATGCGTGAGCGTAGCCCAGCCCGTTGTCGAATTCGAAATCCGTCCAGACGTAGAGCGTGTCGAACTCATCGCCGTGCGCCGAGTAGAAGGCCTGCGCAAGCCCAGGCTCGTCCAATCGTTTCTCTTCCGTAAAGGCTTCGAACACGGGGCCTGAGATTAAGGCTGAAGGCGGATCGGAAAAATTGATGAGTTCCGCCGCGCGCGCTGCGCCTCCCGGCGAAAGCCCGACCATCGAGGCATGCGCTTTGATCTTTTTGTAGACGAAGGCTATTCGCCCGTCGTCGTAGAGCGAAAGCTGAAACGCGCTCGCTCCGCTGTAGCGCACCTGACCGACCGATTTCCAGGTTATGAGATGACGATCGGCGAGACGGTTGTAATAGATCGATCCTTTGGACGATATGTCGAGATCGGCCCACAGAGGGGCGATGCGCGGAGGCCCTGTGGCAAGGGCGGCGGGCGACGGGCGGGCCAGCGTGTCGAAGGCGTTGAAAGTCACATAGCCGTTGGTGCATACGAACAGGCGATCATAGATCGCGCCGAAAAAGGTGAACCGGGAGCCTCCGAGCGCGACTTCGCGCGAGCCGTTGTTGGCGTTCGATGCGCCGCCGAGTCCCGTGAAACCGGTGATCTTCGATCCGTAGTCCGAGGAGAAGGCGACATCGCCGCGCTCGACGCGAAAACCTTCACCTTGAGGGATGAAGAGAATGGATTTGTTTTTGAGGTCGAATTTATTGGGCGGAATGATTATCGAGCCGTCGTCTTCGATGACGGCGATGTCGCCCGCGTCATAGACCTCAGCGGCAGAAGCCGACTCGATGCCTGATTGCTTGAGCCGGCGGTCGTTTATGAGATGTTGATACCAACCGTCTTCGGCTCCGAGCGGGTCGTATCCGCAGTCGAGTTTTTCGATGAATGCTCTTTGCGCGACCGTCTGGCGAGGCAGCGTCGCACAGAGCGCGATGAGCAGGATAAAAAGCGATGTGAGAAACTGGCGCGGCAACCCTCTTTGCGCTCCTTGATGAAATGCTGGCTACAGACATCGGCGATTATAACGGAATATCTGCGGACAATGCACAATCTTTGAACGGGCGGCTTTGATCTGCGCCGAGCGGATGCGGCCTTTGAGGTCTTTCAAAAAATCTTCGTATCCGCGCAGAGAAACGGCGGCGGATGCTTTTTTCGCCTCGCCCTATTCTACATCGGCTTTGCTCTTTTTCATGATGAAGCTCCGTTGATTCACAACAATTCCTTGAAAGCTTTGTCAAGCAGGGAAGGAAGCAGGGAGTCGAGCGTGGCGGCGGCTTCCTGCTGAGGTTTTCTGAGCGCGTCAATTTTCGATTGCAGGCCGTCGGAATAATCGACGACGCGGCGTTGTTCTGAGAGCGGAAGAAGAGGGATTTTCAGGCTGCGCAATCTCCCAAGACTGACCTTGTGTTGTCCTGCTGTGGTTCTATAGTGGCCAGGAAAATGTTTTTGTTTGTAGTCCCGGCTTGAGACCTAATGGAAGCGGAAATAAATATGACACCCGTCGTGCAGCCAGATGAGCATTCGTTCGCCTCTGCTCAACCAATAGACTTTGCCCGAAACCAACCCCCGCTCAATTCATCCTCAGCCCTACTGTGGTTTGTCGACCCAGCCCGTTGGACTGGGCTGTTGAATGACGTCCTTTCAGGGCAATGCCATTATAGCGGTTTGCGGATGGGTAAACAGGTCGATTGAGGAGATGGTCAAGCGTGATCTTCTCATTAACACCGCGATTGATCGCGGTGAAAAGCGAAAGACCTGAATCCGAAACTGTTTTAACAGTTTTTCTACCGGAGAAATCTATATGCTCATACCTGGTTCGTAGACACTTTTCCTGAGAGAAGAGACTGAGATAAAAATACACCCT
>CAZPQE010000675.1:0-2836 GCA_964588615.1 uncultured Clostridia bacterium | reverse complement strand
CGCTGTTGCAGGCTCGGTCTACGCCGTGCGCCTGGTAATGGTCTGTAGAGCTTTCCACTCTGTCGAGCAGACGTTCGAGTTCGAGGTAATAGGTGCTGACCTGATCTGAAAAAGGCTCTCTCGGCAGCCGGTTCAAACTGTTCGCTTTAATCGCCTCGCTCATTGGCGACCCCCTTGTCTGGTTAAACTCTCATAGAGAAGGGTTCCTGGAATACCGCTGTTTACTGAGGAGTGCGTTCATTGCGCTGGGGGCACAGGAATGAACAGCTTCGATTATTCAATATACAAAAATCATGTCAATAGTTTTGTTCACAATGAAAAAGGCGGCCTTTGAGCGCCGCCTCGCCTCAGCCCTTGAGTTGATCGCGCCATCACGACAGGTCTATTTTTATTTTCTCGTCGACGATATCGACCTGAAACTGGTCGCCGTCTTTCCACAGGTTGGTCACTGGCAGCTTGACCATCTCGTCGATGGTGCGTTTGAGGAATCGCGCGCCATAGGCCGGGCTGAATCCTTTTTCGATCAGAAACTCCACGGCCCTGTCCGTGATTTCAAGCTCCTTGCCGTGCAGCCTCATCGCCTTTCTGGTCCTGCTCAAATAAAGCTCGGCTATCTCCCTGACTTCATCTTTGGTGAGCGGCGCGAAAACGATTATTTCATCTATGCGGTTGCGAAATTCCGGCGAGAACCGCTCCTCGGCAGCCTTGATGACTTCGCGGTTGATCTGACGTATATCGGCCAGCGTCTTGGTTCCGAATCCGAGCGGCTTCATATATTTTTTGAAATTGTCCGATCCGAGGTTCGATGTCATGATGACTATCGCGTCCGACAGGTAAACCTTCTTTCCCCTCCCGTCGGTTATCCATCCTTCATCGAACGCCTGGAGGAAAATATTCAAAAGATAAGACGAAGCCTTCTCGATTTCGTCAAGCAGCAGGACGGTGTAGGGGTTATCGCGGAGCCTCTCGGTGAGGATGCCGCCGCGCTCGCTGCCGACTATCCCGCGCGGCATGCCTATGAGTTTTTCGACCGCGATAGTGCCGTCCTGGTATTCGGACATATCGATGCGGACCATCTTCGATTCATCGCCGAACATGAACTCGGCGACCGACTTGGCAAGCTCGGTCTTGCCCACGCCGGTGGGTCCGAGGAAGAGAAGCACGCCGTCGGGCTTGTAAAAATTTTCTTTGAGCGGTCCCTTGTTGAGTCGGAGCCGCTGGGCGACGGCGCGGATGGCGTCCTTCTGCCCGACGACTCGATCAGAGAGAGCTTCCTCCATGTGAGCGAAGCGGTCGGTCGTGTCGCGGAAGATCATGTCGCGCGGGATGCGCGACTCCTGGCTGATGACATCGATTATGTGTTCGGGGAGGACTTCTCCGATTTCAGGCTGATTGATCTCGACCTTGACCGCCGCAGTGTCGAGCCACCCTATCACCTTGTCCGGGAGATGGAGATTTCGGACGTATCGCGGGGCCATTTCGAGCGCAGTGTCTATGGCCTCGTCGCTTATCGTAACCGAGTAATTGCGCTCAAGTCGCGGGCGAACTCCGACGATTATTTTACGAGTGTCTTCGACCGAAGGCTCATCGACTTTCACCAGCCGAAACCTCCTGGCCAGGGCTTCATCTTCAGCGATGTATTCCTTGTACTCGGTCATCGTGGTCGCGCCGATGATGCGGATTTCGCCTCGCGCCAGCGCCGATTTGAACATGTTGGCCGCGTCAGAACTGGCTCCCAGAGCCGATCCTGCCCCGATTATGGTGTGCGCTTCATCGATGAACAGTATGAGGTTATCGCGCTCCTTGACTTCATTTATGATGCCCTGTATCCGCTCTTCGAACATCCCCCGCAGCATCGTGCCTGCGACTATGCCCGACATTTGAAGTTGAACGACGTGAGAGTTGCGCAAACGCTGGGGGACGGTGTCGGCCTCAAGTTCGATCCTTCGGGCGAGTCCTTCGACGACGGCGGTCTTGCCGACCCCGGCTTCTCCGACCAGCATGGGAGAATTGGCCCGCTCGCGGTGACAGAGGATTTCGATCATCTGTCGAATCTCCTCGCTGCGACCGATGACTGGCGGAAGTTTGTCCTGTCGGGCGAGTTTGTTGAGGCTGACGCCGAAGTGCTTGAGGTAGGGAGGCAGTTCATAGCGACGGCGATAGCGTTCTTCCTTCTCTTCGTGGCTGCGCACGCGGGTCTGAATCTTCTGCATGACCATTTCGCGGTCAGCGCCCAGTCGCTTGAGCAATTCGACCGGATAGCCGTGCGCGTCTTTGAAGAGCGCGACGAAGAGGTCGGTCGATTCTATGAGCCTGCGATTGCGTTCGTGCGCGTGTTTGAGAGCGTTCGAGAGCAGGTTTCGGAGCGAATCACCCATCTGGATTCGGCGCCCGACGTATTCGCGTTGCTGGAGTCTGGTTTCTATGGCCTGAAGGACGACCTGCGGATCGACGTTGAGGCTCTGCATGACTTCGTTGAAAAATGGACGTTCGACTTCGGCAATCGAGATGAGAACATGTTCGGGGGTGATTTGATTATGATCGCGTGAGCGCGCTTCATCGAAGGCTTTGCGAACTATTCGCCGTCCGCTTTCTGCGATTTTCTCGGTGTAGATTTCCAGGTCCAGCATGGTCTATTTACTCTTTTCTGCCGCGACAACAAATTGAACCAGAGCCGGTAGTCAGAGGAAGCGGTGCTTCTGGTCTGCATCAACATCAACCAGAGTCGAGTATATCAGAGAAGAAAACCCTACTCAAGAATACCGCTTTCAGGCGCTTATGCCCGGGTGCGATTCAAAGTGCGACACAATGGGCCGGACGAGGGTAATATGAGCCA
>CAZPQE010000674.1:0-2836 GCA_964588615.1 uncultured Clostridia bacterium | reverse complement strand
TGCTCCGAGCACGGGATTCCGCTCTACATCGATGCATGTCGCTTCGCCGAAAACGCCTACTTCATCAAGCTGCGCGAGGCGGGCTACGCCGACAAATCCGTCAGGGAGATAGCCCGCGAGATGTTCTCTTACGCCGATGGCTGCACGATGTCGGCCAAGAAAAACGGGCTTGCCAACATCGGCGGCTTTCTCTGCACCAACGACGACAGGATGGCGCAGCAGGAAAAGAATCTGCTGATCCTGACCGAAGGCTTCCCGACCTACGGAGGCATGGCCGGGCGCGATCTGGAAGCCATCGCAGTCGGCCTTGAAGAAGTGCTGCACGAAGATTACATGCAATATCGCTATGCTTCGGTGCGTTATCTGGGCCGTCATATCTCAGGCGCCGGAGTTCCGATCATTCAACCGCCCGGAGGACATGCGATCTACATCGATGCGAAAGCATTCCTTCCACACCTGCCCGCGCTCAGGTTTCCGGGGCAGGCTCTGGCGGTGGAGTTGTACCGCCAGGCGGGCATACGCAGTTGCGAGATCGGATCGGTGATGTACGCCAGGGCGGATGCGGAAACCGGCCAGGAGCAGCCCGCTTCGATGGAGCTTGTGCGGCTGGCCATCCCGCATCGGGCCTACACCCAGAGCCATATAGATTATGTGATCGAAGCCATACTCGATGTCTATGATCGGCGCGAGACGATTTCAGGCTATAGCATAATTTACCAGGCTCCGTTCCTGCGCCACTTCACGGCGCGCTTCGCCCCCTGCTGAAAGAAGGAGAAAACCTGGCCATCACTATTGGGAAAAAACCGGAAAACGATTATACCAACCCCATCGGCATGTTGAGCGATTGCCATCGCCGCATCGAAAAATTCTTGAATGTGCTCATCTCTGTCGCCGCCGAGGGCGGCGAGTTGAACGAAGACCGGCGTGCGGGTCTCGATACTGCTCTTCTCTATTTCCGACAGTCAGCGCCCAAACACACGCGGGATGAAGAGGACTCGCTCTTTCCGCGAATGCTCGCTCACCCGCAGGCGCAGATGTTGATCGCCCGCCTCGATGCCTTGCAGTCGGATCACGCGACAGCCGACGCCGCGCACAGCGAAGTCGATTCGCTCGGAAGAGAGTGGCTTGCAAAAGGACGACTGGATGAAGAAGCAGCGCAGTGTTTGAGGGAATCGCTCGATAAGTTGCGCTCGATCTACGAGCGACACATCGCTGAAGAAGACAACGAGATTTTTCCTCTGGCCGCAAAGGTTCTCGGAAGGGATGAGATCGAATCGATAGCGAGAGAGATGGCCTCGCGTCGCTTGGTCGAACTGGATGAGCGGATGATGCCCGCTCACTGGCCTTCGAGCAGAGAGTGATAAACTTCCCGGTCGACGTTGCCGCCGCTCACGACACAGCAGACAGAGCGGTCGCCGAAGAGAGCAGGCTCGGTGAGCAATGCCCCTATCGAGAGCGCGCCCGTAGGCTCGGCCTTGAGGTTTGCCAGAAAAAAGAGCAATCGCGCGCCTTCCCTGATGTTTTCTTCCGGCACTTCGATTATGCGCGAGATTCCGTCTTTGATAATCTCCCAGTTGTGACGCCCTATGCTGAGTGTCCGCGTGCCGTCGGCTATTGTCTGAGGCTCTGTTTCATTTGCTACTATGTGTCCGGCCCTCAGCGAACGCGCCGCGTCGTTTGCCATTAGCGGCTCTGCGCCTGCGACCTGAATATCACGGCCCGAAGCGCGCACGGCTTTGATTATCCCCGCAGTCAGCCCTCCGCCTCCGACGGGCGCGACTATGAAATCGAACTGTTTTGACATCGCGCACAGTTCTTCTCCCAAACTGGCATTGCCTTCGATTACCAGCGGGTCGTCATAGGCGCTTGCGACGTAGGCATCGGGGTGAAGAGCGGCAAGCTCGCCTATGCGCGCAGCGCGGCTTTTGATTCGGACATCGATGAGATCGGCCCTTGCGCCGTATTCGCGCACGGCATCTATTTTCACCTGCGCGGAGTTGTGCGGCATCACGATGGTGCATTCTTTGCCGAGCAGTTGACAGGCATAAGCCATGGCCTGACCGTAGTTGCCCGATGAAGCGGCGATGATGCGCTGATGAGGGACTTTGTAAGCGAGGTTGTAGGCGGCGCGGAATTTGAAGCTGCCGGTGTGCTGAAAGGTTTCTGTCGCAATGACGACGTTTGCGCCGAGTTTTTTCGAGAGCCGCCCGGACTCGATGATGGTCGTCGGTCGAATTGCTTGATGAAGAGCCTGGTTCATAGGAGAGAACTATCTCAAAGCGGGCATCAAAGTGACAAGGTTGCTCCTGCGGAACCGCAGAAATGATTCTGCCTCTATAGGTGAGGCACACCAGGATATGGATCAGGAGTGTCGGTAGCCCGCGCGTAAGCAGGGCTGGCTCAGTCAATCGAGTCCTCCCTCACGGTCGGACTACCGACACACTCTGGATCCGGGTGTAATGCCCTTTATAACCATACTCCGCGCGAATTCTTTCGAGCTTGCTTTCTCGCATCAAATTCGCCGGCCAAACTGTCAACTGCCAGCCTACTTCCGCTGGAACTCCGCAGAGCCGAGCAGAAGAGAAATCGCCTGCGCCACACGACGCGTTGATACCGCATCAAGCTTCGCCTGCGTGGTCATCATAGCCTGCGCGCCCTCTCTCGCCGCTCGCGCCGCCGCTTCATCTGCTACCGCCGGTTTGGGCTGCTGCTGCGGCTCGCTTAAACCGGCGCGGACTGCCCGGCGACTCTCCGCCGAAAGATCGGTGTGGAGGATCAACGCCGCGAGCTTATCGATCAGCGCCTCGGTGTCGGAAATTACTTGAGCCGAAATCAG
>CAZPQE010000673.1:0-2842 GCA_964588615.1 uncultured Clostridia bacterium | reverse complement strand
AGACAGAGTAAAGCTTGAGGCCGAGCCTGTGGGCGGCGCAGCCGCGATGGGGGGGGCGCCGCTTACGGAAAGGCGGAGCCGTTTCCGCAGATCGAAGCGGCAGAGCCGCAAAGCCCATGGTCTTATGATCCTTTCTCTTGAGTCTCACTTTCAATTGTGCCCGGTGGCGCTTTCGCGTTGCGACAACTCGTTTATTCGAGATGGCGCACATAAAAAATGCCGCCGGTGTACCTGCAGCCGGCGGCCAGTTCAAAAGAAAAAAGAGAGGAGACATTCCTCTCTTCAATCATCATTATCATCGTCTCCTATGCCGGCGGGACGACCTGCGATCATCATCATCGTCGTCGTCATCATAGTCTCGATCTCTGTCGCGACAGTTATCGTAGCGTTTTTTCTTGAGATCACGATGAGACTTGCTGTGCTTGATCTTCAGCTTCCGATGGAACGATCTGTGATCATCGTCGTCGTCATCGTCATCTGAATACTTGTGGTAGCGACGGTGCTTTTTATCCAGGTCGCGATGAATTTTGCGGTGTTTCCTGCCGGAATCACGGCGGTATTCATCTCGATCATCGTCGTCCCAGGCGGCTGTGTTGCCGCTCGCCATCACAGGCACGAGCAGGGCCAGCGCAAGCGTGAGAATAATACTCTTGAGCCTGATGAGTTTTCTTGAGAAACCAAACATGAGTGTTCTCCAATTCAACTGAAAGTTGATATTTTGCGGTGACTGTTTCCGACTACGCTGGCAGGTTGAAAAACAAAGGTTGAAAAATCTGTCTTCGTTTGTAAGGCCAGTCGACGGGTGAGATGATTGCGGCGACGCCTGATGATGCCCGCAGGAATTAAAATCAACTGTGGCGCAGGAGTTCTTTCTCGTCTTTTTTCACACTGCTTTGGTCAAGGGCCGAGCCAGAAGCGCGGCGTTTTCCCGATACAGATCAAACCCGCCTTCAAGATCGCTGCTGACCGCAAACAGCCACAGCGGATAGAGGTCGAGCAGAATCTTTTGCGCGCAATCCAGAAAAGTGCGGCGACTGAGCGCGCCGTCGCCGGACGCGAAATACTCGCCCACGCTGAAGCTTTCAAGTTTCACCCATCGCCGAGCAGAGTCAGGCAGCGGCCACTTGGTTATCGAGCCGTTTTCTCCTCCGGTCAGTTCCCAGTAAGAGCGGGCTATGCGGCGGTCGGTGAGGTAGCCCTGAAAGAGTTTCTGGTTGTTCTTTATCGCTTCCTGGATCGGGCCGACTCTCTGCGCGTGATGACCACCCGGATAAAACCCGACCGCCACGCCGTGACTGTAGATACCGCAGTAAAGCAGAGCTTCATCCGTCCACTTTTTGCCTCGCCGCGGAAAGGTAACATAGAGAAAAGGGCGATAGGGAGGGCGATGGCGATGAAATCGCATATCGTTGCTGATGCGGCTTATCGTGCGCCCGACTCGCGGCTCCACTTCGAGCTCCTGATTGAGCATCCCGATGACGGGGCCGAGTTCGGCAACGAAAGATTTCACGACGCCGAGGACTTCCGTTTCATAGAAGCGGCGATGAGAGTCGAACCAGTCGCGGTTGTTGTTTTCTGAAAGCTCACTGAGAAACCCGAACAGATCAGGCGAAAACCCTTTGAACCGGACTCGATTCATTGACTGCTCCTGCTTCAACCTGCGCCTCGCGGGGCCACTTGCCTCCCAGCATAATGGCCGGTTTGCGAGGCTGTCAACCGTCCCTCGAAACCGTCGATTTCAAACCAGATAATCGTCCATCTGCATTTTATGCTCCCAGACTGTATTTTTTTGCGCCCTCATCGCTCTTGTCAGGTTGAGCCTCACTGTTGAAAACTCATACAAAAAATTCAGGAGGAATGATGATTATTCGAAGTTTGAAAATAGTCTCCCTTATCGCCGTGTTTGCGCTCGGCTCGCTGACTTCGCTGGCTCAGGTTGAGGATGACAGGGCTGAAGGCCGACTCAAAGGCGTTATCGAAAGTCTCCCGTCATCGGGACTCGTCGGCGACTGGACAGCAGGGGGTCGGACGGTTCACGTCTCGGCAGCGACTCGCATAGAGCAGGAAGAAGGTCAGGTCGCAGTCGGAGCGTTCATCGAAGCTAAAGGCGCATTCAGGTCTGACGGCTCGTTTGACGCGACTAAGATAGAAGTCAAGAGCCGCGCTGAGGGCGAGATGCATTTCAAAGGCACTATCGAAAGCCTTCCCTCGACGCCCGGCTTCACAGGCGACTGGCGCGTGGGCGGGCGAACCGTCCGTGTGACCAGCCAGACTCGCATCGAAACCGAGGTGGGGCCTGTTGCGGTCGGAGCGTTCGTCGAAGTCGAAGGCGCGATGCAGATGGACAGCCTGTTTGTGGCGAGCAAGATCGAGGTTAAATCCAACATCGCAGGCGGGGACGGGCGCGATGAACTCAAAGGCACTATCGAAAGCCTGCCTTCATCGGGACTCATCGGCGACTGGACGGTCAGCGGTCGAACAGTTCACGTGTCTGAATCGACCGTCATCAATCAGGAGCACGGCGCGGTCGCCGTCGGCGCGAAGGTTGAAATACACGGGCAGGTGAGAGCCGATGGCTCGATAGACGCGCAACGGATCGAGGTCAAGCCCGGACTCGGCGAAGATCAAAGGCCAGTCAACTTGAGAGGGACGGTTGAAATCCTGCCGTCATCGGGATTCGTCGGCGACTGGACGGTGAGCGGCACGACTGTTCACGTGACTGCTGCGACCCGCATCAAGCAGCAGCACGGGCAGATAGTCGTTGGATCGAATGTGAAGGTCAAAGGCACGCGCCTCTCCGACGGATCGATCAATGCCACGAGAATTCAGACGAGAGATTCTC
>CAZPQE010000672.1:0-2896 GCA_964588615.1 uncultured Clostridia bacterium | reverse complement strand
GCCGATGACGAACGCGACGCCGATGGCCGTGCCGTGTATGCCATCGCTTATATGTTTGCGGGCGCGACGATACTCTCGGTCCCGCACGGGGTCTGAGACTACTATGCCGCCGCTGATGGCCTGAGTAATGGCGTTGAGGTTCATACCACAAGCCTTGCAAAACTTCGCGCCATCGGCAGCCTGTGTAGAACAACCAGGGCAAAACATTCGGTTATCTCCTGTAGCCCAATCGAGGGGAAACCACGCCTTGATGAAATCCACATTGATACAGGGACCTTGGGCGTGTGACGGATTGCGCTGGGGGCACGGCCCAGTATAACACGAAAGGTTGACTGGCTCTATAGTCAATCGCTACACTCGATTCTCACCCAGCCCGATGGAGGATTTCAATCAGGTGAAGAAGTCAGTCTGTCTTCTGATAGCAGTAATTTTTCTGGCCAGTCTCGGCCCACTCGCTCGCTCCTCAGCCTTCGTCAGGCAGTCGGGCGGTTTCGCGCTTCCGATCTTAAAAAGAGACGCCTTACTCAACGGGCTCAGCCTCATACTGATGGAGAGGCCGGGGACGGGGACGGTCAATGTGAGGTTGAGGATAAAGAGCGGAGCGATGTTCGATCTTGCGGGCAAAGGCGGACTGGCCGACATCACCGCCGGGATGCTCCTTCGCGGAGGAGGAGGATACAGGGCCAAAGATGTGCGCGAAACGATCGATCAGATTGGCGCGACCCTCAATATACTGGTGGGGTGGGACTCGACCGATATCACCATCAGCGGGCCTTCGGCCTCGATAGAGGCGATGTTCGACCTCCTTGGCAGGCTCCTAATCACCCCTGCCTTCGACCCTAAAGAACTCGATGACCTCAAGGCCGAACGCATCGAAGCAGTGCGCAAAGAGCAGAGCGAGACCGGAGCAAGGACGGAAGCGAAAGCCGTCGAATCGGTATACGGTTCGCACCCCTACGGAAGACCGGCGCGCGGCACTGCGGATTCGATCTCGAAGATCACACGCGCAGACCTTCTCTATTATCACGGCAGGTTTTATCTGGCCAACAATGCGGCGATGGTTATAACGGGCGAGGCGACGGCTGAAGAAGTGACCAGGCTGGCGCGCGCCAGGCTCGGAGCCTGGAAGAAAGGCGATCTGACGCCTGCGACTTTTCGCCCGCCCGAAAAACTTTCTTCGCGCAACGTCTTCATTCTTGATCGGGGCGAGTCGCCAGTCTCTCAGGCGGTGATAGCTCTGACGGGCGTGTCGCGGCGGGCAGAGGATTATTTTGCGGCGATGATAGCGTTCGAGATTCTGCGCGAGAGGTGTTCGAAAATATCATTCGGGGCGAGAATCGAAACAGTGATCGAGCCGCGATTTCTTCAAGGGCCGTTGACGATGAGGATTTCGGCTCCGACCGCCGATCTTCCCCGCGTCATCGAAGCCGCTCTTTCAGAGATGGCTCAGCTTCAAAGCGGGACTCCCTCGCTTGAGCTTGTCGAATGGGCGAAAGCTCAGATAATTTCAGCCATGGGCGAGAGTCTGAAAGACCCTCTGAGAGTTGTCGACCTTACGCTCGAAATAGAAACCTATGGTCTGGGACGGGACTACCTGGTGACGTTCGGCGACCGGGTGAGTGCGGTCGCTCCCGCAGATGTGGCGCGCGCGGCTCAATCTTACCTTTCGTCACAGACTGCCTCAGTAGTGGTCTCAGGCCAGGCAACTCGGTTCGAGGCGCTGCTCAAAAATATCGGCCCGGTCACGGTGATGCCTTAGCTATGCAGACATCTGAGCCAGGTTTAGACGGAGAGGGAAAGGCTCAACAAGTGCGCGCGATGTTCGCTCAGATCGCGCCGCGGTATGATTTTCTCAACCACGCTCTTTCGATGGGAATAGACCGCCGTTGGCGTCGTCGGGTCGTGAGAAAACTTGAGGGCGTAGTGGATCGCCCCGGAGCGATGGCTCTGGATTTATGCTGCGGGACGGGAGACCTCGCTGTCTGCCTGGCGGCGAAAGCTCCGACCATTGGAGTGGATTTTTGCCGTCCGATGCTGGCCCTGGGATCGGAGAAAGTCGGCAAGACAGCTTATCCGGTTCAACTCGTCGAAGGAGATGCTCTGAGAGTGCCTGCGGCGGACGAAACATTCGATGTGGTGACGATTGCTTTCGGGCTCAGGAATCTGGAAAGTTTCGAGCGCGGGCTCAGGGAAATTCACCGGCTGCTGAGGCGAGGAGGGCGCGCGGCGGTGCTGGAGTTTTCTCATCCGGTGATGCCGGTCTTTCGCGGTTTGTTCGGTTTTTATTTCAGGCGCATCCTTCCGCGCCTGGGCAATGCCATATCGCGATCAGGTTTTGCTTACAATTATCTTCACGATTCAGTCGAAGAGTTTCCCTGTCAGGAAAAGCTGGCCGGGATGATGCGGAGTGTTGGCTTTTCCAATGTCAGCTATTACAATCTGTCGGGCGGAATCGCCGCACTGCACACAGGCGACAGGAAGTAGGGATCGAAAGGCTGAAGTCAGAATGTGAAGCAGCCCGACGGCTTGCCTCTGACCAGGAAATGAATATCGATGCGATAAAATTTTTCTTCGACCGCTTCGGTCTCTCTGCGCGGGAGATTGACCGGATTGTGGGAGTGGCGCTCGGCCGCGGGGGGGATTTTGCCGATATCTATTTCGAGCACCGCGTATCGAACAGCGTTGGGCTTGAAGAAGGGATAGTGAAATCGGCTTCGAAATCCATCTCTCAGGGAGTAGGCATCCGGGTCATTGCAGGCGAAAAGACGGGCTATGCCTATACGGACGAAATCACTATCGAGGCCATCTGCCGGGCAGCCGAGACCGCAAGCCATATAGCGCGGTCAGGGGGAAGGCCGCTCCCGGCGGGGGCGCGACGGCCGTGGCCGCGCCCGCG
>CAZPQE010000671.1:0-2907 GCA_964588615.1 uncultured Clostridia bacterium | reverse complement strand
TGCGACAATCTGGCGTCATTGGAGAATTCGCCGTGAGCGGGGTCTGCAAACCACGGCGGCATGCGTCGCTCCTGGACGACTTCGCGTATGGATTTAGCCCAGGGACGAACTTCCCGGTAGGTGATGAGCGACATCGGCGCTACTTCGCCTGCGCGGTGACATGCGACGCAGTTCTTTTGCAGGATAGGAGCGACATCTTTGGCGAATGTCACTGGCGACGGTTTGTCGGAACTGCTTGCCGTGAGGCCCAGCCCGAGGCAGGCGAGCGCGAAAGCGCAGGCAAGGCATAAGCCCAATAGTCGTTTCATCATCGAGTCCTCCCGAAAGAGTCTTTTATTCGATCCACTGAAAGATTGTTCTACCGGTCGCGGATGGGTTTTTGACCGGCCCGATTTATTAAGGCGCGTGCTGCTTTATGATCGCGCGCGGAAAAGCCCGACATCTATAAACCAGTATGCTCGGCTCGCAGCCGACCGGGCGTCCCGTTCAATAATATTTCAAAGCTTATAGCACAGGATGAAGTCCGCGCCAAGCTTAAATTCGAACTGATTGCAAACGGCGCTCGATGGCCAGGCGCGAGGGTGGCCGATTCAATCGACGGGCGTGCCTGTAAGCAGACCCTCGCATCGAATGGTCTGCGGGCCGTTTTCATTACAAAAACTGTATCGGACGAAACGCCCTCCCCTTTGACCGGCCCAGTCCCGCTCATCGGCGTCTTCGCCATACATAGCTACTCCCGCATGCTCGCCGCGCGCGTTGAGGATGTAGAAGTTTATGTTGAAATTCGGATCGCCGTTCTGCTTGCGCAATCGCTTCTCGACGGTGTTTGCCCTGATGCGCCGCAGGGCTTCCATCCCGGCGTCTTTTGGATGCATACCGCGTCTGAGGTTTTCGACTATGAGGTAAGAAGTCAGATTGTAGAGGTTGGCCTCTCCCCGACCCGTAGAACCGGCTGCTCCCACATCTCCATCGACGTAGAGGCCCGCGCCGAGAATTGGCGAATCGCCCACACGTCCGGGAATCTTCCAAGCAAGGCCGCTTGTGGTCGTCACTCCGCAGATTTCGCCCTTCGAGTTTATCCCGTCGCAGTTGATCGTCCCGTAAAGGTGGCGTGGGCTGACAAGCCCCTCGCCTATCATCTGCTCGGTCGCTCGGCGCGCGGCCTCGGCTCGCTTCTTAGGATCGAGATAATGTTGAGGATCGATCCTGCGCTTCCATTCCAGCCACAACTGGCGAGAGCGTTCGGTGTTGAGATCGTCCTCGATCTTAAATCCCATGTTGCGAGCGAAGGTCTGAGCGCCTTTCCCGACTATCAGGTGATGATCGGTGTGTTCCATCACTGACTGCGCGACCAGCGAAGGGGTGCGCACGCCTTCGAGCGAAGCCACTCCCCCGGCTCTTTTTTTGGGGCCGTGCATGCAACAGGAGTCGAGTTGCACAATGCCATCGGCATTGGGCAGGCCCCCATAGCCGACGCTGGTGTCTTCGGGGTCGAGCTCGACGATGTTGACTCCGGCAATCAGCGCGTCGAGAACGTCCGCGCCGGAAGCCATCATCGAGAATGCCTTTTCGACGCAGGTGACAGACCCGCCGTTTTTAAAGAAGTTCCCATTAGCCGACGAGATGACCACCGGCTTCACTGCGCTCGGCACGAGAATGGTCGGCGATGCCGAGAGCGCCGTTTTCGGATCGGCGGCGGCCACTATCGAAGCCGCAGCGCCGGAGCGAACGAAATCGCGTCGGTTCATTTTCTTTCTTGACATAAGGTCTCCGATCCACAGGATTGGTCAGACGGCTTCAATTTCCGCCACGTCTTCAGCCGGATTTAAACCGCGCCAGGGGTTCGTTGGAACGCTTCTTTCCACTGGTGCTATACTCTGGCAGTCCGGCTGCAGCCGACAGTCATACCACACAGCGAGGGCCAAGTCCATGTCGAAGGCATTAGCCGAAACTCCTTTCGATTTGCGCGACGTTATCGAAAACATCGTCACGGAGGATGATGAACCGGTGGATAATTTTTTCTCTGCTAAAGAGCAACGCCTGTTAGCCAGCAGCTTGTACGCTTCGTGGACTCCACTGCCGAGCGAAGACGGGTCAAAGAAACGACGCCGCTTTCTGGCCGATGTCAATGTCGGCATATTCTTCGCTCTGCATCAGCCTCCGCTCGTTCCCGATTTTTTCCTCAGCCTCGATGTCGAGCCTCACAAGGATTGGTACAAGAAAGAGCATCGCAGCTACTTCGTCTGGGAGTTCGGCAAAGTGCCTGAAGTGGTCATCGAAATCGTCTCCAACCGCAAAGGAGGCGAGTTGACCTCCAAGCTCAAAGACTATGCGCAGATGGGCGTAAATTACTACGCGGCGCATGACCCTGAGCGACAGTTGAGCAAAGACGCGCTGAGGGTTTACGAACTGGGATTTGGCAAGCGATACAGATTGAGAGAAGATTATCGCTTGCCTGATCTGGGATTGAGCCTGACATTGTGGAAAGGCGTGTTCGAAGGCAAGGAGGATGAGTGGCTGCGCTGGCTCGATGCGAAAGGCCGCTTGATTTTGACCGGCGAAGAACGCGCCAACAATGCCGAGAAGAAAGCCAGCAATGCTGAAAAACGCGCTCGCAGCGCCGAGAACCGGGCAACCCGTGCCGAAGCGGAAATCAAACGCCTGCGCGCCGAACTCGCCCGCCGCGCGCACAAACCCACCAGGAAACGCGCCAGGTAGATAGCACAAGTCTCTCTCAGATCATCTTCACCGCTTCACCTCCGCCGTCCAGTTGAGCACCACGGTGATTGGCGCCGAGGCGGCCTCTTCCACAACGCTGTTGACGAGGAAGCGTTGCCCGTCGGCCGTGACGGCGTAGTTACTGCCGAAGAGGTCGCTGCGATCGAGAAGACGCGGCTCGAAAAGCAC
>CAZPQE010000670.1:0-2926 GCA_964588615.1 uncultured Clostridia bacterium | reverse complement strand
CTTCTTTGCTTCCAGCGCCGTGCTCATCGTTGCCATAGTTCAATCCAAAAGGGAGACATTGAAGCTTTCCAGCACAGTTGCAAGATTGCAGCTATAGCTTACTCCAACCCGGCTTCTTCTTACCATCCGTATTCCTCCAGCAAAGTGCAGTCCGACTGCTCGAAGTCCGTCCCTGGTAAAGACAAGGCTCCCGGAATCTCCCGGCTTTGAGAATGGTTTCCTGCCGGAGAGCCAGTTGACCTGAATCAGATCGTCAAAGACCACATTTCCGAGGGAGGTTTTGACTGTAACATTGTCGAGGGCCACTGCGCCGATCGTTCCCGCAGTGAAGCCGGTAGTGCGCCCTATTTTACAAACCGGCTTGTCTTTTGAGAGCAGGTTGAGCGCCTCGTCTTTGGATTTGACTTGTCTGATAAGACGGCCTTCGCCGGGGATGCCTGCTCCTGTAGGAATTCGGTTGGATTCGTGCTCGATGCCTTCTATCAAAGCAGCTATGGCTGCATCAAACTCATTCCGGTCATTGTTGTTGATCACATTGAAATCTGACAACTCAGCTATCTTCAGCCTGGCAAGAAGAGGAGACTGATCAGGACGACCAGGTTGAAAAATCGGGTCTCGCAGGTCGGCCTCTTTTGAAGGAGCAAGGACATGATTGTTGCTTAAAATGTATTCGGCCCCATCCCTGTCGGAAACGAAGGCCCCCAGTGTTCCCGCTCCGCCATCAGTGTGCCCAATCGACAGACCTATGTGCAGAGGCCGGATAATCTTTCCCAGCCTCGCCCTGATTCCCAGCCCCATCAGGATTCCCTTCGAGGGGATCTCTATGACTGGAATCTCTTCGATATTGGCTTCGTTTCTGGCTTTCTCCTTGAATCCAAGCGCCTGCTCGTATGCTGCGCCATTGCGACGCTGCACCCGAATCTCAAGTTGATACTGCCTGTCACTTTTTTTCGAGAAGCCTACAGCGATTCTACTCTCTATGCGCGGGTTGACGAGGCTTTGAGCCTCTGTCCCTCCTCGCCTGGCTTTTCCCGGCCTGAGCGAATCCAGGATTTCCTGCTTGAGTTCCAAAACAGAATCTCTTTTCATCGAGGCTCTCCTTTGCTTTCGGGAAGGGGCAAACAGAAGCTGTCCGCGTGCCTGAAAGCTCGTCGCGAAGGGTTGCAGTAAACGGAGGGTAAGGAAGCAAAACCTGAAACGAGATCAACAAGCCAGGAATGAAATCTTCGCGATTCGTAGCGATTCTACCATGAAGAGAACGTCAGTCAACTCGCTACAGTTGAATGTTTGAATTACGGAAGTCTCAAGGGGAAGAAGCATGATCGAGGTTGTCTGAGAACAGAGCCGGTTGCAGAATGTTATATGCCTGCCCCACGCCTGACCCGGCATCTCAATCCCACTCGTCCATCGCAATCAAATCTTCATAAGTCTCTCGCCGTCTCACAATCGCCACCTCGCCCGACTCTCTGACCATCACCGCCGCAGGCCGAGGACGACCGTTGTATTGCGATGCCTGATCGAGCGTGTAGGCCCCGGTGTTGAGCAGCGCCAGCGCGTCGCCCACCGCAGTAGCTTCTGGCAACAGGCGATAATTCGGCAGGCGGGTTCCCTTGTCGAGATCGAAAAACACATCGCCAGAATCGCACAGCGGCCCTGCCACCTTGAACGGCGAAAGGTGCGGCTCTGCCGCCCGCGTCACCGACACCAGATGGTAGTACCATTTGTAAAGCGCGCTCGACAGCATCAGCGAATACCCGGCATCGGTCAGCAGCCAAGTGTCGCCGGTCTCCTCTCTCCGCTTGATGTTGCATACCCGCGTGAGCATCAATCCGGCATCGCCGATTATCCTCCGGCCAGGCTCAAGGACTATCGTGAGGTCTTCCAACATCGCGGGTTCATCTGCGATCTTCGCTTCATCGAACGCGGCGCGCATCACGTCGCCTGCGTCGAGACGGGCCGACAGCATAGTGCGCTCGCGCTGACCTATCGCTTCGGCCATGGGCGTAGCGGGCAGATAATCGACCGGCAATCCTCCGCCGATGTTTATGTGAGAAAGCCGGTGACCGGTCTTTCTATAGAGCGCGACCACCAGCCGCCACATTTCGGCAAATGATCGCGCGTAAGGCTCGGCGTCAGGAGTCTGCGAGCCTATGTGAATATGGACGCCGGCGAAATTGATAGCGTCACGGGCATCGAGCGCGCGAGCGAATGCCTCATCGATTTCCGAAGGCGAGAGGCCGAACTTCGATGACAGCAATCCGGTCTGAAGACCTATATGCGAGCGGGTGACTATTTCAGGAACTATTCGAAGGGCGATGTTGGCTCGTTTGCCGATTGCGCGAGCAACACGCGCCACCTGATCGAGTTCGTAAAGAGAATCGATGTTGATCGCCATTATCTCGCACGAGATTGCGGCTCGTATCTCTTCATCGGTTTTGGACACGCCGTTGAAGATCATCTGATCGGGTCGAAACCCGACCTTCTGAGCTTTGAAGAGTTCTCCGCCTGAGTTGACCTCGATGTCGCCGCCCGCGCTGCGCACTGCTGCAAGCACCGCCATGTTGGAATTGGCTTTCGACGCATAACAGAGTTTGACTCGCGGGTGAATCGACTCGATTGCGCGACGCAGCGAGCGGGTGTTTTGGGCTATGCGCTTTTCGGAAAAGACGTAAAGCGGCGACCCGAATCGCTCGATGAGGCTTGTTGCGTCAACGCTGTCGATTGCGAGCCGCCCATCGCGCGCTTCAAGGTAGTCAGGGGAAAGCCGGTTCTCGGATTGATCCTTCATCAGTTCCTCTCGGTTTTTGAGTAGACCGAGAATTGTACGGAACGATGATGGAAGTGGCAAATCACAATGAAATCAGGCGCGGATGAGGGGTGCGATTCAAAGTGCGACACAATGGGCCGGACGAGGGTAATATGAGCC
>CAZPQE010000669.1:0-2949 GCA_964588615.1 uncultured Clostridia bacterium | reverse complement strand
TTGAGCGTTCGATATCGCTCGTCTCTGCGCTTGCGGCATCGGCCTTCTGCGCGCGGTTGCTTGAAAAGCGCAGCCTCTCCTCAACTTGTTACAGGCTTCATCGCGGATGGTCGCGCGACCTGGCGCTCGGCTGGGCGATTGGCGCGTTGACGCTGGCTCTTTCAGTCGGCATCGCTTATGCAGCGGGCGCTATGCGTTTTGCCGGGCGAAACACAGGCATCGTGCAGGCAGTGTTGAACTTTCTTATCCTGTTCTCTATTTTGCTCATCGCCGCCGCCTTCGAAGAAGTTCTCGTTCGCGGCTTCGCGTTTCAGGCAATGCTCCACAACGGAGGCCCTGCCCTGGCAATAGCTGTGACATCGGGCCTGTTCGCCCTCCTGCATCTGTCGAATCCGAACATCACCGCGCTATCGACTATCAACACTGCGCTTGCTGGAGTGTGGCTCGGAGCGGCTTACATAAAAACACGCAGCCTGTGGCTTGCCACTGCGCTTCATCATTCGTGGAATCTGGCGATGGTCGTCGTCTTCGGCCTTCCGGTCAGCGGATTGAATATGTACGAAAGCATGGCCTGGCTCGACGGCGAGGGGCTTTCTCCCGTGTGGCTGTCAGGCGGCGAGTACGGCCCTGAAGGCGGGCTTGCAGCAACCCTTGCGATGATCCTATCGACTATCGTGATAGCAAAAAGCCGTCTCTTCAAAACCTCGGATGAAATGATTGCCGCCCTCCGTCACGGTAGTATCACCCCTCAACCCGCCCGCATATTCAACGAAGAATCAGACCGGCCCTCTCAGGGATGAAGTCTCGCATCCAAGGTCGGCTGTGTTAATATTGCCTGTCAGCAGGGAGGCTGAAGAGAGGTCTTCAGTTCTGGCTCTATCGTCCCTCTCTCGAAAACAGTATGCAGGGAGAATCAAATCGAATTATGGCTGACGTATTGATAATGGCAGCGGGGCTGGGAACCCGCATGAAATCTCAACGCGCGAAAGTCCTTCACCATCTCGCGGGCCGTCCTCTGATAGCTCACGTACTCAGAGCCGCCTTTGGCCTCTCGCCGCAAGCCATCATAACCGTAGTCGGGCATCAGGCCGATGAAGTCGAACAGGCCGTGCGCGATGAGGCGGCTCGCCTTGCAGAAGGCGGCGGCTCGACCGAGCTTTACTTCGCTCTTCAACGCCATCAGCGAGGCACGGGCCACGCAGTGATGGCCGCGCGCGAGGTTTTGTCCGCAGGGCGCGGGTCTCTGATCGTGCTTGCGGGCGACGGGCCGATGATCCGAACAGAGACCCTCGCGCGGCTGGCTCAAACTCACGCTTCGGAAAAAAACGATGCGACCGTGATGACCGCTCTGCTCGATGATCCGCGCGGCTATGGTCGCGTAATCCGCGACAGCCGTCAGAAGTTCGCCCGCATAGTCGAACAGAAAGACGCAACGCCTCAGGAACTCGCCATCCGCGAAGTCGGCGTGAGCATCTACTGCTTCGAAATCCCGGCGCTGCTGGCGGCGCTCGATCACCTGACCGATGACAACGCCCAGGGTGAATACTATCTCACCGATGTTCCGCAACTGATGGCTGCTGCCGGCGGCAGAGTCGGCCTGCTGATTCAGGAAGATGTTCAGGAAGTCCTCGGCATCAACAACCGCATCGAGCTTGCCGAGCTTGAAGACAAACTGAGACGCGAGAAGCTGCGCGAGCTTATGCTTTCAGGCGTCACCATAGTCGATCCTTCAGCGACGTGGATTCACGCTGATGTCGAAATCGGCCCGGACACCATCATTCACCCGCAGGTCATCATCGAAGGCGCGACCCGCATAGGCTCAGGGTGCGTGATCGAATCGTGGACTCGGATCAAAAACACGCTGATCGGCGATAATGTGAAGATAAAGAATTCCTGTGTGATCGAAGACAGTAGGCTGGCGAGTTTTTCGAGCGCGGGGCCTTTCGCCCGTTTGAGAATGCAGGCCGAGATCGGGGAAAAAGCGGTCATTGGCAATTTTGTTGAGGTGAAGAAATCCAGACTGGGCCGAGGCACGAAAGCTTCGCACCTCACCTACCTGGGTGATGCGACTCTTGGCGAGAGGGTGAACATAGGCGCGGGAACGGTGACTTGCAATTATGACGGCGTGCGCAAGAACCCGACTTTGATAGAAGACGATGTGAAGATCGGGAGCGACACGATGCTGGTGGCTCCGGTCAAAGTCGGGCGCGGATCGGTGACCGGCGCAGGATCAGTGGTCATCAGAGACATACCGGAAGATTCGCTGGCGGCGGGCGTGCCCGCCGTCGTGAAAAGGAAATTGAAGTAGATCGGTCAGTGGTCAGTCGGTTTATTCTGACTCCAGACACTCGACCCCAGACTTTTTCAGGGAGTCGTTGATGTAGAACAGGCTGCCAGCCTGTTGATGGCCTGAAAGCATGAAAATTTGAGGGAGCAGCAGGCCGGCAGCCTGTTGTGCCTTTTCGGAGGGAACAATGTGCGGAATAGTTGGTTATGTCGGAGACAAACAGGTAGTGGGGGTGATACTTGACGGGCTGCGCAAGCTGGAATATCGCGGCTATGATTCGGCGGGCATCGCTGTCGTCGATGAGGACGGGGCGCTCTCTATCCGCCGGGCTTCGGGAAAACTGCGCAACCTTGAAGAATCTATCCGTCTCAAACCGCTCGACGGAACTTATGGAGTCGGCCACACCCGCTGGGCAACTCACGGTCGGCCTACGGAAGAAAACGCTCATCCTCATCGAGACTGCACGGGCCGCGTGGTCGTCGTTCACAACGGCATCATCGAAAACTTCCTCACCCTCAAGAGCCGACTTCAGTCGCAGGGTCATAAGTTCGTCACCGACACCGACACTGAGGTGATCGCTCACCTGATAGAAAAAAACCTCGATGAGGGAGCAGGCGTTCTCGAAGAAGCAGTGAGCCGGGCCATTCAGGAATTGCGCGGCA
>CAZPQE010000668.1:0-2959 GCA_964588615.1 uncultured Clostridia bacterium | reverse complement strand
CAGACCTTTACCCCAACCTCGAACAGGCTCTCAAAAACCTGCCCTCTCTCCGCCACGTCGTGGTGGTCAGCAGTCAGGGATCAGTCGTCAGCGGCCAGATGGATGAGGACGATGAGTCTAAAGAAGCTGAAGCGAATCAACTGACAACTGACAACCGACAACCGACAACTGACGATGAGGCAGTGATAATTTATACTTCAGGCACAACGGGAAAACCAAAAGGGGTGTTGCTCACGCATGGGAACCTGCTCTGCAACGCGCAGCAGATCGCCGAGTGGCTGCGACTGACCGACCGCGACCGGGCATTGATGATTATGCCGCTCTTTCACGTCAACGCCCTGATGACCACAGGGCTTGCGGCGCTGTGGGCGGGCGGAAGCCTTGTGCTCGCCCCGCGCTTCAGCACCTCGCATCACTGGGAGACCGTTCACAAATATGGCGTGACTTATTTCGGCTCAGTGGCGACGATGCTTTCGATGCTCATAAACACTTACCCTGAGGGGGTGACAGCGGACATTTCCAGTCTGAGGTTCGCGCTTTGCGGCTCGGCCCCCGTGCCTGTCGAGGTGATGAAGAGGTTCGAATCGCTTTTCGGATTTCCGGTCATCGAAGGCTACGGGCTTTCGGAATCGACCTGCCGCTCCACGTTCAACCCCATAGACGAGCGCCGCCGCATAGGCTCGATAGGGCTTCCGATAGGCAACGAGATGAAAGTCTTCGACGATCGCGACCGCGAGCTTCCGTCAGGTCAGATAGGAGAGATAGTGCTTCGCGGGTCGAATCTGATGAAGGGCTATTACAACAACGAAGCGGCCACGCGCGAGGCTTTCCGCTCGGGCTGGTTTCACACTGGCGATCTCGGCTACAAGGATGACGACGGCTATTTTTACATCGTCGACCGCAAGAGCGATATGATAATTCGCGCGGGAGAGAACATTTATCCGAGAGAGATCGATGAAGTTCTCTATCAGCATTCTTCGGTCAAGGACGCCGCGACCGTAGGCGTTCCCGATCCGCTTTATGGCGAAGAGGTGAAATCATTCATCGTGCTGCGCGAGGGCGAGAGCGCGACCCAGGAAGAGATACTGGCGTTTTGTCGAGAGCGGCTCGCGGATTTCAAATGCCCCAAACAGATCGAATTCCTCGAAGAGATTCCCAAAGGCCCTACCGGAAAACTGCTCAAGCGAGAGCTTGCGCGCAAGCCCTGACTGTCAACGCTTCATTTCGAGCCAGAGCACGAGGGCTATCCAGAAGGCCAGCGCGATGCACCCGAGCACGATCAGGCCGCAGGCGATTATCTCACCCGCGCGCATTCCTTTCGATCCGACAAGCTGAGGATTGCGCGCCTCGATCCACATGATCGAACGCGCCAGCGCATAAGAGACGATGAACCAGACTATGAACCCTCCGAGAAATCCTATGAGAGCAGCGACGAAATACAAACTATCACCTCGATTTTATACTTTCGACATGACGCGCAACTGTTTCGGCGTCATCAGCCAGAGAAGGACGCCGCGAATCGTCGGCGCTGTCTCGCTGACCCGAACTGCGCAGACGCTTCCCTTCTTGAATTGAATCGACGCATCAGGGTATCCGCAGACTACGCGCGAAATCGCCTGCCCGATATCAGGTTGATGACCGATGATCGCCACGCCTGCCAATTCCGCATGCTTTCTGATTTCGATGACCAGGCTGCCGACGGTCGACTGCGGGGCCAGCGCGGCTGTCCGTTGAATGAGATTTCTATCCATCTCCAATGCCTGAGCGATAATCTCTGCCGTCTCGATTGCGCGCATAAGGGGGCTGGTCAGTATGGCGTCGAACTTCACTCCGAGGCTGCGAAGACCTGCGGCGGTTTCCTGCATTCGCTGGCGACCTTCGGCAGTAAGTCGGCGTCGCTCGTCGAGATAATCGTTTTCCTGACCGACCGGCTCGGCTGCAGCGTGACGTATGAAGTAAAGCTCCATTGCGGATTCCCCTCACACCGCCCGATTATACGGAATCATTCAGAGGCAGTCTATGACGAGTCCGCCGCTCGGATGATGGCGAAGAGAAAGCCTCTCATCAACACCTCGATGATGATCTTTGAATACATTATGCAGCCAGTCTCAGCCCCAAAGGGGCGACCATAAGTCAGCCCAGGGCAATCGCCCTGGGTACGAGATGGCAATCCCTGTAAGGGCGTCTTTAGCCCGGATTTCTCATCAGCCCTATGGCAAATGCCCCTCCTCAGGGTAAAAGTATCTTTGCTGTAACATCTTACACCAAAAGGAGGAGCTATCTGATTGGTTACACAGTGTAGGAATACTTCGTTCGACTTTCAAGCTGTTGGACGCCGTGAGGTGATCGCTCAATTCAACGGCGGTACTATCACTTCTAACGGCGCTGCTTCTGAGCCAGCTTGAGTCTCGCCGCAAAATCATCTCTCAGTTCGCTGCTTGCTTCAAAGATTTCCGTGACCCTCTTTTGATCGAACATCCTCTTGAAGACCTCATCTCTCAGCGAGTCTTTGCTCTCGCTCTTGGATATGAAGACCTCCTCGACCACGACCTCCTTCGTGCCGATCCGCTGCTTGCTACCCTCATCGGCAAGTCTGACCCTGAAGGCAAGTCTCGTCGTCGCCCTGCTAATCGTGGCAACCCTCTGGCTGGCAAGAGTACCCTCAATCGCCTTGAGCTTCGTGAGGACGATCCTCAAAAAGATGGTAACTACAAAAAAATCTCTGTCGATGCTAATGCTGTCGATGAGTTTTTCGTAGATGTGTTTTTACAGGCTCACTCCTCTCCGCCTCGAATGATCCTACTCGATCTCGATGTTACTGACGACATACTTCATGGCAATCAGGAGGGCCGATTCTTTCACGGCTACTACGGCAATTACTGCTACCTGCCTCTTTACATATTCTGCGGAGATTTCCTTCTCTGCGCTCGACTGCGGCAGGCTGACCAGGATCAGGCAG
>CAZPQE010000667.1:0-2963 GCA_964588615.1 uncultured Clostridia bacterium | reverse complement strand
CAGGTGACGGCCAACGACACGAAGCCTGAACCCGATATCTCAGATGAGGCGCGCGAGTTGTCTAATATAGGCGTCAGGATTTCACTCGGCGGGCATCCGCTTGAGTTGTTCACCGGGGCTGACCTGATCGTTTTAAGTCCCGGCGTGCCTGCCGATATCGAACCGCTCGCTTCGGCGCGCAGCAGGGGCGCGAAGATCATCAGCGAAGCCGAACTCGCTTTTCGATTCTTGAAAGGGCAGTTGATAGGCGTCACCGGCTCGAACGGAAAAACGACGACGACGACGCTCATCGGCGAATTGATGAAAGCCTCGGGCGCCCGAACTCTC
The DNA here is from genome assembly GCA_964588615.1 of uncultured Clostridia bacterium. Lineage (GTDB taxonomy): Bacteria > Acidobacteriota > Blastocatellia > UBA7656 > UBA7656 > UBA7656. Next base: position 2,636 of record CAZPQE010000667.1, on the reverse strand, counting down.
GTCGGCGGCAATATCGGAACCGCGCTTACGAGCCTCGTCGATCAGACGACGGAGGATTCATGGCTGGTGGCCGAGCTTTCGAGTTTTCAACTCGAAACCATCGAGGCTCTGCGCCCCCGCGTGGCCGTCATCACCAACATCACACCCGATCATCTGGATCGGCATGGCTCTTTTGAAAACTATGCGCGGGCCAAGCATCGATTGTTTATCAACCAGACGGCAGAAGACTGGGCGGTGATAAACGGCTCGGACAGCGGCTCGCTCGGCCTGATCGCGCTCGGAATTCCGTCAAGGAAGGCGTTCTTCAGCGCGCGCCACGCTCAGGCGACGGGCGTCTACGGACGCGAAGGAAAAATCTTCACCACGCTGCTCGAAGATAGCCAGACGGAGGTCATCTCGTTTGACGAGATTCCGCTTCCCGGCCTTCACAACATCGAAAACGTCTGCGCGGCTCTGGCCTCTGTCCTCTGCGCTCTGGGCAAAGACGCTCCGCTGGATGAAATCCGCGAAGCCATACGCGGTTTCAAAGGCGTCGAGCACCGGATAGAGTTCGTCGCGGAAATCAGCGGGGTGAAGTTTTACAACGATTCGAAGGCGACCAACATTGATTCGACCATCAAGGCCCTGGAATCGTTTGCGGGCAATATCATTTTGATACTCGGAGGAAAAGACAAAGGAGGCGATTTCACTCTGCTTGCTCCGCTCGTCCGGGAGCGGGTCAAGCGACTGGTTTTGATCGGCGCGGCAAGCGACAAGATCGCTTCTCAGCTTGCCGACGCGCAGCCCGTCAGCCGCGCTTCAACGATGCGGGAGGCAGTGGCTAAATCCGTCGAAGCGGCGTCAACAGGCGACACCGTGCTGCTGGCTCCGGCCTGCGCCAGCTTCGATATGTTCAACGACTACGAGCATCGAGGCCGCGTGTTCAAGGAAGAAGTACAGGCGCTGAAATCCAGAGTGTAAGAACCATGACCACGAGCTACAGGATAGAAAAGCCGAGGTGGAAGCGCGCCGAAGCGATGCGGTTCGGAGAGCGCGAACTTGCTGTCGACAAACTGCTGCTGGCGATAGTAGTCTCGCTTGCGCTCTTCGGCGCGGTTATGGTCTACAGCGCCTCGGCGGTATACGCTCAGGCAAATCACGACGACGAGTTTTACTTTCTCCTCCGGCAGTCGCTATGGGTGGCGGTCGGATTGACAGCTATGGTTGTGGCGATGTCGGTCGATTACCGGCGGTACAAAAATCGCGGGGTAGTGGTCGCTTTGATGACCATCACCATCGCGCTTCTGTGCGCGGTGTTTCTGTTTCCCAAGATCAACAACGCGCACAGGTGGATTCGACTGGGCGGTTTCTTTTCGCTCCAGCCGTCGGAGATAGCCAAGCTGGCGCTGACGATTTTTCTCGCCCGCTTTCTGGAAAAGAACACCAGTCATATAGAGAGTTTCAGGCGCGTGGTTTTTCCGGCGTCTGCGGCGGCGGCCCTGGTCATAGGGCTTGTGGCCCGCGAGCCTGATTTCGGCACTTCGCTGGTGCTGGCAGCCGTATTCGCCTCCATCATGTTTTACGCCGGAGCGCGACTGCTGCATCTCACGGCTCTCGCTTCGGTCGCTCTGCCTGTGGCCATTGCGATGGTGGTATTCGTGGGCTGGCGGGCGCAGAGGATGCTGGATTTCTGGGACCCTTGGGAAAACCCCACAGGGTCGAGTTATCAGGTGGTGCAATCGATGATAGCGATAGGAAGCGGGGGAACCAGCGGGCTGGGTTTCGCTCAGAGCCATCAGAAGATGATGTTTCTGCCCGCCGCTCACACCGATTTCATATTCTCGATCATCGGCGAAGAACTCGGATTGATCGGGGCTGCGACGGTCATAATTTTATTCGGCGCGCTGACCTGGCGTGGATTCAAAGCGGCGCGCTCGGCTCCTGATATGTTCGGCCAGTTGATGGCTGCCGGAATCACGGTGATGATTGCGGCTCAGGCGTGCTTCAACATCAGCGTCACTCTTTCGCTGGTTCCAAACAAAGGCATACCGCTGCCGTTCATCAGTTCGGGCGGCTCGTCGGTGGCCATCAGCCTGCTTGCGGCCGGCATACTGCTCAACATCTCCAAGCACGGGAGATCGAACCAGACGGGCGCGAGAATGAGGAGCACGCGGAGTCTGAGGTCTCAAGCTTGAAAGCGATAATAGCTGCGGGAGGAACTGGCGGTCATATTTTTCCGGGCGTCGCCATTGCAGACGAACTGAGGCGACGCGACCCGCAGGCGGAGATACTCTTCGTTGGCACTCCGCGCGGGCTGGAATCCAGGATCATTCCGCGCGAAGGCTACGACCTTGAGTTGATGAATGTCGGCGCTCTGAAAAGCGTCTCGATCTTTCAAAGAATGAAATCGCTCCTTCAACTGCCGATGAGTTTTCTGGCGGCGTTGAAACTGCTGAGGCGATTCAAACCCGACCTGGTCATAGGAGTCGGAGGCTACGCTTCGGGGCCGATACTTCTGGTAGCGTCGCTTGCGCGAAGGCCGACTATGATCGTCGAGCCGAACGCGATGCCGGGATTTACGAACCGGGTTCTTGCGCGAGTGAGCGACGCGGCGTCCGCGGCAAACGAGCTCCTCGAGGTGGTCGAGCACGGGACGC
>CAZPQE010000666.1:0-2966 GCA_964588615.1 uncultured Clostridia bacterium | reverse complement strand
GCTCGTTGATGGCCGAAAGCATAGCGACAGGCCCTTTCTGCTCGGCGCGAAGCTGCTTGATGATCTTTATTCGCTCTTCGACCTGCCGGAGTTCGGCTTCAAGCTGATTCTTGCGATTGATATCGGCTTCGAGCTTTTTCGATTCGTCCTGCTCCACTTTGAGCTGCGCTTCAGCATCGGCAGAGGCGTTGTTGGTAAGCAGGTAATCTACGCCTATGACGATGACATAGATGACGAGCGCCGCCGCCACCATGAAAAGCTGTTGACCGCGACGAGCGGCCACTTTCGTCTTCTGAAACGAGACTCTCTGTTCGGCGGTTCCTTCCAGAAGGTTTACTCTGATCATTTCGTCACCTCCAGAACGCGAACCGCAAGCCCGACGGCTACGGCCATATTGGGCGAGAGCTCGCGGAGGAATTCCTCATCGAATTTCTTGTGATCGTAGCGGATCGAGCGGAAAGCGTCGAATCGCTCGACGGGTATCTGGAATTTGTCGGCCAGAAAATCGCACAGATAAGCCACCTTTGACGACCCTCCGGCTATCAGCATTCGGTCGATCTGAGGCGAATCGACGGCAGTCGCGCGGAAGAAGTCCAGAGTGCGCTGAATCTCCATAGCAAGCATCTCCGACACCGACTGGATTGCCATACCGGCCTGCTCGTCCGAGCCTGCGGGGTTGAGCGGCCCGGTCGCGCCCATTCCCATAGTTTGTCCGCTCACTGCGCCACGCCAGGTGCGCTTGAGCATCTCGGCCTGATCGAAGGTCAGATTGAGTTCCTTTTGCAGCAGGTCGGTGAACTGGTTTCCGCCCGCCGAAATGTCACGGGTGAAAACCGAGGTCGTTCCCCTCACGACGTTGATGGTCATCACCGACGCGCCTATGTCGAGAAGCGCGGTCGTCATGTCGGGCATCGGATGATAGTTGAACTCGTAGGCGTTCTGAAGAGCGAAGGCATCGACATCGACTATGACCGGTTGTTTGCCGGCCTGAGAGATGACCTGGGTGAACTGGTTGATCTTGTCCCGCTTGCAGGCCACCAGCAGCACGTCCATATTCTGAGTCGATGGGTCGTGGCCGGTCACTTCGTGGTAGAGGTTCACGTCGTTGATGTCGAATGGAATGTATTGCTCGGCCTCCCAGTGAATCTGCTCGTCGAGCTCTTCTTCAGGCATCGCCGGAAGAGTGATCTTCTTGACGATCACTGCGTGGCCCGAAAGAGAGGTGGCGACCTGATTGGTTTTGATGTGGTTGTCGGCCCAGATGCGGTTTATGCAGTCCGAGACGTGATTGAGGTCTATTATGTGGCCGTCGACGATGGTGTCAGGCTGAAGATTGTAATGAGCGATGTGCATCAACTCGAAACCGTTGCGAGCGGGCCTTAGCTCGACGGCCTTGAGCGCGCTCGAACCGATGTCCAACCCTACGATGCTCTTGGTCTTTTTCCCTAGCATAGCTCCCCCGGGAAGATGGCTGTGGTTTCGGCTCTGACGAACAAAAGCCGGAAACAACATCGAATCGTCGCAGGGGCAGAAGCTGGTTTTAGAACGCACTACGAAAGGGAGCGCAAACACTGGAAGGGGCGTCGGCTTGGGGCCGGTTACAACAGATGCTGGATTTTCACGCTGATGATAATTGCGGAGATTGCCAGTCCGATCAGGCGGCAAACGTCAGGAGCCTGCTTCCTTTCATCTTCCGACTTCTCGAACTGCCGTCCGGCTACCTCAGCGACAGGAAAATCAAAAATCAAAACGACACTTTTCTAAACCGGTCTCAGTTCTACCATCCACCCCAGTCGATGTCAACAATAAATTTTTTCTCTCCTGCTCGGCCTTCGTCGGCCGCGCGAAGTCGCGCCGACGAAGGCCGAGTTGTTTGACTCGCCTTTGGGCATCACATAGAATTCTTTCTGGTTTCGTCGCAATGAAGATTTTTCTGCTGGTTTAACGAGCCTGCTGTCCGCGCAGCAGGCTGTATAGTTTCCGGCGCGAGCCGGTCGGTGAAAGAAATTATGATCGGAGCAATAAACAAAATCGCCGCCAAGATATTCGGAACCGCCAACGAGCGTCTGCTCAAACAACTCTGGCCCATGGTCGATAAGATAAACGCGCTCGAAGCGGAGATGCAGCAACTGACGGACGAAGAGTTGCGCGCGCGAACCGAAAAATTCCGCGAGCACGTCGCGCGCCGCGTCGAAGAATCCGAGGTCAAGGGCGACACCTTCGATGAGCAGAAAGCGGCCCTGCGCCGCATAATCGATGAAGCCCTCGAAGAAATACTGATCGAAGCCTTCGCCGTAGTCCGCGAGGCCTCAAGGCGGGCGACCGGCATGCGACATTTCGACGTGCAACTTATAGGCGGCATGGTGCTGCATCGCGGGATTATTTCCGAGATGAAGACCGGCGAAGGCAAAACCCTTGTCGCCACACTTCCCGCTTATCTCAACGCGGTGGCCGGGCGCGGCGTTCACGTCGTTACGGTCAACGACTACCTGGCCAAACGCGACACCCAGTGGATGGGAAAGATTTATCGCTTCCTCGGCCTTTCGGTCGGCTGCATCCAGCACGACATGGACGACGAGGAACGTCAGGAAGCCTACCGCGCCGATATCACCTACGGCACCAACAACGAATTCGGCTTCGATTACCTGCGCGACAACATGAAATTCGACCCTGCAATGATGGTGCAGCGCGGTCACTACTACGCGATAGTCGACGAAGTCGATTCCATACTCATCGATGAAGCCCGGACTCCGCTCATCATCTCGGGCGCTTCGGAAGATTCGACCGAAAAATACTACGTCGCAAACGACGCCATACTCCGACTCAAAACCGAGCAGCAGCGCCGCGCGAGCGAAATCAAGAGCGCCGAAGGCGACGTCGATTTGAAGCAGGACGCGAGGCTCATCTACCACGTCGATGAAAAGCAGCACTCGGCGTCCCTAACCGAACTCGGAGTGGAGATTGCC
>CAZPQE010000665.1:0-2968 GCA_964588615.1 uncultured Clostridia bacterium | reverse complement strand
GAAATCGAATCCCACCTCGCGTATATCCGAAGCCGGTCGAACCAACTCGCCCCGGATTGCGGCCACGAGTCGGGTCTTCTCTTTATCAGAAATCGGATCGGTGGTGATGAATTTTTCCGTCAGGCGCACAGAGCCGAGCCTGACCGACATCAACAACTCCGGCTCGGCTCCGCTCGTGATTATCAATTCCGTAGAGCCGCCGCCGATGTCTATTATCAGCCCGCGACGTGAATTGAAATTCGTAGCTTCGGCCACCGCAAGCGCGATGAGCCGCGCCTCTTCGACTCCAGGCAGCAGGTGGACTTCGATGCCGACTCTCTTCCTGACCGCTTCGATGAACTCGTCGGCGTTGTCAGCCTCGCGCACCGCAGCCGTCGCAGTCGTCAGAATCACATCGGCTTTCAACGAGTCTGACACCTGCCTGAACCGGCGCAGCGCAGTGATGGCTCGCTCGATGGTATCTTTGGCCAGGCGATGATCGCGCAGAGTGCCTGCGCCGAGTCGGGCCATGTCTTTTTCGCGGTCGATTATTTCGAGGTGCTGCCCCGGCTTGGCGCGCATCACCACCAGATGAATCGAATTCGATCCGATGTCTATTGCAGCTATCTTCATTGATTCTCTTCCAGGTGAAAAAGGTCATGCACGACTTTGACTGCGCGGTCGGCGTCCTGCTCGCCAACGGCGCAGCTTATCCTGATGGCTGAAGTCGATATCATCTTGATGTTTATCCCTTCGGCTCCCAGCGCAGCAAACATTCGCGCGGCCACATCGGGCTGATCCATCAAGCCTGCTCCGATGATGCTCACCTTCGCAACGTCTTCATCAGCCACTATGCCTTCGGCTCCTATTTCATCGGAGATTTTTTCAAGCGCCTCTTTTGCTGACTCAAGATCATCGCGTCTTACGACGAATGTAATGTCGTTGACCGAGCGATCCTGATGGAACGCCTGAATTATCATATCGACGCTGATGCGGCGGTCGGCCAGCGCGCCGAATACCGCTCCGGCGATTCCGGGACGGTCGGGTACTTTCAAAATAGCCAGCCGCGCGTGATTGCGGTCAACGGTCACGCCGCTGACCGGCCTGTAAATTTCCATCTCATCGGCTCCCTTCAACACAGTGCCTTCGAAGTCAGGATCGAAGGTGCTTCGCACACGAACCTTCATACGATTATTGCGGGCAAGCTCGACGGCGCGCGGGTGCAAGACCTGCGCGCCGACGCGAGCCATCTCAAGCATCTCTTCGTAAGCGACTTCCTTGAGCAACCGCGCGGTCGCAACGACATTCGGATCAGTCGTGTAAACTCCGCGAACATCGGTGTAGATGTCGCACACCTCGGCGCTCAGCGCGGCGGCAAGCGCGACAGCGGTCGTATCCGACCCACCGCGACCGAGCGTGGTGATGTCGCCGTCTTTGGTCATTCCCTGAAAGCCTGCGGCAACGACGATGAACCCGTCTTCGAGATAGCGGGCGATGCGGTCAGTTTTTATATCGACTATGCGGGCTGCGGTGTGGACGCTTTCGGTGATGATGCCGATCTGCGGGCCGGTCATCGAAATGGCTTTCAATCCCATTTCGCTCAGAGCCATAGCCACCAGCGCGATGGAAATCTGCTCGCCTGTCGAGAGCAGCATATCGAGTTCGCGGCGGTTGGGCGAGAGGCTGGCCTGACGCGCGAGTTTGACAAGATAATCTGTCGTATCGCCCATGGCGGAGACGACCGCCACCACCGGCGTCCGCTCGGCAGCTCTGGCTATGATTCCCGCGACGTTGCGAATGCGCGCGATTGATTTGACTGAAGTGCCGCCGAATTTCTGAACTATCATAATGTCGGTGGTCGGTGGTCGGTGGTCGGTGGTCGGTGGTCAGCGGTCAGTGGTCAGTGGTCGGTGGTCAGTGGTCAGTGGTCGGTGGTCAGTGGTCAGTCAGTTTCACCTCTTCACCTCTGCACCCCCGCTCCCCTGCTCCTCTGCACCCCCGCTCCCCTGCTCCCCTGCACCCCTGCACCTCATCACCTCATCACCTCTTCTTACTCATAAACTCTGAGCGCGACTCCCACGCGGCGGGTCGTCGCCTGAGCTTCTATCTCTTTCAACGCCCTTTGAAATCCTCTCTCGCTGGTGCGATGAGTCAGGAAAATAATCGTTGCTGCGCCGTCGCTGGCCACTCCGCGCTGGAGCAGGCTGTGAAGGCTCACGTGATGACCTCCGAGCGCGTGGCCCAGATTGCCGATCACACCCGGCGTGTCCTGAGTTTCGAGGCGGACGTAAAACGCGCTCTGGTTGTCTTCGATGGAGCAGAGCGGCGCTTGTCGTTCATCGATAGCGGGCTGGAAAAATGGCGCGAAATCAGGCAGCCGCAGCGCGCTTGCCAGATTGATGAGGTCGCCGACAACTGCGCTTGCCGTAGGCATCTGGCCCGCGCCGGGTCCGAGCAGCATCACTTCTCCGACTGCGCTGCCGCTGATGAAGATCGCGTTGTTTGCGCCCTCGACCGAAGCCAGCGGATGATGCAGCGGGACTAGCATCGGATGAGCGCGCACGTCGAGGCATCCTCTTCCGCGCCGCGCCACGCCTATGAGCTTCAAACGATAGCCGAACTCGCGGGCGGTGCGAATGTCGAGGTCGTTGATTTGTGTGATGCCCTGACGATAAACCGAATCGACTGAGACGAACTGCCCGAAGGCGAGCGAAGCGAGAATGGTGATTTTGTAGGCGACATCGAACGACTCGACATCGTTGGTCGGATCGGTTTCAGCAAATCCGAGTTGCTGGGCTTCTTTCAGGGCTTCATCGAAGCTCTGTCCGCGCTCTTCCATCGCGGTCAGAATGTAGTTTGTCGTGCCGTTGAGAATCCCGGCGACCGATGATATTTCGTTTGCCTGAAGCCCGCGCTGAATGGTCGAAATCAGCGGGATGCCTCCTCCGACTGCGGCTTCGAAAAGGACGGTGACGTTATGGCGATGAGC
>CAZPQE010000664.1:2567-3001 GCA_964588615.1 uncultured Clostridia bacterium | reverse complement strand
CTGGCTCATATTACCCTCGTCCGGCCCATTGTGTCGCACTTTGAATCGCACCCTTGCGCAGCTACCAGCCGCATCAAGTTTGAGCATTATTGAAGCAGCGTGATAGGCTTGACCTTCAGCAACCCTTCCGGTCGGCGCAATGTTTGAGGGCATTCGGGTGATCGATTTCGATACAGTGCGCGAGGCGCTTCAAAAGCATTTCGGCTTCGCCGACTTCCGTGAGGGGCAGGCCGAAGTCATAGAGTCGGTACTCGCAGGCCAGGACTCGGTGGTTGTCATGCCCACGGGCGGAGGCAAATCGCTTTGCTTCCAGCTTCCCGCCGATCAGGCACTCGCGGCGCTCGGGCGGTGGCTCTCGTGGGCCAGGCGCTGCCGCATCCCGGCCTTCGTCGAGCTTGCCCGCAAGATCACGCGCCACCGCGCAGGCATCGAGG
>CAZPQE010000664.1:0-2557 GCA_964588615.1 uncultured Clostridia bacterium | reverse complement strand
TCCCGCCATGCTCGGAGAGGGAGTCACGCTGGTCGTCTCGCCGCTCATAGCGTTGATGAAAGATCAGGTCGATCAACTCTACTCGCGCGGAATCTCAACTACTTTCATCAACAGTTCTCTGACCTATCGCCAGACAGGTGAGAGGCTCTCGGCTCTTCGCGCCGGGAGGTTCAGGCTGGTATACGTCGCCCCTGAGAGGTTCCGCAGCGAGGCATTCATCGAGGCGATAAGCGAGGTCAAGGTGACACTCTTCGCCGTCGATGAAGCTCATTGTATCTCCCACTGGGGGCATGATTTCAGGCCGGATTATCTGAGACTCAAACAGGCAATCGATCAACTGGGTCGCCCGCAGGTCATCGCGCTCACTGCTACTGCGACTCCGCAGGTGAGGAAGGATATCTGCAATCAACTGGGCCTTGCCGACCCGCGCGTATTTGTCGCTGGGTTCGACCGGCCCAACCTCGCGCTTCGCGTCCTTCACGTCAGGACCGAAAAGGAAAAACTCGATATACTCAAACGAATCATTTCATCCTCCGAAGGGTCGGGCATCATTTATTCCGCCACCCGAAAGGCGACCGAGCAGGTGGCTTCCAGGCTCAAGCTGGCGGGCATGAGGGTCGATGCTTATCACGGCGGGATGGAAGAAGCCGAGCGGACGCGAACGCAGGAGCGATTCATGAAGGGCGAGTCTCAGGCCATAGTCGCAACCAACGCATTCGGCATGGGAATCGATAAGCCCGACATCCGCTTCGTCGTCCATTTTCACATCCCCGGTTCGGTCGAGGCTTATTATCAGGAAGTCGGACGAGCCGGGCGCGACTCGCTCCCGGCTCAATGCACGCTGCTCTTCAATTATGCCGACACCCGCACCCAACAGTTCTTCATCGATGGGAGCCATCCTTCGCCCGAACTCATCGCTCAGGTTTATCGCACTATCTCTTCGTTCGGAGTCGAGAACGTCGAATTGTCGGCGCGCGAGATCGCCGCGCGGCTGGGCATGAAAAACGACATGGCGATCTATTCATCTCTGGTCATCCTCGAAAAAGCGGGACACATCGAGCGAGGGCGCACGGCTGAATCCACTCTGCTGTGCTCTCTGAAACTCACCGTCGACGGCGCTCTGGCCGCCGTTGCGGACGATTCCAACGAAGGAGGCGTGCTACGCGACCTGATATTCACCCGCAATGTGAGCCAGCGCGAGCCGGTAGAACTCGACATCGGAGCCACAGGCGCATCGCTCGGCCTTGCGGACGAGATGGTTCGCCGCACGCTCGGTCATCTTGCCTCTCGCGGAGTGATCGAACTGCGCAAAGCCTGGCAGGGGCGCGGCATCCGCGTGCTCGACCCCGAGCCGGTTAAGGCATTGAGGATCGACAAACAAGAGCTTGCCGCCCGCGCTTCCGCCGAGCAGTGGAAGCTTCGCCGCATGATCGATTACTGCTACTCCGAAAGCTGCCTGAGCCGGTTCATCCTCAATTACTTCGGCGACCGCAAGCCTGTCTTCAGGTGCGAGTCATGCTCGTCGTGCGCGCCGGAGGCTTTGCGGGAATCCAGGTCGAAAAGAAAAAGCGCGGCGGACGGGACGCTGAGTCTCGAAAAGAAGTCTTCGACATTTCAGGAGGCCACGCCTCTGGATCATTTCATAATCTCGCAGGCCCCGACGGGCGAAGAACTGCGGGCGCATCTAAAAAAGAAATCCTCGCCGTCTCGCCAGTCATCAGGCGTTGACGAATCCGGCCCTGGCGGTGATAATGCCCGACAACTCAATGAAGCCGAATTGATCGTGGTGAAGAAAATCCTGAGTTGCGTGGCAAGGCTCAAAGGGCGATTTGGAAAGGGAACCGTAGCATCCGTTCTGCGCGGTTCGGCCTCGAAGCAGATAAGAGAAAACCAACTCGATAAACTCTCGACCTACGGATTGCTCCGAGAGATGACACAGGAGGAAATCGCCCGGTACATCAAAGCCCTGATCGAAGCCGACTGCATCGCGGTGCGTCAGGGCGAATATCCTACGGTGGCGCTATCGGAATTCGGGCGGCAGGTGATGACCGGTCGCGCCGAAACCAGACTGAAAATTTTATGATTGAAAGCACACAGATGGAAAAATCGCAGCCTGTTTCAGGCGTCCTTCAGATCAACGAAAAGGGATATGGATTCCTTCGCCAGGCGAAGTCCAATTTTCTCCCCGACCCGTCGGATGTGTTCGTCTCCCGCGATCTGATTACGAGGTATTCTCTGCGCGAAGGAGTCGATTTGACAGGCCAGAGCGAGCCGCCTGCCGAGGGGCGAGGAAAATTCCGGCAGATGGTCTCGATTGAAAAAGTCAACTGCGCAGACCCCGAACACTACCGCGCCCTCCCCGATTTCAAACAACTTGTGAGCATCGATCCGACCGAAAGGCTGGAACTGTCGGAAGGAAACAACAACATCTCGATGCGCGTTCTCGATTTGATCGCGCCCATCGGCAAAGGGCAGCGCGGGTTGATCGTCTCGCCTCCGAAAACCGGAAAGACGACTCTCATCGAAGAGATTGCCGAATCGGTCGCCGACAATCATC
>CAZPQE010000663.1:0-3023 GCA_964588615.1 uncultured Clostridia bacterium | reverse complement strand
GCAGAAAGGGCAACGCGCGTTGCAGGCTTCGCTCCCGGCAAGAATGCTGAAGGTTTGTATCTTCATCGCTCCCCTTGTTGAGAATATAGCGTCGCTCGACTGACAGCGGAAGAGAAATGACGAGTTTGACAGTCACAGATCGATAAACCATTATCACCCTTCATGCACACGCGACTCGAACCCAGGCTCGTCGCAATCTTTCGTGAAGGGTGCTCGAAGAAACAGTTCCTCTCTGACCTCGGCGCGGGGCTGACGGTCGGAGTCGTGGCTCTGCCACTGGCAATAGCGTTCGCAATCGCGTCGGGCGTAAAACCTGAGCAGGGACTTTACACAGCCATCATCGGCGGCTTTGTAATTGCCGTGCTCGGAGGCAGCCGCGCGCAGATCAGCGGCCCTACCGGAGCGTTCATAGTCATCATCTACGGCATCCTTCAGCAGCATGGCTACGCGGGGCTTGCCGTAGCGACTCTCATAGCTGGAGTGCTGCTGCTGCTGATGGGGCTTGCGCGAATGGGCGCGCTGTTGAAGTTCATCCCCTACCCGGTCACTGTGGGTTTTACGAGCGGGATCGCGCTGATAATTTTCTCTTCGCAAATCCGCGACTTCTTAGGATTGCAGATGGACAAGGTTCCGGCTGAGTTCATCGAGAAGTGGATCGCATTTTCTCATCACGCTGCGACGTTCAATCCTTACGCTCTGGGAGTCGGCGCGCTTTCACTTCTGATCATCGTCTTCTGGCCTCGCGTCACTCACCGAATCCCCGGCCCGCTTGTGGCCATCATCGTCGTCAATGCGCTGACACAGTTCTTTCACATCGGTGTCGAAACCATCGGCAGCAGATTCGGCAGCGTGCCTTCTCATTTCCCTTCTCCGCGCATACCTGATGTAAGCTGGCAACTCGTCCAGCAGATGTTTTCTCCGGCGATAACCATCGCTCTTCTTGCCGCGCTCGAATCCCTGCTTGCGGCGGTCGTCGCCGATGGAATGCTCGGCACACGTCATCGCTCCAACATGGAACTCATCGCGCAGGGGGCGGGCAACATCGCTTCGATCCTGTTCGGGGGCATCCCTGCGACCGGCGCGATCGCCCGCACGGCGGCCAGCATAAAGAGCGGAGGGAGGACGCCGGTTGCGGCCATCATTCACTGCGCCACGCTTGCGCTGATCCTTCTGTGATCTTAGGGTGGCCATTCAGGTCGGCGTGCTGATGGCGGCTTTTTTGTTTCTTCAGCGATTGTCGAATGAAACCCAGATCAATCTCATCACTGAAAGTTTGAAAGATAGAGATGAAAGCGAGGCCAGAGACATATCGACGCTGGAAGTTCCGCGGGGGTCGAGGTGTTCGAGGTTTATGGATCGCTGTTCTTCGGAGTGATAGAGCGATTCAAGGACGCGATGCGCAGGGTCGAGAAGCCTCCGAAAATAATGATAATTCGCATGCGTCACGTCCTGGCCATTGACGCGACCGGCCTTCAGATCATGGAAGAGTTGCTTGCAAGCACGCGCAAGAGGGGCGCAAAACTTATGCTGTCGGCTGTCGCTTCGCAGCCGCGCGCGGCGATGCGACAGTCGGGTTTCCTCAACCGCCTCGGAGAAGAAAACATCTCGGACAACATTTTCGACGCGCTCGAACGCGCGGAAGCGATTCTGAGCGAAATGCCCTAAGACAAATCCAAAAGACCTGCGCACAAAACCCGCCCGCTCGATTCCAACTAACTCGACAGGTTGGAAGTGAGTTTGACCACCCTCTGAGGATTGATCGAGGAGAGCGGTTTTCCGTCTCCTTCGCCGCTTACGCAGTACAATCGATTGGGCGTGGCGTGAAGGACTTTCGCTCGATGTATTCCCGGAGCGAGATCGCCTTCGATTATCGCGACGTGATTTCCCCGCGTGTGGCCCTGCGCAAAACCTTCTTCTTCAGACGGCCCTTTGACCAGAATCTCGACCTCCCGCCCGATCCACTTTTTGTTCTGCTCAAGCGAAATCTCTTTGGCAAGTTCGATCAATCGCCCTAATCGTTCAGTCTTCACTCCGCGCGCGGAGTCCGCAAAGTGCAGCGCGGCGGGCGTTCCTTCGCGCTCGGAGTAGATGAACATATAAGCCGCGTCGTATCGAACTTCTTCATAGAGCGAAAGCGTCTGCTGAAAATCCTCCTGGGTTTCGCCGGGAAAGCCCGCGATGATGTCGGTCGAAATGGTGGCGTCGGGCAGAAGCTGGCGGACTCGGCGCACGCGGTCGAGGTAAAACTCGCGCGTGTACTCGCGGGCCATGCGCCTGAGCACCCGGTTCGATCCAGACTGCGCAGGCAGATGAATGTAGCGGCAAACAGAGGGAGTGTCGGCTATTGCTTCGATGATCGCGTCGTCGAAGTTTATCGGATGAGAAGTTACGAACCGCACTCGCGGGATTCCGACCCGCCCGACCATGCGGAGCAGTTCGGCAAACGAGGGATAGCCCGCAAGCGAGTGGCGACGCGCGCCCGTGCCCGGCTCCAGCCCGTAGGAATTGACGTTCTGTCCGAGCAGAGTCACCTCGACGACTCCTGCGTCTTTGAGCGCATGGGCTTCACGGATGATGTCGTCAGCAGGGCGAGAGACCTCCTGTCCGCGCGTGGCCGGGACTATGCAATAAGTGCAGCGATGATTGCATCCGCGCATTATGGTCAGGTGCGCAGTCACCGCGCCCCTGGGCGGGGGAGGCGAGTAGAATCGAAGTTCTTCTTTGAATTCGAAGGACTGGAATCTGCCGCGCTCGATGGCCGGGACGATTTCGGTCAGCGATCCGGGGCCGAGCATGATATCGACGCCGAAACGCTTTCCCATCCTCTGGCCTTCGGGAAGCTGGGCCAGGCATCCGAGCAGTCCGATGGTCAGATGCCGGCGATGTTTTTCTTTTCTGAGCTCGCCGAGCAGGGTCTGGACTTTTTCCACCGGCTTGCCTCGGACGGCGCAGGTGTTGACTAAAACCAGGTCGGCCTGACGGAAGTCATCGACGAAGGAATAGCCCGCGCCCGCCAGTTCCGA
>CAZPQE010000662.1:0-3030 GCA_964588615.1 uncultured Clostridia bacterium | reverse complement strand
GAGATCAAAAGAGGTGACGGTGTAAGCGACCCACTGGCCGTCGGGCGAGATTTGCGGGTCGCTTGTTTCTTTGATCGCGGCGAGGTCATCGAGCGTGATCGCTCTTTTCTCCGGGGTTTGAGCATCGAGAGTGTTGGCTGTGATTGCGCACATCAGCGCGCAGGAACCGACCATCAGCAGGAGTCTTTTCATAAATCGCCTTTCTTCACGCGAGTGTTCAGGGGAGGTGTCAGTAGATAGCGCGTGGGCGAGGGCTGAGACTGAGCCGCCTGCGCCCTGACGTTCGGGCTACTGACACAATAAGCTCAATGGTCTACCAGCTATCGCTCGCGCCGCCCCCGCCGAAATCTCCGCTGCTGCTGCTCGAATCGGAACTGCTCGAATCAGAACTCGAACTGCTGCCCCAGTCGCTCGTCGTCGAATAGCTGTCGGTGTCGTAAGAAGTGAAGCTGGTTGAATCGCTCTGATAGCTGCTGACGGGACTGGAGGCGCGGGATTTGCCGCGACGCTTCGATTTTTTGACCTGAGACTTGCTGTAGGTTTTCTGTTTGCTGACACGAGCATTGCTTTCGACTCTCTGCTGCGCTCTGCGCCTGAAGATGACGACTATTATGACAGAGACCGACGCGACGACGATAAACGATATCGCCAGCAGAAACATGGTTCCCTTCATGAACCATCTGCTCGATTCTTCTGAGACCGTTTGCGCGGGCTGATCGAGTTTCTTTGCCAGAGCGCGATCCGCGCCGTCTATTCCTCGTTGGATCGCATCACTGAATCGTCCCGCTCTGAGATCGTCGCGCATCTGGCGGATTATCTCTCCCGCAACCTCGTTCGTTATGTCGGCTTCGAGACGGCGGCTTACTTCCAATCGAGTCGAACCGCGATAGATTCCCTGAGCGTCAGCCGGGCCTATCGCCACGAGGAGCAGCAATCCCACTTTGCCAAGCCCTGCGCCTATGCCCCATTTGTTGGCCATCTGAACCGAGTACTCCTCGATGGGACGGCCTTTGAGTTGATCCTGATGAATGATTACAACATCGAGTTCGACCTGATGCCGGGTGGTGAATTCGCGCAGCCGGGCATCGAGCGACTGCTTCGCTTCGGGCGTGAGCTTTGACGCGAAGTCGTTTACCAGCCCCTCACGACCTGGAATATCGAACTGAGCGCGGGCAGCAGAAGTGAGCAGCAGAATCAAAGCGGCGATTGACACAATCTTCGTGGCTCTCATAGCGCCGCCAATTATAGCCGAAGCGCGCGCATTCTCACCTGATTTTCTTCGCCATCAGGCTCCTACTGCCTGGACTGCGTTGCGCGCTTCCCAGGAAGCGAATGCGGCGAGTTCCTCGCGGAGAATCTTTCTTCCGCGACTGAGCCGCGACATCACCGTGCCTAGGGGTATGCTCAGAGCTTGGGCGACTTCCTTATAAGAAAACTCTTCAACGTCGGCCAAAAGAATGACCTCGCGATACTGGACAGGCACGCGGTCAAGGGCCGCAAGCACGTCTTCATCGCTCAAATGCTGAGGCACGGGCGGCTGATAGACCAGCGTGTTTTCGAGCGCGCCTTCTTCCATCTCGACTATCCTCGACCCCAGGCCGAACCATTTGCGGCGATGATGATGAATGACATGGAAGAGAATCTTGAACAGCCAGGCCCGGCAGTTGGTTCCAGGCTCGAAGCGGTGAAAAGATTTCCACGCCTGAAGGTAAGCTTCCTGAACCAGGTCTTCGGCCTCAGAGCGATTTCTTATCACCCGCATAGCGGTGCGGAACAGATCGTTGATATGAGGCATTGCGGCCTTCTCAAATTCGCTTTCCTTGCTCAGTTTGCTCATAGCATCGCCCTCCATCTTCAATACTGATTGCCTTGAATTCCTGTTTCGCCTATTGGTCGCATAAAGCGGCGAATCCTTACAAAAAAAATCTGCCGGGCGGAAAAATCTTTTTCACCGCTCGCGGTTGAGCGATTTGCTGATTCGCTGGCGGGCTTCTGGAGACAGGGAAGGAAGGGAATCGTCCGCCTGCTCGGCGTAGAGGCGAAGGGATTTTCTGAGCGTCAACAACTGCTGCTCGTAGCGTGAGCACCACTCGCAGATCATAAAGTGCAGGCGCTTCTTTATTCGCTGTCGCGCCGACAATTTCTGCTCAAGCGATTCGGACACCATTTCAGCGATGACGTTGCAGGGCGGCAGCTTTCCGGCCAGCCACATGATCCATCGAAGTTTTAACTTTGCGAGTGACATTCGCGCCGCCTTCAACTCATCGTGTCTTTTTTTCCAAACCATTTCATCTCCAGACAATGCCTCAT
Source organism: uncultured Clostridia bacterium (assembly GCA_964588615.1). GTDB lineage: Bacteria > Acidobacteriota > Blastocatellia > UBA7656 > UBA7656 > UBA7656. Next base: position 720 of record CAZPQE010000662.1, on the reverse strand, counting down.
GTGCGCTCGCGCTCGATGAAGCATCACCCAGAGATTAGTCGTGGTTATGCCCATAACCTTACAGATTTCTTCGCTGGCCATCTCTTCCATTTCACGAAGAGTGAAGACGCTGGCCGCCCGCTGAGGGAGTTCGCCCAGACATCGCTCGATTATCTTTCGAAACTCCTTATGCTCGAAATCCCTGAGCGGGTTTGCTCCCCAATCGACGGGGCCGATGTCGTGATGCCAGTAACCGGACTCATCGAAGAGCCTGGCCGCGTCTTCCGACATGGGATCGGGAGGGTCTGCCGCGCGCTCGCGGCTGGCGCGTCGAAAGTGGTCAATTATTTTGTGCTTGAGTATTCCTGTGAGCCATGTCCGTTCGGAAGACTGTCCGGCGAATTTGTCGTGAGATTGAAGCGCGGCAAGCAGCGTTTCCTGCACCATCTCTTCGGCAAGAGAAGTGTCGCGCAGTCGCAGCAGCGCGTAGCGGAAAAGAACGTCGCCATGCTCTTCGAGCCAGACATCAGGTTGTAGAGCTTGCCTGCCCGTCATCGGCGGCATTATAGCAGCACAGCGGCAGGTGACATAAGAAGGGCAACGCCGATTCAGGGATGCGGGTATGAGCCTGGCGATATCAAATCCCGATCGTAAGGGATACTGAACTTTTGCAAAATGGAAAAATGGTGCAAAAACCCAGGCAAAATGCGATAAAATGAGGCACAAACAGACCACAAAAAG
>CAZPQE010000661.1:0-3032 GCA_964588615.1 uncultured Clostridia bacterium | reverse complement strand
GGCATTACCAATGAAGCGTTTATCGATGAATCGGCGGTCGAATAAAGTGCTATAATCTCGCCATTCGTCGCGTCGTGGAAACGGAGCGATATGGCTTTACGATCTCAAAATAAAATTTCGTCGTTGCTCGCCGTGAGCGATAAACCTGCGCCGGATGAGTGTTGACGATATGACACCCGAACGCTGGGAAAAAATAGACGATCTGCTTCAATCGGCTTTGAGGCGCGACCCTCGAGAGCGCGCCCGATTTCTCGAAGAAGCCTGCAAGGGCGACGACGAGTTGCGCCGGGAAGTCGAATCCCTTATAGCTTCCAGCGAGCGGGGCGAGAGCTTTTTGACCGTGCCTGTTTTGGAAGACGGCGCAGCGACTATCGACGATCCGACGGGGATGATCGGGCGACGGATAGGCTTTTATCAAATTCTTTCTCCTCTCGGCGCAGGCGGAATGGGCGAAGTCTACCTTGCCCAAGACACTCGATTGGGGCGCAAGGTTGCCCTGAAGATATTGCCTTCCTCCTTCACTTGTAATGAACAACGACTCCGCCGCTTTCAACAGGAGGCTCGCACTGCATCGGCATTGAATCATCCCAACATCATCACCATATTCGATATCGGAGAGGCCGATTCAATTCAATACATCGCGACTGAATATATAGACGGCGAGACTCTGCGTCAGGCAATAGCTCGCGGATATCTCACTTTGAGCAGCATTCTCGATATAGCAATACAAATAGCGAGCGCGCTTGCGGCGGCTCACGCGGCAGGCATCGCGCATCGCGACATCAAGCCGGAAAACATCATGCTGCGCGGCGATGGGATTTTGAAGGTGCTTGATTTCGGACTGGCCAAGCTGACCGAGCAGCAAACCTCCGGCGATTTGGCAGCAGCGGAAAATGTGCGCACAGACCCCGGCACAAGGATGGGAACTGCGAATTATATGTCGCCTGAGCAGGCCCGTGGGCGCGAGGTCGACGCGCGCTCCGATATATTCAGCTTCGGAGTCGTGCTTTATGAAATGATCGCCGGACGAAACCCCTTCAAAGGCGAGACCATAAGCCATGTGCTTGTTTCGATAATGGAGAGAAACCCTCTGCCTTTGAATCATTACGCGGAGGAGACGCCCGCCGAGTTGCAGCGAATCGTGTCAAAGTCATTGCGCAAGGAGAGAGAGGAACGTTATCAGGCCATCAGAGAGATGCTCGTCGATTTGAAAGACCTCAATCAGGAACTCGCACTTCAACAAAGGCTTGAACGCAGCGCGCCGCTCGAATCGTCAGACGAAGCAACCGATATATCCGACGATGAGAAGACAACTCTTCACGTGAGTTATCAAACTGAAGCGATGACCAGTGCGCCTCTGACGCCCGATGGCGAAATTATTCCCAGCGATGCCAGTGAATATAAAAAGAGCGCGGCTGTGGAAACAGTGGAGGAAAGAAAAACAGGCGCGAAAAGAAGATCGAGAATCATCGCTGCGAGCGCGATAGCTTGCCTGATTATTCTCAGTTTGATGATCGCGGCATACTACCTGCCGAGAAATAACGAAGCGCCCAACAGTCAGGCGAAATCCCTTGCGGTGCTGCCATTCAAACCCGTGGCTACGGACAGCCGCGATGAATACCTCGAACTTGGCATGGCAGAAACGCTGATCTCAAAGTTGGGCAAACTGAAACAGATCACCGTTTGCCCCATCAACGCAGTCGCCAGATACGCGGGTCTCGAACAGGACGTTGTTAAGGCCGGACGCGAACTTCGTACTCAATACGTGCTGGATGGAAGCATCCAGAAACTCGGCGACAGCCTGAGAGTCACCGTCCGCCTGCTTGACGTAAAAGACGGGCGCGTGATCTGGTCTGAACAGTTTGACGAAAAAGCCGCCGATATTTTCAAGGTTCAGGATTCCATCTCGGAACGAGTGGCGACAGATCTGGCCGTGATGATGACCGAATCCGACAGGCAGAGATTAAGAAAGCATTCGACGGAAAACGCCAAAGCTTATGAGCTTTACCTCAAGGGCCGCGTCTATCTCAGCCAGACCAACCCGGAGAGCGGATACAAAGCTCACGACAATTTCTCTCAGGCCATAGCCCTTGACCCGAACTATGCGTCCGCTTACGCCGGTCTGTCGGATGTCTTCAGTCTGGCTTCGGACAATTTTCTGGCCCCGAGTTTCGCTCTGCCGAAAGCGAAGGAGTACGCGCTCAAGGCTCTCGAATCGGACGACTCGCTCGACGAAGCGCATCTTTCGATGGCGGAAGCCCTGTGGTGGGGCGACTGGGATAGGCAGGGAGCGGAAGCAGAATACAAGCGCGCCCTTGAGATCAATCCCAACAACAGCGCGGCTCATCTCGCTTATGGTCGCTTCCTCACACATCTGTCGAGATTCGAGGAGGCGTTGGGACAATTGAGAGTAGCGCAGGAGCTTGATCCGCTATCGTCGCGGATTCGTTACGAGACGGGCTGGGTATACTACTGCGGGCGGCAATATGACAGGGCGATAGCTTTATACAGAGAAGCGTTGAGCCTGGATATCAAATCGGCGCAGGCGCATCGCCGAATCGGGCTTGCGCTGGCGCAAATGGGAATGCTTGAGGAGTCGATGGACGAGACCCGAAAAGCTCTGGCGATCAGAGAAGACCCGGCCTACTACTCGGATCTGGGCTGGCTCTACGCGAGGATGGGCAAAAAGAGTGAAACGCAAACGGCGCTCGCGAAATTGCAGGAGATGTCGAAGCGACGTTATATATCGTCGTACTACGTGGCAAAAGTTTATGCGGGACTTGGCGACAGGGAGCGCGTGTTCGAGTTTCTGGAGAAGGCTTATCAATCGCACTCAGATCGTCTGTTGGATCTTCAGACCGATCCGGTGTTCGACGAGTTTCGCAGCGATCCGCGATTTTCCAACCTGATGCGCCGACTCGGATTCACGCCCTGACAGTCGAAGCAGGCTCCCGCTCAGGAACGCTCCGGCAGTTTCCACCCGCGCAACTCATAGTATTTTTCTTTCGGTTCGGCAGTCCATCCGTTGATGC
>CAZPQE010000660.1:0-3041 GCA_964588615.1 uncultured Clostridia bacterium | reverse complement strand
TTTCGGCACGGGCTATCGCAATTGCCGAAGCCACGCTGTCTGATTGCGCGCAGACCTGGCCTCCGAGAATCGATTGCGCAGACTCAAGCCATTTTTCACTGCGGCTCACCAGCAACACCGACACTGACTTTTCACCTCTTCGATTTACACTGTAAGGAGAAGAGATCATAGCGCTCTGACCCTGTTAAATCTCTGCGCGACGTGACCTCAAAGCATCGATCATCAGGCCGAGGCTCAGACAATCGTACCCTTTTGCGACTTGGCGACCAAGATAAAATTAGCGAAATTTGACAAAGCCCATGAGGGCGTGGACAATCCTTGACAGCCATCTTTGGATGTAAGGTCTTCAGCGATGCTCAAAAAAATGACCGCCGTCCTTTCGTTTCTGCTCGCCGCAGCGCTTTTTGCCGGAGCCGCCCTCCAGCGCCCCTCGACGAGCGGCGCCGATATGCTGCGGGCGACCGACGAAGTTCTCAGAGACGTGAGCCGCCTTCGCCGCCTCGCCGTCAAACAGACGGTCAAGCGCGGACTCAAGACGCGGGACGAAATCCAGCGCGAGGTCATCCGCGATCTCGATGAGAGCTACTCGCCTGCGGAATTCGAGGCGGCCCGCAAAACTCTGGTCAAACTGGGCCTCATCGCCAGAGACTTCGACCTGAGAGGCTACTATGTCAAGCTGCTCCGCGAGCAGGTGGCAGGCTTCTATCAACCCCGGACTCAGGAGTTCTATCTGGCCGCCTGGCTGCCGCTCTCAGAGCAGAAGATCGTGATCGCTCACGAACTGGTTCACGCTCTTCAGGATCAGCATTTCAATCTGCGTCGGTTCGAGAAATGGCCCAAAGGCGATGCCGACGCCGAGTTCGCCGCGCGCTCATTGATAGAAGGCGACGCCACTTTCGTGATGTACCAGTATGCTCTGGACGAACAGGGACGCCACCCGGACGCCAAAGTGATGGGTATGCTCATCGAGATGCTGATGAAGGGCGACGAGCCAGTCGATGCAAACCGCTACCCGGCGCTGGCCGCCGCCCCTGCCGTACTGCGCGAAAGTCTTCAGTTCCCTTATTCCTACGGCGCTGCCTTCGTGCATGCGGTCATGAAATCGCGTTCGATAGAAGAAATCAACGACGCCTACAATCGCCTTCCCGCATCCAGCGAGCAGATCATCCACCCTGAGCGGTTCCTCGAATTCGACAAGCCGGTCAAGGTGGAACTCGCCGATATCGCCCCCTCGCTCGGACGCGAGTGGGAGCAGGTCGATGCCGACATCAATGGCGAGTTCGGCTGTCAGTTGATGCTTTCCGAGTTCATCGATAAGCGGCGCGCGGTGGTGGCTGCCGCAGGCTGGGACGGAGACCGCTACGCGCTCTATGAAAACCGTCGAACGGGAGAACTGCTCATTGCCATTTACACGACCTGGGACACCGAGCAGGATGCCGGGGAATTTTTCGACGCCTACTCCGAACGCACAGAGAAGCGATACAGGGTCGCCGGGCTGGAACCGGGCGCGACCCGTCGCCTGTATCAGACCGGCGAGGGAGCGGTTTCAATCGAGCGACGAGGCGCGGATGTAGTCATCCTCGAAGGATATCCAAACGGCGAGCAGTCATTCAAACTTGCCGAAAGGCTGTGGCAGAGCAGAAAGCAATAAGTTTTCGTGCCCGGCGATGTGACAACTGACAATCCGCAATAATAATGCTGTGATACAATCTCGCGCATGACGACACAGGCAAAACAACTGCCGCTATTCGAGCATCCTTCGCATTATATCGCCATCGAACAGGCCGAAAACGGCAATGAAGCCCCTAAGACATACAAGGGCCGATATGCCATGCATAAGTACTGGTCGAAGAAGCCCTACAATCTGGTGGCTCGCTACATCGAGCGCCACTCTCGAACAGGCGATATAATTCTAGATCCTTTTTGCGGCTCGGGTGTCGCCATCATCGAAGGGATTCGATTGAACAGGCGCGCGATGGGAATCGACATCAATCCTATTGCCATCGTATCGACCAGGATGGGTCTGGAGCATGTGTACACCAACGCTGTCAAAGAATGTTTTGTCAGGCTCCGCAAAGAAGTCGAAGAGCAGATAGACTGTCTGTACCGCACTGAATGTCCCCCTTTCCCTTTCCTCTGACGCAATCGCCACTCACACCATCTGGGAAAATGAGCAGCCCAAAGAAATGTGGGTTGAATGCAAAGCCTGTAAAACCAGCAAAGGCATAAAGTCTCCTGCTGAGAAAGATGAAATTCTGATCAAGGCATGCATAACTTCGCCCTTCTGGTATCCGACCGATGAGTTAGTGGAAAACAACAGGATCAATGCGAAACGCGGAGACAGAGTGTGCAACCTGTTCACTCCTCGCGCCCTCTACGGTCTTTCTTTGATACTGGAAAGGATTCGCCGGATCGAAAATGAAAAGATTCGGTCCGTCATGGAATTCTGTTTCAGCGTCGCTCTCCCCCAGGCCAGTAAAATGGTTTTTGTAATTTGTCGCCGGGGAAAAACCTCCAGAAACAGGGAGAACGGGAAGGCGGAGGTCGGCAGTTGGGTCATCGGCTACTGGGTTCCAAAGAACGGTTCGAAATTCATGCCTGGCGATGCTTCGAGAATCGTTTTCGACGTATACTCAGAGGCAAAGAAGAGGTCTGCCATCTGATACCTTCGAGCGCGCAGGAATGCGATTCCTTTGACGAGTTGCAAAAATCTCCTCAAGGCTACCTGTTGAGCAGGGGAACATCGACTGATATTCCAATCCCGGATGAATCGATAGATTACATTTTCACAGACCCGCCTCATGGAAACCGCATACCCTATCTTGAGCTCAGTCTGATTTGGAATGCCTGGCTTGGTCTGGATTTTGACTGGGAAAACGAAATAAATGGTCTAATCACAAATGACAAATTCTGCCTGAGCCGGACAGTCCGGCTCATCAGGAGCCGAGCCAGGCGGCGAGATTGCAACCAATCCAGCCGCCAGTAGATAGAGCGTGTCGCATAATTCAAATGAAAAAAAGTAACGGGTCTTCCCTCTAGTT
>CAZPQE010000659.1:0-3042 GCA_964588615.1 uncultured Clostridia bacterium | reverse complement strand
GGAGTAAGTTTCTCAATGAGGCTTACTCCTTCGCTACTCGTTATTTACAAAATGTATCCTGACATAAGAGCGCGCGGGAGTGGATTTGTTGCTCTTGCAATGCAGCCCTCAAATGGAGGAGATGGAGCGATTTTCCGAAACGGTGAAATGTCGGCTCAGTTAATCTCAATATCCGACTGCCACGACCAGCTTCGGCGTCGCGCTCGCTCAATAATAAATTAACCTCCCCGTTATAACCATGTAACGTCCGCTGGCATCTATGGTTATTCGATTTTGATAATGTAGAAGAATATCTTTATATCTTTTGAAAGGTCGCATCATGAACAAGGAAACGAGAAAGAAAAAAGCGAGAGTTACCTGGGCCTACTCTGTACTTATGGCCTTTTCACTCCTGGCAGTCGCGCATCCAACGACTGCAGACCCTGCGGTAATGCGAAACAGGCGCGCGACGCCTGCCTCGCGCTCAACTGTGAAACCTGTTCAATCGGTTGCTGCAACCGTCGAGACCTCTCCGGTGCCGAACGCAGAGGATGCGGCAGACGATTCTGCCATCTGGATCGATCCAATAGATGCTTCCCGCAGCGCGATCATAGGCACGGATAAGCAGGGCGGGATTGCGGTCTACGATCTGGCGGGCAAACAAATTCAGTATTTGCCCGATGGAAAAATGAACAATGTTGATATACGGGCAGGCTTTCCTCTAGGCGGCGAATCAGTGGCTCTGGTCGCGGCCAGCAATCGAAGCGATGACACCATAGCCCTCTATCGCATGAATCCTTTCACTCGAATGCTCGAAGATGTCGCCGCAAGGCGTGTGAAGACCGTTATGGCTTATGGCTGCTGTATGTACCGGAGCGCGAAGACCGGGAAGTTCTACTACTTCGTCAACGACAAGTTCGGCCAGGTAGAGCAGTGGGAATTGTTCGACAACGGCGAGCGCAAAGTAGACGCCAGACGAGTTCGCTCGCTCAAACTCGCCTCTCAGGTTGAAGGATGTGTGGCCGATGACGATCTCGGTTATTTCTACATAGGCGAAGAAAACGTGGGCATCTGGAAATATCGAGCAGAGCCGAACGGCGGAGGGAGGCGCACACTCGTAGACAGGACCGGCCCGCGAGGTCGTCTGGCCGCCGATGTCGAGGGGCTGACAATCGCTTATGGAAAAAATGGAAAGGGTTATCTCATAGCCTCCAGTCAGGGCGACAATTCGTATGTCATCTACAGGCGCGAGGGAAGAAATCGATATGTAAAGACCTTTCAGATAATCGCCGGCAACGGCATAGATGAAGTCAGTAATACCGATGGTATTGACGTGACGACGGCAAATCTCGGTCCGGCTTTCCCGCGCGGCGTCTTTATAGCTCAGGACGGGTTGAACGATGGTTTCAATCAGAACTTCAAGCTGGTGCCATGGCACCTCATAACAGGGGAGAATCTGCCGTAAGCTTGCGCGAAGCGTTCAAGCGGACAGGGTTTTCGAATGATGAACGAAGCGGGCGGCGAATTTCGAGAGTAGTGTTGCCTCAAATGCCTGCTTTGTTCAATACTGCTCGATCAGGAAAATTCAATCGGCTTCGAGGTAGAAAGTGGCGACCCTGGAAGAAAAACCCAGAACCCGCAAAATAATCGACAAACTCAAAAAGGCTTATCCTGATGCCCGATGCAGTTTGAATTTCACAAACCCGCTTGAGCTTCTTATCGCAACCATTCTTTCCGCTCAATGCACCGATGAACGGGTCAACATCGTCACCCGTGATCTGTTCAGAAAATATCGCTCGGCGGATGACTATGTGAAAGTCTCGCGCACGGAGCTTGAAGAGGACATTCGCTCGACGGGGTTTTATCGCAACAAGGCCCGTTCGATTCAAGGCGCCTGCGAGATCATCTCTCGAAAACACGAAGGCCGCGTGCCTGAAACGATGGAAGACCTGCTCGCGCTTCCCGGTGTGGCGCGCAAAACGGCCAACGTCGTTTTGGGGAATGCCTTCGGCGTCGTCGAGGGCATAGTCGTCGATACGCACGTCGACCGATTGACGCATCGCCTCGGACTCACTGAACAAAAAACGGCTGAAAAGATCGAAGCGGATTTGATTCGTCTTGTGCCTCGACGATACTGGATCGATTTTTCTCACCTCCTAATCTATCACGGTCGCAGAGTGTGCAAGGCGCGCGCTCCGCAGTGTGAAGAGTGCGTGATAGAAAAGCTCTGCCCTTCATCCTCGCTCAATAATTGACGCAGACTTTGAAACCGACCCGCCGCTTGATGCCCGCTCGCAGTGGGACTATCGTTTTGGCAAACATATTCTTCCCGTTTCAGGTCGTGGATCGAAGAGTCGAGAGGTGGAATCATGATTTTCTTTTGGCTCGGCGTGATTGCAATGCTGGCTCTCGCTTTTGTCTGGCTCGGCGCGAGGCTTTTTTTCAGGCCCGCAATCGAGGCTCTTGCAGGCGCGGCCAGACGGTGGAGCGAGGGAGATTTCTCAGCCCGCGCAGAGTTGAAGCGCGGCCCCGATGAACTCCTGCGACTGGCTGAAGTCTTCGACCTTATGGCCGCCTCGTTCGAAGAGCGCGAGAGGGAGCGATTGCGAACTGAAGAATCGCTGCGAAAGAGTCAGACCAGTCTCGAAGCGGCGCAGGCGAGGGCGCGTATCGGAAGCTGAGAGATCGATCCGGCGACGCAGACGGGCGTCTGGTCGCATGAGATGTACAGAATATTTCAGCGCGACCCTGCGCTGGGAATGCCCAATTTCGAAGAGTTCCTCCTTATGGTGAAGGCCGAAGACCGACAACTGATAACGACCGCTTACGTGAAGGCTCTGAAGACCGGCGAGGTGATCAGCGTCGATTTTCGCACCAACCCTGAGCGACTCCCTCCGCGATATCTTTCCGCGACTTTCGAATCCGTCACAAGAATCGACGGCGTGGTGACTCTGCTCGCAGGCACGACTCAGGATATCACCTCTCGCAAGCTCGCCGAGGAGCGGTGAGTGTGATTGAAAGTGAGACTCGATATTGACCAGGAGCCTGGCTTTATCTGTGCGG